>NZ_LMME01000032.1:0-388465 GCF_001422125.1 Methylobacterium sp. Leaf85 | reverse complement strand
TCGCGACATGCGAACGCCCCGACACCCCACCAGGACACCCCGCCCGATGCGTTTCGCGTGTGACCACGACTGACGGCAGGTCTCCTGGCTCGCGGGTCACCGCCCTCTCATCGTCTTCCCAGAGGCCGGAGGCTCCAGTGACGTGTTGATGATGGGCTCGCCGCTTACAGTTGCGGGGGCAGCCGCGGCATCGGACGCAAGATCCTCACCCCGTTCCCTTTTGATCCCCCGAGGGGGAACCGTCATCGTCAGGCTAGGTCGGCCGCGACGGGAGGGTCAATGGCGAGATGTTCCCGCATCGACCATCGCCGCCGCCCTGTCGCATCACGGCAACGTCCGGCATCACTCCGGGAGCGAGTCGAGGTTCCTCGGCTCCTCGATGCGGCGGCCGTTTGTCTCGGCCCGGAAGCGCTTGCCCATCTCGTAGGCCGATTTGCGCATGCGCATGATGCCGCCCAGCGGCCGGTGCGCGGCCAGCCCGTGCCACGGGCTGAACGACAGGCCGTCATCGACGAAAGCCGCGCGGGCCTCGCTCCAGCTCGTCTGCGGCGCGGCGGTGAGGGTGGCGATGGTGCGGTAGGGGCTCGTTGCCTCCGACCAGACCACGGAGGCGTCCTCCACCGGCATGTCGTCGAGGTTCAGGCAGAGCTGCGCCCGCAACTCCCAGGTGCCGCCATGGCGGCGGAAATGCGCCAGCACCGCCTCGCGGATCGCATTGGGGGCGCTCGTGTCGTCCAGCGGCTTGTCGGTGAGCGCCGTCAGGTCCGGCGAGACCGGGACGAGCGCGATCTTGGCGATGTGATCGCCGAAGCGCAGCGGAACCTGGCTGTAGAAACTGTCGCCCAGAATGTGCGTCTCGGGCTGTCCGCCCAGCGTCGCCAGGGCCGGGCTCGGCGAACCGGTGGCCGCCACGACCGCGCTCTGCACGCCGCGCAACGCCGCCGAGGCGACCTTCTTGAGCCCCTCCGCCCGATCCGTGGTTTTGGCGAGGAGCTTCAGGGTCGCCAGGAACTGCTTCGGTCCCGGCGCCGAGAAGGCCGGCCCGTTGACGAGCACGAAATCCTGGGTGGCGTCCCCCTCCGACCCCTCCAGCCGTTCGCCTTCGACACCGACGATCTTGATCGCCACGCCGCGCGGAGTGGAGACGCTGTCGTCCAGGATATCACCGGGGATGGTCGAGAAGCGCATCACCACGGGGTAGCGCCCCGCCTGCGCGAACAGGCCCTGCGCCAGTTCGGGGGATAGGCCGGGCGCCACCTCCAACTCGGCCCTCAAGGCGCCATGCGCCTTGGCATGGACGCTGCGGATGGCATGACCGCCATGGGCGAGGGTCGTCTCGCTGATGGAGCGCATGGTCTCGTTCAGGGACCGGCTGGTCTCGGCCTCGTCGGCGTCAGGGGTCTCGACGGCGGGCGTGTAGCGCAGGTAGGGGGTCTCGATCGCCAAGGGTGCTGCTCCGGGGGATGGCGGATGCCGCGCCCCGAGGCGCTTCTAAGGCCTTGAGGGAACCGGGCGGCTCCGCAACTTGGTGGTGTTCCAAGTTGAGAATCCCCGACCGGTGCTCCCGTTCCGATCCCTGCGGCAACTCGCCAAGTCGTGAAATCGGCGATCAGGCGGCGTTGTCCCAGGTCTCGCTGATCGGACGCCCGCCGCGCATGAGGCGCGCGCGCAGGATGACGTCACCGGGCGGCAGCGGCGTCGGCGGACGCCATTCCACGTAGAGGCGCCAGCCCCCGGTCTGGGGCACCCGCTCCACCACCGGATCGACCATGGCGCCGGCGCTGGCCGAGACCTCGGCCGCGATGTCACCGTCTGGGCCGGTGGGCAGGCCCGGTCCTTCGAAATCGATGACGTAGAGGCGCCGCTCCGGACTCGGCGGCGTGGTCGGCCGCAGGCGCTCGGCCGAACCGACATGGGTGGAGACCACCCGGGCGAGCGCGCTCAGTACGGCGGTGTCCGGTTCGGCCCCGATGGTGGCGAGCGTGTAGGCGAGGTCGAGGGCGCTTCCCGCCGTGACGGGTGCGGCCGGCACGAAGGCGGCGACGATGTTGTCCATGTACTCTTCGCGGGACGGGATCTCGAAGAGCTGCACCGCCCCGGCGCCGAACCCCGCCTGGGGCGTGACCCAGAGGCCGGGCCGGGCCTCGTGTCGGGCCTGGACGTCGAGATAGGCGGCAAAGCTTCGCTCGCGCTGGAGAAGTCCGAACCCATCGAGGGGATCGACCCGGAACGCCGAGATCTGCGGATCGCGCCGTCCGTTGCTCAAGGGACGCCATAGGCGGTCGTCCTTGGTCGCCACCACCAGCCCGTCGGAATCGTGAACCTGCGGCCGGAAATCGTCGAAGGGCGCGGCTCCGCGCGCGCCCGGACCGTTCGCTCCGTGCAAGAACATGCTGGTGAGCGGCGCGAGGCCGAGACGCGGGATCGCGGCGCGGGGATGCAGCGAGGCGGTGACGACCATCCGCGAGGTCTCGCCGGGTTCGACCACGAAGCGGTAGGCGCCCGCGAGGCTCGGCGAATCGAGGAGCGCCAGGATCGTGACGGCGCGGGCCTCGGCCTTCGGCTCGCAGATCCAGAACGCCGTGAAGTCCGGAAACTCCTCCGCTCCCGGACCGCCGGTCTGGATCGCGGCACCGCGCGCCGACAGGCCGTATTCCTGCGTCTTTCCGCGAAGCCGGAAATACGAGGCGCCGAGGAAGACCAGGAATTCCTCCTGGTGAGCCGGCTTCCTATCGTCGAAGGCGTGATGCAGCCGGAAGCCGGCAAAGCCGAGATCGCGGGAAAAGTCCTGCCCGGCGAGGTCGGAGCCGAGATCGAACAGGCCCGACTGGTACAGGATCGGCTGCGGCGGCCCGTCCGGCGGCTGGAGGAACAGGGCGACGCGCTTCTTCTGCAGGAAGCCGCGATGGAACAGCTGCAGCGAGAACGAACCACCGAGGCGAGGGGCCGCGTCGGGGCGGAAGGTGATCGCGCGGTAGCCGTCGTAGCTGAGGCCGGCGAGCGGGGCCGGGAGATCGTCCGGAGCGGGCCGGTAAGGTGAGGCCGCGAGGCGGCGGGCCTGGGCCACGACGCCCTCGAAGGTCATCGGCGCGTCGCGCGGTGGGTCGAGAGTGTCGGCGGCCATCGTTCTGGCGGTATTCAGGTCGACGGCACTAGGCATTATGATGCCTGCTGTCAGACCGAGCGCGGTTCGCAAGGTCTGCCGCCGCGAGAGGGGCTCGCGTCCCGAACGCTCGTCTCCACCGTCGTCCCGTGTCATCGATGCCCTTCGTGTCGTGACGGATGACGGCCCATCTCAGCCTTGATCGAGTGTCCATCGCCCCATGTCCATCACCCGGTTGTCGCACGACGCATCCCAAGCCGGAATCCCGGACCCGGTGATTCCCGCGAGCCGGCCGAGCGAGACGCCCTCGTTCGAGGCGCCGTCGCTCCTGTGGCGGCGGCTCCTGCTGGCGGTGCCGACCCTGGCCACCGCGGCGGCGATCGCGTGGCTCGCCGTGTCCGCCTATGGACGCCCCGACGGCGCCTTGGGCTGGGCCGTGCTGGTCCTGTTCGGCCTCGTGATGGCGTGGCAATCCTTCGTCGCCTGGCAATACGTCTACGGACTCGTGGCGGTCGCGTTCGGCGATGCGGCCAAATCCGCGATCGAGATCCGCTCGGCCACGGTGCCGGCCACCGCCTCGGGCCTGAGCCGCACGGCGGCCGTGGTGGCGATCCATGCCGAAGATGCGGTGGCGGTGTTTGCCGCCCTTCGCGTCATGGCCCGCTCGCTCCAGCGTGGGGGCGGCGACGGGTCCGATATCGACATCTTCGTCCTCTCCGATACGCGCGACGGCGCCATCGCGGCGGTGGAGGAGCATGAATTCGCGCGGATCGAGGCCTGGGCGCGCCTGAACGGCCCCGGCCTGCCGCGCTTCCGCTACCGGCGGCGCCAGGACAATGCGGGCCGCAAGGCCGGCAACATCGCGGAGTTCTGTCGGAGCTACGGCGACGAGTACGATTTCATGATCGTGCTCGATGCCGACAGCCTAATGACCGGCGCCGCCATGCGCCGCCTCGCCCGGCTGATGGAGGAAGCCCCCCGTGTCGGGCTGATCCAGACCGTCTCCTACGCCACCGGCCGGGACACGCTGTTCGCCCGTATCCAGCAATTCGCCGTGCGGCTCTACGCGCCGCTGTCGATCCGCTGCCTCGAGACCTGGCAGGGCGCGGATGGAAGCTATTGGGGCCACAACGCGATCCTGCGGGTCGCGGCCTTCGCCGACAATGCCGAACTGCCGGTGCTGCCCGGCAAGGCGCCGCTGGGCGGCGAGATCCTGTGCCACGACATCGTCGAAGGAGCGCTCCTGCGCCGGGCCGGATGGGAGGTCCGCCTCCTGCCGGAGATGGGCGGCACCTGGGAAGAGATGCCGACGAACCTCGTCGATCTCCTCGGGCGCGAGCGGCGCTGGTGCCAGGGCAACATGCAGCACCTGCGCGTCACCACCCTGCCGGGCCTGCGGGCGGCGAGCCGCTGGCACCTCATCGTCGGCATCCTGTCCTACCTCGCCTGCCCGCTCTGGGTGCTGTTCCTCGCCGCCGCCTCGATCCAGGCCGCCGTCACCGGCGATCTCGGCCTCCTGGCCTATGGGCTCACCGGGACGGGCCTCGCCGCCCATGCGCTGGCCGCCCTCGTCGTCGTCGTGATGGCCCTGCCGAAGCTCCTCAGCCTCGGCCATGTCCTGGCCTCGCCGACCCGCCGCGCGGCCTTCGGCGGCACCGCCTCGTTGCTGAAGAGCGCCGTGCTCGAACAAATCGTCTGGGTGCTGCTCTGGCCGGTCATGACGGTCTTTGCCGCGGGTGCCGTCGCCACCACCTTCATCGGCCGCGTGGTGCGCTGGGATTCGCAGGTGCGCGACGACCGTCGGGTGCCGTGGTCCGAGGCGATTCGCCTGCAGGTGGACGCCCTCGTGGCGGGTGCGCTGCTCGCCGGCCTGCTCGTTTATGCCGGCGATCCCTGGCTCGCCCTGTGGATGGGGCCGGTGGCCCTCGCGCTCCTCACGAGCCCGGCCTTCAGCGTCCTGACCAGCCGCGCCGATCTCGGCCGTGCCTCGCAGAAGAACGGCCTGTTCCTCTCCATCGACGACACGGACCGCGCCCCCGAACTCCTCGACCTGGCCTCGGTCCGCCGGGGCGAGGAGCGGGGCCTGCGCCTCCATCAGGAAGCCTGGGCGAACTGAGGAACCGGCCTCTCCGCGCCACGATGAGGCCGAAGGGGCGACGAAGGGGCGAGAGGCTGGAAGCCAGGTCCGAACCCGATCCGATCTTGCCGTGGATGCGGGCGCGCGGTGTCGCCCGGAGCGGTCATCCGCCCGCTTGCGACCCTTTTACGCTCCACGGACCCCCAACATCCATTTCGGTTGCCTCATCAAGGACTTCATGCCTAACGTCGTGGCTCGGACGGGTCGGGTGACGAAGGATTTGGCTCGTTGGGTGCAGACGACACGACGGCTGAACCGGGCCTGCCGTACTTCTGCCTGACGACGTCGGGCTTGCCTCCCGGAGAGGCTTTCGAGCGATGGCGCACACTCCTGGCGCCGATGTACGAGGTCAGTCCGACGACGCGATCCGCCGTCCTGCCTTTCGGCACCAACATCGCGTACCCGATCGACGACCTCGTCGCTCATCGCACCCTGCTCTCGACCCAGCGGCTCCAGCGCGATCGCCGACGTGTCGATGCCGGTTCCGACCAGTACATCGTCCAACTCTATCGGTCCGGCCGCTTTCAGGGCACCGTCGCCGGCAAAGCGGTCTCGGCCTCGGCCGGCACCGTGACCTTCATCGGCCGCCGTCATCTGCTCGATGGCATGCTCGACCGGGCCGATACGACCGGCATCGTGATCCCCTGCTCCCACCTCCACGGGCTACCGCTCGAGGACCATGACATGCTCTTCGATGCGGCCCGCAACCGGTTGCTCGCCGCACGCATTCTGGACCTCTACCGCCGCTTGCCGACCACGCGCCCCGACGACGCCCCGGCTCTCGCCGTCGAGTTCGTTGGCTTCCTGCGCCGCCTGCTCGATCCCTCGCGGGCCAAGGACGTGCTCGAAGGCCGCGAACTCGACGGCGGCCTGATGGCGCTGGCCAGGATGATCGTGCGGGAAAACCTGTCCCGGTCCGATCTGTCGCCCGCCTTCGTCGCCGGACAGATGCGGGTCTCGCGGGCCACGCTCTACCGGCTGTTCGAGCCGGAAGGAGGCGTGATGCACTTCGTGCAGGGCGAGCGCCTGAAGGCCATGCGCGACGCGCTGGCCGATCCGATGGAGACGCGCACCCTTGCCCGCTTGGCCGAGGTCTTCGGCTTCAGCAGTGCCTCGCAGCTCAGCCGCAGCTTCCGCAACCGCTTCGGCGCGCCACCCCAGGCTTGGCGGGTCGAGCGTCGGGTGGTTCAGCAGATCAGCGGTCAGGGGACGGTGCAGCACGTCTGGAAGTGGCTTCGCGAAACGCGATGACCTCGTCCAGATGGACCCGGTCGATCGACGCCGAGAGACGGCGGCCGCATGTCATGCCACGCCTCAGAGTTCCTGCCCCGCAGGTCAGGCCCACCGAGGTCCGGTGTGAGGCGCACTGATCCGGGCCTTCGAGCAGGCACCGGCGGGAGCCCCGATAAGCTAGGGTTTCTCCAGCACCTCGATCGGGTTGGTGCGCTGGCTCGGCCTGGGCTCGGCGGTGGCCGCACCGGCATTGCCGTCCGGCTTCTCACGCCGGGCGCCGGAGCTGGTATCGGCGCCGGGTCCGGTGCCCTGGGTCGGCACCGTGCCGCTGGCCAGTTCGAGGCAGGTCACCATCTCCACGTAGGACGGGAAGCCGCCGGCCTGGAACTGCTTCTCGCACTGGGTCTTGGCGGCCGGCGAGTAATCGCCCCAGCGGCGCTGGGCTTCCTTGCGCGCCGCCTCCTCCGAACGCAGGCAGCCCTCGACGGTGGCGTTGTCGCTGACGCTGGCCTCCGCACGGACCGAGGATTTGCAGGTCGCCTGAACGTCGAGCTTGGGCGGCCCATCGGCGGCCGGGGCCACATTCGTGAGGGCGACGAGCGCGAGGGCTCCGGTCAGGAGGGGAACAGGGTATCGCATTGGGTCGTCCTCGCTCGCATCGCGGCGACCGCCCGGCGGCGGTCCGTCCCTCGCACAATGCGCGAAGGGCGGGATCGCACCAAGAACCGACGAGGAAATCAGCCCAGCGCCACGTCGAGATCCGCGAACAGGTCGTCCACATGCTCGATTCCCACGGAGAGCCGCAGGAGATCGGGCGGACACGGCGTGCCCGGCCCCTCCACCGAGGCGCGATGCTCGATCAGGCTCTCGACGCCGCCGAGCGACGTGGCGCGCTTCCACAGGCGCACCCGCGCCGCCGTGGCGATGGCCGCCTCCTCGCCGGCCGCGACCCGGATCGACAGCATGAAACCGAAGCCGCCCTCCATCTGCCGCGCCGCCACCGCGTGGCCGGGATCGCCCGGCAGGCCGGGATAGAGCACCGAGGCCACGCGCGGATGCGCCGAGAAGCGCCGGGCGAGGTCCGCGGCGGAAGCCGATTGCGCGGCGACGCGAAGCGGCAGGGTCCGCAGCGAGCGCATCAGAAGATAGGCCTCGAACGGCCCGAGGATCGCCCCGCCGCCGGCCCGGATCGCGCCGATGCGCTCCCAGAACCCATCGGCGCGGGCCGAGGCCAGGACGCCGGCGACCACGTCGGAATGCCCGTTCAGGATCTTGGTGGCCGAGTGCATGACGATGTCGGCCCCGAGCCGCAGGGGCCGCGTGTGGATCGGCGAGGCGGCGGTGGAATCGATGGCCAGACGCGCCCCCGCCGCGTGCGCGATCTCGGCTGCGGCGGCGATGTCGGTGATGGTCCAGAGCGGATTGCCGGGCGTCTCCACCCAGACGAGCTTCGTCGTGCCCGGCCTGATCGCGGCGCGCAGGGCGTCGAGGTCGTCCATGGCGACGAAGTCGAGGCCCCAGCCCCGGCGCGGCGCTTCCTGCTGGAGCCAGCGCTTGAGCGCCCAATACATCACCAAGGGTGCGACAATGTGGTCTCCGGGCTCCAGGGCCGAGAAGACGGCGGTCGCCGCCGCCATGCCGGAGCCGAACAGCATCGCGCCGGCCTCCGCCTCCTCCAGCATGGCGATGACGGCCTCGGCCTCGCGGGTCGTGGCGTTGTCCGGCCGGGCATAGGAGAAGCCCGAACTGTAGCCGTTGTCGGGATCGCGGAGGAACGTCGTCGAGACATGGAGCGGTGCCACCACCGCCCGCGTCACCGGATCGACATGGCCCATGGCCTGCGCGGCCAGGGTGCGCTTGGTGAAGGGGGGGGTGGGATGTGCGGAGGAGGGGCCGTCGGCGGATTCGGACATGGGTTTCGTTCCGGCAGATGGGCCGCTTGACCCTTGGGAGAGACGTGGCGAAACAATAGCGGAATGCTATGTTCGACCGCGATGAGTTTCGCTATCCGCTAACGTTATGATGCAGGTCGCCTACAGCAAGGATGCCGTGAGGGCACTGACCCGCATGCCGGCGAACGTAGCAAGACTCATTCGAGCGAAGATCGACGAGTATGCCGGACATCCGGCCTCTCAGGCCAACAACGTCAAGGCTCTGAAGGGCCAGCTCGGCTTCTACCGCCTGCGGGTCGGCGACTGGCGAATTTTGTTTACCCAGGACGGGCAGATCGTCGCCATCATCAAAATCGCGCCTCGCGGCAGCGCATACGATTGAATCAGGACGGTTCGCCATGGGTGCCCAGACGATCGTGACGGCAGGAGGCGAGCGGCTCGTCGTGTTGCCGGAAGCGGAATACGAAGCTCTTCTCGAAGCCGCCGAGAATGCGGAGGATCGCCTCGCCGTCACCGAGTTCCAGCGCAAGCTGGCCCTTGGTGAAGAGGAGCTCGTGCCCTCGGCGATCGTCGAACGACTGCTCTCGGGCGAGAATCGCATCCGTGTCTGGCGCGACCATCGTGGAATGACGGCGGCAATTCTCGCGGACAAAGCCGGCATCGCACAGGCCTACCTGTCGCAGATCGAGACGGGGAAACGGGAGGGGACGATCGAGACCCTGCGCAGGCTCGCCTCGGCCCTGGCCATCTCCCTCGACGATCTCGTCGGGTTCGGCCCCCACGTCACCGGAACGGAGGATCGCGATACGGGTAAGACATCGGCATGACCACGTCTCACATTCCGTATCGCTCGCCGCTCTCTCCGATAGCGAGACTCGCGGTCGCCATCCTGCCCGTCGTGGCCACGTCGGTGATCGGCTCGCTCAGCACCACGCCGAACATCGAGGGCTGGTATGCCGGCCTGACGAAGCCCGGCTTCAACCCGCCGAACTGGCTGTTCCCGGTGGCCTGGACGATCCTCTACGCGATGATCGCGCTGTCGTTCTGGCGCTTGCTCGGGGTGTCTCCGGCGACGGGTCCGACGCGGCGGGCCTGGGGGCTGGCGGTCGGTGCCTTCGCCGCCCAACTGGCGCTCAACGCGGCCTGGTCGCCGGTCTTCTTCGCGGCCCATGCCCTCGGCTGGGCGGGGATCGTCGCCGCGGCGATGCTGGTGATGATCCTCTGGACCATCCGCCTGTCCTGGCGCTTCGACCGGTTGGCGGCGTGGCTGCTCGTGCCCTACGCCGCCTGGGTCACCTTCGCGACTCTGCTCACCGTCACGCTCTGGCGGCTGAACTGACCGCTTCCTACTCCGCCGCCTCGACGAACACCGTGCCGGCGCGGGGCAGGTCCAGGGTGTCCCAGGTCTCGGTGAGCGCCGCCGTCAGCCTGGCGATGCGGGCCGCGTCGTGGAACGGCGAGGGCGTGATCCGCAGGCGCTCGGTGCCGCGCGGCACGGTGGGGTAGTTGATCGGCTGGATGTAGATGCCGTGCTGCTCGAGGAGATGGTCGGCCGCCGCCTTGCACAGCTCGGCATCGCCCACCATCACCGGCACGATATGGGTCTCGGTGGGGAGCACCGGCAGGCCCGCCTCTTCCAACGCCACCTTGGTGAGGGCGGCCTGGCGCTGGTGCGCCGTCCGCTCCACCTGCGAGCGCTTGAGGTAGCGCACCGAGGCGCGGGCCGCGGCCGCGATGGCCGGCGGCAGAGCGGTGGTGAAGATGAAGCCCGGCGCATGGCTGCGCACGGCGTCGCACAGGACCGTCGAGGCGGTGATGTAGCCGCCGACACAGCCGAAGCCCTTGGCCAGCGTCCCCTCGATCACGTCGACCCGGTGCATCACCCCGTCGCGCTCCGCGATGCCGCCGCCGCGATCCCCGTAGAGGCCCACCGCATGGACCTCGTCGAGATAGGTCATGGCGCCGTATGTGTCGGCCAGATCGCAGATGGCGGCGATGTCGGAGACGTCGCCGTCCATCGAGTAGACGCTCTCGAAGGCGATCAGCTTGGGGCGGTCCCCGGCGGCGATCAGCAGTTCCTCGAGATGGGCGAGATCGTTGTGGCGGAAGATGCGCTTCTCGCAGCCCGAATGGCGCACGCCCTCGATCATCGAATTGTGGTTGAACGCATCCGACAGGATCAGACAGTTCGGGATCAGCTTGGCGATGGTGGAGATGCCGGCCTGGTTCGAGACGTAGCCCGAGGTGAAGACGAGGCCCGCCTCCTTACCGTGCAGGTCGGCGAGCTCGCGCTCCAGGTCCACCAGCGGCGAATTGTTGCCGGCGATGTTGCGGGTGCCTCCGGCGCCGACGCCGCAGCGGGCGGCGGTCTTGGTCATGGCCGAGACCACGTCCGGATGCTGGCCCATGCCGAGATAGTCGTTGGAACACCAGACGGTGATCTCGCGGGTGCTGCCGTCCGGACGGCGCCAGTTGGCCGTGGGGAAGCGCCCGGCGATCCGCTCGATATCGGCGAACACCCGGTAGCGGCGCTCGTCGTGCAGACGGTCCACGGCCTTGCGGAAGTAGCTCTCGTAATCGGTCCGGCCCTGCCCGAACGACGCGCGGGTGGACGATCCCTGGCTGGAGGAATCGCGGGGCGTCGTCGTATCGCTGATCATCGTCATCGCGGGCATCCGATTCACGGGCATCCGTCCTTCACGCTATGGCCGACCGCATGGCAGCGCCGCTCTCGGCGGCTCCGGCATCCGCTCGTCTGCATTCAGCAGCAGCATCGTTACAAAGGGCTTGTTCCGAAGCACCAAACTCTCCGCTGCGGGTCTCGACGACCATGATTCCCGCTGGCGCAACGATCTCGCTTCGCATGGCGCGGAAGGAATCAGACGGTGCTGATTTCGACGCCACGAGCCCGACGATACAGGCGAACTTGGAATTGGTTCAAGTCGACTCCTGCATTCCAGCTCTGCGCCTGTTGAGACCGGGTGGCAAAGCCGGTATTTCGCCCTGGCGACGAAGGGTCGCGCAGTGATCGCCATGAAGAACGACACCACGCGCAACGAACGGCTGAAGGCGGCCCTGCGAGACAACCTGAAGCGCCGCAAGGCCCAGACGCGGGTCCGCGGGCAGGCCAGCGCCGCGGCGGAAACCGGCGATGCCGGCGAGCGACCGGACGCGAAGCCGGATCGCGACGGAGACGGCTGACGATCCTTTTTCGGACAAAACTCACGTATAGGCGGCTCGATAAGGCCGTGCCGCGAGCGCACCGCCACTGTTTGCAGAACCAGGACGGCACCGCCCTCCCGTCACGGGAACGGGCAGGACGCCGCGCGAAGGACGACGATGGACCGGATCAACATCATCGGCGGAAAGCCGCTCCACGGCGTGATCCCGATCTCGGGCGCCAAGAACGCGGCCCTGCCCCTGATGATCGCGAGCCTGATGACGGGGGAATCCCTCGAACTCATGAATGTGCCGCGCCTCGCCGACATCCACGCCCTGCTGCGCATCCTCGGCAACCACGGCGTCGACCACATGGTGGTAGGCAAGCGCCCCGGTGATACGACGGAGACCGGCCAGACCATCCGGCTCACCGCCTCCAACGTCATCGACACCACCGCGCCCTACGAGCTCGTCTCCACCATGCGGGCGAGTTTCTGGGTCATCGCGCCGCTGCTCGCGCGCTTCGGCGAGGCCCGCGTCTCCATGCCCGGCGGCTGCGCCATCGGCACCCGGCCCATCGACCTGATGCTGATGGCCCTGGAGCGCCTCGGCGCCACCGTCGAGATCGATGGCGGATACGTGGTGGCGAAGGCCAAGAACGGCCTGCGCGGCGGCGAGATCCACTTCCCCAAGGTCACGGTGGGCGGCACCCATGTGGCGTTGATGGCGGCATCGCTCGCCAACGGCTCGACCCTGATCGAGAATGCCGCCCGCGAGCCGGAAGTGGTCGATCTCGCGGATTGCCTCATCAAGATGGGCGCCAGGATCTCCGGGGCCGGCACCCCGCGCATCACCATCGAGGGCGTCTCGCGCCTCAACGGCGCCCGCCACACCGTCCTGCCGGACCGGATCGAGACCGGCACCTACGCCATGGCGGCCGCCATGGTGGGGGGCGACGTGACCCTGGAGAACACCCGGGCCGACCTGCTGCACAGCGCACTCGACGTGCTGACGACGACGGGTGCCGAGATCACCAGCACCGCCGACACGATCCGCATCCGGCGCAATGGCGGCGGCATCGCTGCGGTGGACGTGACCACCGACCCGTTCCCGGGCTTCCCCACCGACCTGCAGGCGCAGTTCATGGCGCTGATGACCCTGGCCAAGGGCCAGTCCCACATCCGCGAGACCATCTTCGAGAACCGTTTCATGCACGTGCAGGAACTGGCGCGCCTCGGCGCCAAGATCCGGCTCGAAGGGGATCTGGCCATCGTCGACGGCGTGGAGCGCCTCAAGGGCGCCCCGGTCATGGCGACCGACCTGCGTGCCTCGGTCTCCCTCGTCATCGCCGGCCTCGCCGCCGAGGGCGAGACCAGCATCAACCGGGTCTACCATCTCGACCGCGGCTTCGAGGCGCTGGAGGCCAAGCTCGGCCGCTGCGGCGCCGAGATCAGCCGGGTCCGCTCCTGACCACCCTGTCCGACCCGGGAGGCGGTCCGCGCCTCCCGGACGAAGGCCCTATTCCAGCACGTTGCCGCGCTTGGGGCCGAAGCCCGGGATGTCGCAGCGGCAGGGCGACTGGATCGGGCTCGGATAGGCGGGGCAATTGCCGCGCGAGGTGACGCAAACGCTGCCCATGCGCTGGCGTCCGTATCGCGGCGGCAGGGGACGGCGCTCGCCATCGTCGTACGGCCGGGCATAGCGATCGTAGCGATCGTAGCCGCGCGACCGGTCGTCGCCGTAGGGCGACCGGTCGTAGGTGGGCCGGTTGTAGCCGTCGTCGGGATAGTGCGGAACCTGGGCTTGGGCTGACCCTAGGCCGGCCGCCACCGTCAGGACGGTGACGGCAGCAAGGGCGATACGACGTACAGGTCCGGCGGTCATGGCTTTGGATATCCCAATTCGGAAGTCTGCGAAGGCATAGTTCCTTCCGCATGAACGTCGTCTGACGTCGCCGCGGCGAACGGCCCGTCTCGCCGGCACGCTGCAATTGTTCCGGGCCGCGCGGTTGCCGCAGGGCGGCCGCCTCGCTACCTACGGCCGACCCACTTTCACACCCGGCGCCCGATCCGGCGGTGTCCGGCCAGATGCGAACCCGACATGGAGCTCCTCAAGCTCGCTGCCCTCGACGCGGAGGATCTCGCCATCCTCTCGGCTCATCTCCAGGATGCGGTCCTGCGCCCGCAGGACCTCGCCTATCTGGCGTCGTCGCACCGCTTCGTGCTGGTCGGGCGGCGTTTCGACTGGTCGACGCCGGATGCCGAGGCCCCGCGCCGGCGCCTCACCGGCCTCCATTTCGAGCGGGTCATGGCCGTGCGCGCACGCGGGATCACGCCCGGCTCCACCTCCGACGAGCCGCTCAGCCTGCTGGCCGTCACCTTCGAGCCGAAGGAGGACCCCTCCGGCACCGTCACCCTGGTCTTTGCCGGCAAAGCGGCGATCCAGCTCGATGTGGAATGCATCGAGGCGCGGCTGAAGGATCTCGGTCCGGTCTGGGAGGTGGAAGGCCGCCCCGACCACGAGGCGGCGGAAGCCGGCCGTGCCGCGATCCGGGGACAAGCGGGCACGGTCCCCTCCGCCAAGGACAACGTCTTGAAAGATTCCGCCTGATGATGCGCCTCGACAGCCGCGACGCCGATTTCGCCGCCGCCTTCGCCGGTCTTCTCAGCGTCAAGCGCGAGATTTCCGAGGATGTGGACGAGACCGTGCGCGGGATCATCGCCGGCGTGGTCTCCGGGGGCGACGCGGCCCTGGTGGACTACACCCGCCGCTTCGACCGGCTCGGCGAGGATTTTTCCGCCACCTCTCTTCGGGTGACGCCCGATGAGGTGCGGGCGGCCATCGCCGCCTGTCCGGCCGACGCCCTTGACGCCCTGCGGCTCGCGGCGACCCGCATCGAGGCCTTCCATCGCGGCCAGGTACCCGGCGACCACATGGCCACCGACGCGATCGGCGTGACCTCGGGCTGGCGCTGGACGGCGCTCGAATCGGTCGGCCTCTACGTGCCCGGCGGAACCGCGAGCTACCCCTCCTCCGTCCTGATGAACGCCATTCCCGCCCGCGTCGCGGGGGTGCCGCGCGTCGTCATGGTGGTGCCGATGCCGGAGGGGCAGATGAACCCCCTCGTGCTCGCCGCCGCCGACCTCGCCGGTGTCAGCGAGATCTACCGCGTCGGCGGCGCTCAGGCCGTGGCGGCGCTGGCCTACGGCACCGAGACCATCGCCCCCGTGGCCAAGATCGTCGGACCCGGCAATGCCTGGGTTGCGGCGGCCAAGCGCCGGGTCTTCGGGCAGGTCGGAATCGACATGATCGCCGGCCCGTCCGAGGTGCTGATCCTCGCCGACGGCCACGCCAACCCCGATTGGGTCGCCGCCGACCTCCTCGCCCAGGCCGAGCACGATGTGGCCGCCCAGTCGATCCTCATCACCGATTCGTCCGAGCTCGCCGACGCCGTGGAGAGCGCCGTGGAACGGGCTCTGGCCACCCTGCCCCGGGCCGACATCGCCCGGGCGAGCTGGCGCGATTACGGGGCGATCGTCCGCGTCCGCGATTTCGACGAGGCCGTCCCCCTGGTGGACCGCCTCGCCCCGGAGCATCTGGAGATCGAGACCGCCGACCCGGAGGCCCTGGCCGCCAAGGTCCGCAATGCCGGCGCGATCTTCCTCGGCAGCCATACGCCGGAAGCGATCGGCGATTACGTCGGCGGCCCGAACCACGTGCTGCCCACCGCCCGCTCGGCCCGGTTCTCCTCGGGCCTCGGCGTGCTCGACTTCATGAAGCGGACGACGATCCTGCGCTGCGATCCCGCGGCGCTGAGGGCCTTGGGGCCGGCAGCCATCGCCCTGGGACGGTCGGAGGGCCTCGACGGCCACGCCCGCTCGGTGGCGATCCGCCTGAATCTGTGAGGGGACGATGGCCGGCTCAGGACAACCAGAAACGGGACAATCGGCAGAGAAGGCGTCGTCCATCCACCGCCTCGCGGCGGTGACCTTCGACGAGGATTCCATCGGCCGGGGCAACCCCGACCAGGAGCACGAGCGCGCCATCGCGATCTTCGACATCCTGGAGGAGAACCACTTCTCCATTCCCGGACGCGAGGGACCCTACGCCCTCACCCTCGGCCTCGTGGAGAACAAGCTCTCCTTCGCGATCCGCCGCGAGGACGGCGAGCCGGTGATGACCCATCTCCTGTCACTGACCCCGTTCCGCCGGGTGATCCGCGACTACGAGATGATCTGCGAGAGCTACTACAACGCGATCAAGACCGCCTCGCCGACCCAGATCGAGGCGATCGACATGGGACGGCGCGGCCTGCACAACGAAGCCTCCGAACTCCTCCGGCAGCGCCTCGAGGGCAAGGTCGATCTCGACCACGACACCGCGCGACGCCTGTTCACCTTGGTCTTCGCCTTGCACTGGAAGGCGTGAGCGCCCTCCCCGTCGTTTGAAGCCCGAGGCAGTCACCGGATGGCGGAAGAGGCCGGCCCGAAGAAGACGCGCGTGCAGTCGGTGCTGTTCATGTGCAACTTCAACGCCGTGCGGTCCCTCGCGGCGGAGGCGGTGGCGCGCCACTATTTCGGCAAGTCCACCTATGTCCAGTCGGCGGGCGTCCGCTCCGGCGAGCCGGCCGACCCGTTCATGGTGGCGGCCCTCGACGAGATCGGCATCAACGCCTCCAAGCACCGGCCCCGGACCCTCCTCGAACTCGAGGAATGGGAGGGGCTGAACTTCGACCTCATCATCACCCTGTCGCCCGAGGCCCACCACGCGGCCCTGGAGGTCACCCGCACCAACGCCGTGGACGTGGAGTACTGGCCGACGCCGGACCCGACGCTGATGCAGGAAGCCTCCCGCGAGCAGCGCCTCGACGCCTACCGCGACGTCCGCGACGGGCTGATCACCCGCATCAAGACCCGACTGAAGGCGTGATCCGCCGGATCGACGTCACGGCGCCGTAGCTCTTCTCGGCGATGCGCTCCACCGCTCCCGCCAGGGGCTCCACCGCCACCGTCATGTGGTGGCCGTTGGCGTGGATGAGGCGGGTCTCGTCCAGCATCATCCCCACATGGCCTCGCCAGAAGACGAGGTCGCCCCGAACCAAGCCGTCGAGACGCGTGGGCAGCGCCGTGCCGAGACCCGCCTCCTGCTGGTCCGCGTCGCGGGGAGACGGAATGCCCGCCAGGGCGAGGCAGAGCTGGACGAGGCCCGAGCAATCGAGCCCGAGGCTGGTGCGCCCGCCCCAGAGATAGGGCGTGCCCACGAGACGCTCGGCGGTGGCGGCAGGATCGGGCTCCACGATGCCGACGGGCGCGCAATGATCGGCGAAGACGTAAGCGCCGTCGGCAAAGGCACCATCGTGAAAGGTATGGGCACCGTCGGCGAGGCGCAGGAAATCGCCCTCCCGCCCGGCGATGCCGAGCCCGGCGCCGAGGCTCACATGGCCCAGGGGCGGCCGCTTCATGTTGGCGGCCGGATAGAGGAATGTCCGCAGGGCCGTCACCCGGTGGGTCGGGGGCGGAACCTCTGGGGTGATGGCGGCCTCCGGCAGGTAGCCGACATAGCCGTCGTTTTCGAGCTGCACGAAGGCGAAGCCCTCTCCCGTGTCGTAGAGGGTGACGGGATCGCCCATCACCGCCTCGGTCTCGATCCCCGCGTCCCCGCTCGGCCTGCGCCGCAACGGGGCCGAGGCGGCGATGAGGCGGGCGCTTTGCCCTGCGACGTAGCGGGCGGCATCCACACGGCCCCGCAGCCGGATATCGGCCAGATCGGGGCGGGCCGGGACCAGCCTGGCGTCGGTGAGATCGGTAATGGGAAACATGGTCCGGCCAGTATCGGCGGCGGCGTGGCCGCATGCAACGGCGCGAGGATCGGGTCGCTCATCGCTTTACGGATGCGACATATCGACACCATATGATGCCCGTTCCATGGGCAATTTGACGACCATGCGGATGCAGGCAGAGCAACTTTCGCCGGATCTGCGGGAAAATCCGGCGGTGATGGGGGGATGCATGGAACGCGTGGGTGCGTCGTCGAAATGGTGCAATGCACTCTCTCCGCCGTCGCGCTATCCTCGGTCGGTGTGGAGCGCGGGCCGAGTCGTGAAGAAGACGCCGAAATCCTTTCAGGATCTGCCGCCGATCCGTGTCCGGCGCGAACCGCCGACGATCCCCGAGGCGATCGCCGCCGCTCAGGATCTCGCCGACGATCTCGAACAGCAGGTCGAGATCGCCGCCGGCCTGATCGGTCTTCCCCTCGACGAGGTGCGCCCGCACGTGCTCGCCGCCGAGAAGCCGAAGCCCGAGCGGATCTCCGAGCGCATCCTCACCGCCGGCGGCCCGAGCCGGGCGCCGCGTACCGTCATCGTCGAGCGCCGCACCCGCCCGCCGGTGGTGGTGGAGCGGCGCGGCCGCCCCCTCGACGGACGGCGCTGAGCGCCTACCAGGCCAGGGTCGCGCCGGTATAGTCGAGATAGGCGATGCCGGTTTTGCCGAGCCGGGCCTCGATGACATCCGTGAGTCCGGTGACGCTCGTCGTCACGTCGATATCCGCCTCCTCTCCGCCCATCTCCGTGCGGACCCAGCCGGGATGGAGGAGGAGGACGCCAAATCCCTCGTCGCGGTGACGAATCTCGAAGCTGATCGCCAGGGTGTTCAACGCCGCCTTGCTCGCGCGGTAGGTCTCCCATCCGCCGCTCTCGTTGAGGGCGACACTGCCGAGGATGGAACTCATGAAGGCGATGAGGCCGTTGCCCGCCAGCCGGTCGCGGAACAGCTCGGCGAAGCGGATCGGGCTGATGGCGTTGGTCAGGTAGACCTGCGCGGCGACATCGCGCGGGACGTCATGGGCGGGGTCGTGCGCCTGGGTCGCGACGCCCGCCACCACGAAGATCAGGTCGTAGCGCTGGTTCGCAAGCCGGCCATGAAGGGCGGCCACCGCCCCGTCATCGTCGATATCGGCGGTCTCGATGGAGAGCGCATCGGAGGCGAGCGCCGCCAATCCGGCGGAGGGCGAGCGCTGCGTGGCGGTGACCGCCCAGCCGCGGGCGAGGAACGTTTCCACCAATCCGAGGCCGAGGCCGCGCGAGGCCCCGACGATCAATGCGTTCTTGCGTGCTTCGGTCATGGCAAGGGCTCTCCACCACCGGGGCGGAGCCCGGCATCACGGGTCTAGGTTGGTCGTTTCCACGCGGCGGCAATGGCCGCGAGCGCGCTCAATCGGCGGTCTGGACCGACCAGGTCGCATGGCTGATCCGCTCGTCGCGCTCCAACCCGGCCACCACGGCATCGAGTTCGGCGGAGTCCACCGCCGTCGCCACCAGGGTCGCCACCACTTCCACCGTCTCCTCGCCGCGTTCCACCACCTCGGTTCCGCCGACGGGGTAATGCGCCGACTCCAGCCGTTCCACGAGAAGGTCGCGGGCGGGGCCGGCATGTTCGGCCGGAACCGTGATCTGCACTTCGTAGGTGGCCTCGGTCTGGCTCTCGTCGATGGGAACGCGGTTGATGGCGTTGACGAGGGGCCGCAGCAGGGTGTTGCCGGACAGGACCGCCGCCGTGACGAAACAGGCCTCCAGGGGGAAGTCGGCGCCGGCGAAAGCCCCCACCGCCGCCGAACACCAGAGCGTGGCGGCGGTGTTGAGGCCGCGGACGTTCATCCCCTCCTTCATGATGACGCCGGCCCCGAGGAAACCGACGCCCGAGATGACGTAGGCGACCGTGCTCACCGCGCCGCGCGTTCCTTCGAGGCGCATGCCGAGATCGACGAAGGCCGCGGCCCCCACCGCCACCAGCACGTTGGTGCGCAGGCCCGCCGTGCGCTGGCGATACTGCCGCTCGGCCCCGATCATCGTGCCGAGGACGAACGCGACGACGAGGCTGATGGCGGAATTGACGAATTCCGGGAGCGGCGAGGCGAAGAGCGCGGTCATGGGCGCTGCATGTCGCCGGCCCATGACGAAACGGTGACGCTTCGCGCGTCAGTCACCGAGAAAGGACCGCAGGGCCTTGAGGGTTTCGGGAGCGTTCTCCTCAGCCAGGAAATGGCCGGAGGTGATGTCCACGGCCTCGGCCTTCGGCGCGAAGGTGCGCTGCCACGCCGCCAGGGGGGTCTCGTGCGAATGGTCGAGATAACCGTCCCCGGTGAGGATCAGGGTCCGGCAGGACAAGGTCTTGCCCGCCGCGAGGTCGTCGAGATCCGCCTCGCGGTCGCGGGTCGCGCCGGCCCGGTAATCCTCGCAGCAGGCGTGGATGCGCTCGGGAACGGTCCAGTTGTCGCGATAGAGGCGCAAGGCTTCCCGAGCGAAGGGGTCGAGGCTTCGGGCGTTGCTCCATTGCCGGAGGAGCCCCTCGAAATAGGCGACCGGATCGCGGCCGATCTCCTCCTCCGGACGGGGGGCCGGCCGGGCCAGGGATGCCCAATGCGACGACACGTCGGGATCGGCTTCGATCCGCTCCCACTGGACGAGGGTGGGCAGGATATCGAGGAGGGCGAGGCGCTCGATCCGGCCCGGCTCGTCGAGGGCGAGGCGGTAGCCCACCCGCGCGCCGCGATCGTGACCCACGAGTGCGAAGCGGACATGGCCGAGCCGCTCCATGACCGCCACCACGTCGCGTCCCATGCGGCGCTTGGAATAGACGTCGTGGCGGGCGTCACCCTTGGGCGCTTCCGACCAGCCGTAGCCTTTCTGATCCAGGCACACCACGCGATGGGTCTCGGCCAAAGCCGGCGCGATGTGGTGCCAGCAGGCATGGGTCTGCGGAAATCCGTGGAGGAGGATCACGGGAGGCGCATCGTCCCGGCCGCCGCTGCGGGCGAAGAAACGCCCCTCCGGAATGTCGATCCAGTCCGCGCTGAAGCCGGGGAAGAGGTCCGCACTCATGGTCTGCTCCAGTCTGCCCGCTGGGTTGAGACGGAAACCGGGAGGCCGTCCCTCGGTTTCCACCGGCGTCGCGCGGGATGCGACATAACGCCGAATTCCGGCCTAAATCCTTCGGATCGGCAGAGAAATCCGCTCTGCATGCACTCGACTTCATGAAATCCCGGTGGTCGGGCATTCTGCCCGATCTCACCCTCGTGTTTCACGGGAAACGTCCCACGGGATTGACGCCGGTGCTCCGCTGCATGCACACCCGATCGACATAGGGATCTCTTAAGAATCCGCCCGAGGAGACGCGCATGGTGCTGTACGCCGGCCCTGCCACGATCATGACCCGCTCATGAGTAATGCGACATTGGCCACGCGTCCCGCCACCTCGACGGTGCCGGTCGCCGACGAGGCCCTGCGTGCCCGCGTCTTCGCCCTGCGCGATGGGTTGAGCCATGGGCTCATCGGCGCGGAGACCCTGGTGGAGCGCCTGCTCATCGGGCTTCTCACTGGTGGCCATCTCCTCATCGAGGGTGCGCCCGGCCTCGCCAAGACCCGCGCGGTCAAGCGCCTGTCGGACGGGCTCGACGGCAGCTTCGCCCGCATCCAGTGCACGCCCGACCTGATGCCGGCCGATCTCACCGGCACCACCGTCTGGCGCCAGGATGCCGGCGATTTCGAGTTCCTGCCCGGCCCGCTGTTCCATTCGCTGATCCTCGTGGACGAGGTGAACCGCGCCCCGCCCAAGGTCCAGTCGGCGCTACTGGAATCCATGGCCGAGGGCCAGATCACGGTCGCCGGTCACACCCATGTCCTGCCCGACCCGTTCATGGTGGTGGCGACCCAGAACCCCATCGAGCACGCGGGCACCTTCCCCCTGCCGGAAGCGCAGCTCGACCGCTTCCTCCTCCACGTGGTGGTGGAGATGCCCGACGAGGCCTCCGAGCGCCGCATCCTCGACCTCGTCGAGGGCGAACTGAACCACCATGCCGAGGCGATGTCGGTGAAGCTCACCGTGGCGGAGATCCGCGCCGCGCGCGCGGCGGCCTTCAACGTCCACGTCTCGTCGGCCCTCAAGGATTATCTGGTGCGGCTCGTGGCCGGCACCCGCACCGACAAGGCCGCCCCGGATCTCCGCGCCTCGATCGAGCATCCGGCCTCCCCGCGCGGGACGCTGGCGCTGATGCTCGCCGGCAAGGCGCGGGCCTATCTGCGCGGCCGCGACCACGTGATCCCGGAGGATATCTCCGATCTCGCCGCCGACGCCCTGGCGCACCGGATCGGTCTCACCTGGCGCGCCGCCGCCGAGGGACAGACCGCGCGGGGCATCATCACGGGCCTCGTCCAGCGGGTCCGGGCGCTCTGAGGCGGAATGGTCGCGTAGACACAGCCATGGCGTCCAATCCCGGCCTCCCGACAGGTTCCGCGCACGGACCCGGCATCCATCTGTCGGGCGAGGCCCTGATGGGCCTGCGCCACCTTGCGCGGCGCGGGATCTCGCCGGCCACCCGCACCCTGGCGGGCCTTCCCGGCGGCATCGTCACGCGGCGGCGCGGACGCGGATCGGAGCCCGACGACGTGCGGCTCTGGTCCGAGGGCGACGACCGCCGCCATATCGACCGCAACGCCACCGCCCGCACCGGCATCCTCCACGTGCGGACCCACCATGACGAGCGCGACCGAGCGGTGGTGCTGCTGGCGGATTTCCGCCCCTCCATGCTGTTCGGCACGCGCCGCGCCCTGCGCTCGGTGGCGGCGGCCGAAGCCCTGGTGCTGCTGGGCTGGCGCATCGTCGGCGATGGCGGCCGGATCGGCCTCGTGGCCGCGTCCTCGGGGGAGCCGGTGGTGGTCCGTCCCGGCGGCGGCGAGCGGGCCATGACGGCGGTGACGGGTGCGCTGGCCATGGCCCACGCCCAGGCGCTCGCGGCCTCGGACAGGACGGACCCTCCCCTCGACCGAAGCCTCACCGTGGCGGCGAGCCTGCTTCCGTCCGGCGGACATCTCGTCATCGGCAGCGCGCTGGACGCGCCGGGGCCTGAATTCGACCACCTGCTCACCGTGCTGGCCGAGCGCCTGTCGATCCGCCTCGTCCTCGTCAGCGATGCGTTCGAGCGCAGGAAGCCGGCGGGGTTCTTTCCGTTCGCCACGCCGGATGGGCAGCGCGGCACGGTTCAGGTCGGGCGTTCCGCCGCCAATACGGACGGCGCACCCGACGACCGACTCATCGCCTATGCCCGACGCGGGATCGAGGGCCTGCGCCTCGACGCCGAGGCCGGCCCCGAGGCCTATGCTCCGCTGATGGAACGTCTCGATGCGGTGCTGTAGCGCGTGACCCCCCTCGCCTCTCCCACCGATCTCACCCAGCTGCGCGGCCTGCACCTGCCGGCCGATGCGGGCAGCGGCGCGCAGGGCGAGGTGGTGCTGGCCATCGCGCTGGGCTTCGTTGCGGCCCTTCTCGTCGGCCTCGTCAGGCTGATGCGGGCGCGCTCGAAAGCCTCGGTGCGGGCTTCGGCCCTGCGCGGCCTCGCCGAGACGCGGGCGCTTCCCCCGGAGGCACGCCTCATCGCGCAGGCCCGCCTGTTGCGGCGCCTCGCCCGGACGCTCGCCGGCGACGAGGCCGCCTCGACCCAGGGACGCGACTGGGCCGCCACCCTCGACCGCCTCTTCTCCACGGATGTCTTCAGCGAGGGCGTCGGCAGGGTCGTGACGGAGGGCCTGTACCGGCGCTCCTCCCCGGCCGACGTCGAGACCCTCGATTCCGAACTCGGCCGCCTCTTCGCGCGGATCAGGGCCTGAGCCGATGCCAGCCTGGTTCACCGCCTTCCTCTCGGCCTTCGATCTCGCCGCACCCCTGGCGCTGCTGCTCCTGCCGCTGCCCTTCCTCGCGGCCCGGCTGCTGCCGCCCGAGCGGATGGGATCGAGCGGCGCCTTGCGCGTTCCGGCCACCGTCGTGATGGGCTCCGCCCGGGGGGATGGCGTGGCGGCGCGCGGGCGCGGTCGCTCGTTCCTGATCTGGACCCTGTGGGCCGCCCTGGTCGCGGCGCTCGCCGGACCCCGCCTCGTCCTGCCCGCCACCGCGCTTCCGGCCTCGGGCCGTGAGATCATGCTGGTGATGGACCTGTCCGGGAGCATGGAGAGGCGGGACTTCGCCATCGACGGCGAGACCGTGACGCGGCTCACTGCGGTGAAGCGGGTGGGCACCGACTTCATCCGCCGCCGGGCCGGGGACCGGATCGGCCTCGTGATCTTCGCCAACGAATCCTACGTGGCCGCGAGCCCGAGCTTCGACACCAATACGGTAGCGCGCGCCCTCGACGAGGCGACGATCGGCCTCGTCGGCCGTTCCACCGGCATCGGCGACGGTCTCGGCCTTGCCCTCAAGCGGCTGGTGCCGGCGACCTCCGGCGAGGCGTCCGACATTCCGCAGGCCACATCGAAGGTGGTGGTGCTGATGACGGACGGGGCCAACAATGCCGGCCAGACCACGCCGCGCGACGTGGCGGCTCTGGCCAAGGAACTCGGCGTCAAGGTCCACACCATCGCCCTCGGCCCCCGCGACATGTCCAATGCCGACGGCGAGCAGGATGTCGTCGATGCCGAGACCCTACGCGAGATCTCGGCTTCCACCGGCGGCACCTTCTTCCGCGTGAAGACCACCGACGACCTCATCGCCATGGCCGATTCCATCGACGCCATCGAGGGAGGCCGGGCCAAGGCCCCCCCGGTGCCCCTGCGCCAGGACCTCTGGCCCTGGCCGGCCGGCCTCGCTCTCTTGTGCGCGGCGGGCCTGCTGGCGGCGAGGCGCAAGGCATGAGCGCCCTCCTCTCCTTCGCGATCCTGCGGCCCTGGTGGCTCCTGGCGATTCCCGTCATCCTCGTCCTCGCCCTGCGCGCGGCCTGGCGCTCGGCCCCGCTGGGAGATTGGGCGAAGGCCGTCGATCCCGGCCTCATGGCATTCCTCGAGACGCGGGGGGCCGTCCTCGGCGGGCGGCGCCAAGCCAACCTCGCCGCCGCCATCGCGGCCGGGATCATCGCCCTCGCCCTCACCGGGCCGGCCATCGAGCGTCCCGATGCGGCCACCTTCCGCAACCTCGATGCGACGGTGGTCGTCATCGATCTCTCGCGCTCCGTGGCCGAGGGCGGTCATCTCAAGGAGGTCCGCCAGATCGCCGACAGCGTGGCCCAGGCAGCGAGCACCCGCAGCGTCGCCGTGGTGGTCTATGCCGGCGACGCCTATCTCGCCGCCCCGCCGACCACGGACCGCGACGCCCTCAGCCTCGTCCTCTTCGCCCTCGACGGCGACACCGTGCCCGATCGCGGCACCCATCCGGAGCGCGGCCTCGCCATCGCGCGCCGGACCCTGGAAGAAGCTGGGGTCATCGCCGGGGACGTGGTCCTCGTCACCGATGGCGACGGGATCGGCGATGCGGCCCTGCGCGAAGCCACTGCGATCCGGACCAAGGGCTGGCACCTCCATGCGGTGTTCGTGCCGGCCACCAAGGCCCTGCCGGACGGTTCGCCGAAACCCGACCGGACAGCTCTCGACCGCGTCACCGGCGCGGGCAATGGCGTGACCGTCGATCTCGACAGGCCCGCCGCCCTCCTCGACATCGTGGGTGCCAGCACGGCGCAGCATCTGGCGGCGGGCGGCTACACCGTGCTCGCCTTCGCCGATCTCGGACGCTGGCTGATCCTGCTCGCCCTGTTTCCCGCCCTCGTCCTGTTCCGCAGGAGCGCCTGATGAGCACGGCGCGTCTCTCCCTGTCCGATCGTCTTCCTCTCCCCCGGCATTGGACCGGCTGGGCGAGGATCGCCGGCATCGCGCTGGCGGGAGCCGGCATTCTCGGCCTCACCCTGGTCTCCGAGCCGCGCACGACGCTCGGTCGCAGCCTGATGAGCCTCGGCCTGCCCGGTGCCGCCGTCACCATCCTTGCCGATCCGGCCTGGCGCGGCCCCGCGCTCTACGAGGCGGGTCGCTACGAGGAGGCCATCGCCATCTTCCGGAACGGCGGTCGGCGCAACGCCTACAATCTCGCCAATGCGCTCGCGCGTTCCGGCGACTACCAGGGCGCCATCGACGCCTACGACGTCGCTCTGCAATACAACCCGCGCGATGCGGATGCGCAGGCCAACCGCTCCCTCGTCGCGCGTCTCGTCGCCGAGGGGCCGGGCGATCCGGGCAAGGGCGGCGGCCTCGCCAATGCCACGGCGACGGTGGGCTCGCGCTACAACAAGACCTCGAACCAGGACCCGAACGACGACATGAAGGCCTCCTCCGTCGGTGAGGGACTGGCCGGCAACAAGGAGGGGGGCACCTCCTCCTCGACGCCGGGCAACAGCAAGGTGGCGCGGCGCGGCAAGGCCGAGCAGCAATCGGTCGATTCCGGCAAAGGGGAAGCGAGGGGCTCGGCCAGCGATGCCGCCGGTCGTGGACGCACGGGCGCCGGTTCCGCCATGGTCGCCGCCGCTCCGGAACGCGAGGTGCGGCGCGTGACGAAGAGTTTCGAGGCGCACGAAATCCGCCCCGACCGCCTCTGGCTCCAGACCCTGCCCGACGATCCGGGCCGGTATCTCAAGCTGCGCCTGAAAGCCGAGCAGGCGGTGCGTGTGGAAGCGGGCACGGCGGTCCCGGCGGGAAGCAACCCATGGTGAGCTTTAGCGGAGAGATGCCGGTGTATCCCCCCTCTCCCCGCTCGCGGGGAGAGGGCCGAAGGCACCTCGTCGTGCCTTCGGTAAGCGGAGGCGAAAGCCGGAGCGAGGGTGAGGGGGCTCGTCCGAAAGCGACTCCTTCGGACGAGCCCCCTCACCCTCGGCTGCCGCCTCGCCGCGACGACGACGGGGTCGTCGCGGCCCTCTCACCGCGTGCGGGGAGAGGAGAACGTCTCACGCTGTCCGATCATGACCTTCCAGCCCACAAAGGGGGAAGGGATCACGCCCGGCGCGGCATCCTCATGCTCGGCGCGTTCCTGCTCCTCGCCGCTCCGGCCCATGCCGAAATCTCCCCCGGCGACCTCACCCTGACGGTGACGCCGGAGCTCAACGGCAACGCGGCGCCCTTTTCGCGAGAGATGGTGCTGCTCCACATTCGCGGCGTCTACCGGCAGGCAATCCTGCTGGAGGAGGTGGTCCAGCCGTCGCTGGCGAATTTCAGCTGGACCCAACTCGGTCGCGACACTTGGTCGAAGACCCGCCTGCCGGACGGACAGGTGGCGGTGGCCTTCGACCGCACCATCGCGATCTTCCCGCACCATCCGGGCGACTTCACCATCGACCCGTTCATCCACCGCCTCACCATCAACGATGGCGGCACCCGCAAGGTGGTGGACGTTCCCTCCGTCCCGGTCTCGCTGCCCGTCGCCACCTGGACGAAACCGGTGGGCGGTCCGGACGTAAAGGAGCCGTGGTGGCTGCCGGCGCGGGACGTGACCATCACCGATTCCTGGAGCCCCGACCCCGAAACGGTGAAGATCGGCGAGACCACGAGACGCATCGTCACCCTGGAGGCGCAGGGGCTGGTGGCCGAAGGGCTGCCACCGCGGCCAGTGATGCGCACACGCGGCATCCTCACCTTCGCCGGTCCCGTGACCCGCGAGACGATCATCACGCCGACGGGGCCGGTGGCGCGGGCGACCTATCAATGGGACGTGCGCCCCGCCGTCACCGAGATCGTCCCGCTCGATGCCATCACCATTTCCTGGTTCGACACCGTCTCGCGGACCCTGCGCGAAGCGGAAATCCCGGCCCGCCAGATCGGTGGCGGCCTGCCCGATCGGGACGAGGACGCCAAACCCGTCGCTCCGGCCTCGCCGATGCTGGTCGCGGCTGCGGCCGTGGGCGCTTTCGGGTTCGGCCTCGCCCTCATCGGCTTTGGCATTCCGAGACGCTCGCGGACCCTGCGCCTCGACCGTGCGACACGCCGCGAGCTCACACGCCACGCGGAGGCCGGCGACGGACTGGGTTTCCGCGCCGCCCTCGACCCGGTCTTCGAGCGCGAACCCGAACTCGCGCGCCTCTGGCGCTCCACTCCCGTCATCGCCGAGGCGCTCTCGGCCCTCGACGCGTCGCTCTATGGCCGAGCCGAGGAAGCGAAGCCGGACCTCGTTCTTTTAGCCGGCAACCTGTCGAAGCCGTTCAAGATCGACAGGCCTTCCGCCGAGCCGGTCACCCGGTTGGCGGATCTCGATGGTCGGGCTTTGCGGCGGTAACCTTTCATTCACCCTGTTCTGAGAATTTCGAGCCTCGTCCAGGGACGGTGAGTTGGGCGGTGAACGCCTGTCGACAGGGCTTCCGGCAACGGGAGCACGCAGCGGGATGACATGAGCCGAGGGCGCGAGACAGCAGGAGGCCATGCCGCGAGGGTACTGATCGCGGCGAGTTTCGTCGTGACAGGCCTCGTCGCGTCCGTCTTGTGCGGCCCGGCCCGGGCCGCCGACGCGCGGGAGCGCTGGTCCACCCCCTACGGCGTGGAGGCCAACCGCCCTGTCCCGGGAGCCGAGCCGCCGCCGCGTTACTTCCCACGCGCGGACGAGGACAGCACGCCGCGACGGGAGCGTGCGAGACCCCGACGGGTCGCCTGCATCCCGAGAAGCGTGCCCATCCCCACCGACGCGCCGGACGATCCGAGCTATGTCGGATCGACCTACGGGCTCGGGAAACCGAGCTATTACGGCTTCAAGCCGGCGCTGGGCGTGGACGATCCCTTCGGCCGGTCCCTGCTGCCCTATTGCAACTGACCTCTGCCGCTCGCGGCATCTGGCTTTCCGGCGCCGAGTTGGGATAGTCGAAGGCCTATCGACGTCCCTCAGAGCCCTGCCGAAGAGCCCCGATGAGCAGCCAAGCCTCGCCCGTCACCCCGGTCCGGTTCGACGCGGTGGATCCCATTCGGGCCTGCATCCGCGCCTGGAAGGCGGCGGGCGACCGTGTCGTCCTCGTGCCCACCATGGGTGCCCTGCACCAGGGTCACCTCTCCCTCGTGAGCCGGGCGCGGGAACTGGGGGAGCGGGTCGTCGTCAGCATCTTCGTCAACCCGACGCAGTTCGGGCCGAGCGAGGATTTCTCGCGCTATCCGCGCGACACCGAGGCCGATCTCGCGCTCCTGTCGGAGGCGGGCGTCGATGCCGCCTACTGTCCCACCGTGGAGACGATGTATCCGGCGGATTTCTCCACCAGCCTCACGGTGGCGGGCATCAGCGAGGGCTTGTGCGGCGCTTTTCGGCCGGGCCATTTCTCCGGCGTCGCCACGGTGGTGACGAAGCTCGTCAATCAGGTCCAGCCCGATACCGCCCTGTTCGGCGAGAAGGACTTCCAGCAATTGCAGGTCATCCGCCGCGCGGTGCGCGACCTCGACATCCCCGTCGCCATCGGCGGCGTGCCGACGCTGCGGGAGGAGGACGGCCTCGCCCTCTCCTCGCGCAACCGCTACCTCGATGCGGACGAGCGGCGGATCGCACCCCTTCTCCACCGCGAGCTGGTGACCATCGCCGAAGGGTTGAGAGCGGGAAACGCGGCCTCGGCGCTCGTCTCCGCCTCGACCGAACGGCTGATCGAGGCCGGGTTCAGCACGGTCCAGTATCTCAGCGTGTGCGATGCGGACACGCTGGCCCCGGTGGAACACGCCACGGGACCGACCCGCATCCTGGTCGCCGCCTATCTCGGCTCGACGCGGCTCATCGACAACGTCGCCGTTTGACGGGACCGGAGGGTCAGTGGCGCGGCCGGTCCAGACGGTGAGCCATGAAGAAGTCGACCATCGCCCGTGACGCATCCGGGCCGCGCGGATCGGTGTAGCTGCCCGCCGGGTCGCCACCCGACCAGGAATGGCCGAGGCCGCGCACCAACCAGCTTTCCACCACGACCCGATCGGACGCGTCGGCATAGCGCGTGCGGATATAGGCCAGGCCGCCGGGGCCGGTTCCATCCGATACGGACGGCTGCAGGGCCTCGACGCCGGCCTGGATGAGAACATGATCGCCGTTGCGCGGATGGACGGTGCCGTCACTCTCGCCATGGACCATGATGGTCGGCACCCGCGCGGTCTCCGCCGGCGGGACCACTACGGACCCCGACGGCCCGAGACGCATGGTCGTCAGTGCCGAGGAGATGTCACCGGCGCAACCCGCGGCGAGACCCGAATGCACGCCGACGGCGGCATAGAGGTCGGGATAGGCCAGGGCGATGTTGGCGGCGGCGGCGCCACCGGCCGAGAGGCCTGCAATATACACCCTGCGCGCATCGACCTTGTACTGGCTCATCACCGCGCGGGTGAGACCCGCGATGATCTCGGCCTCACCGGAACCGCGTTCCTGGTCCCCGGGCTGGTACCAGTTCCAGCACCGCTGGCCGTGCGCCCTCATGCTCTGGGCGGGATAGACGACGAGGAATCCCTCCGTCTCGGCCAGACGGTTCATGCCGGTGCCGGCCGCGAAATCGTCCGGCGACTGGGTACAGCCGTGGAGCATGACGAGGAGGGGAGGCTGGGCAACCGTCCTGCTCGGAACGTAAAGCTTGTAGTCGCGTGCGCCCGCATCGTTGGCGAACGCATGCTCGGTGAAAGTCCCCTCGCCGGCGGGAGGAGCCGGGACCTTGCCGTCCCGGAACAGGTTGGTGGGATCGAACCCGGAGAATCCCGACGGCGCCGATCCCGGCGCGACCACGCCCTGACCCGCCTGCCCGGATGGCGACGACAACCCGAACTTCCGCGCCACCTGATCCAAAGCCTCGCGCAGATGGTCCTGCAGGCCCTCCGTCATCGAGCCGGCCTTCGGATGGCCGGGCTTTGCGGCCTCGCCGCCTCCGACCTGGACCATCTGTCCCGACGTCTCGGCATCGTGCCGGCCGAAGAGGCCGCGTTGGATGAGATCGGCTGCTTCCTGCAGGCGTCCTGCCCCCGTCAGTTTGGTCGCTTCGACGAGATCGTCCATACGCGTCCGGTTCGGGTGATCAGCCATCGCATGATCGCTTTCTTGGGTGCTGGGAGAGTGGACGACGGATCCGATCGATGCTGGATACACAGACATCCCGCATCGACGATGGGCTTGATTCGCCTCCGCGCCGACTCGATGTGCAAAGATGTAGGCTGGTTCTATTGCATTGCAATATGTCTTTTATTGCATTGCACCTAACGGGTTTCACTCACCGTCGTTCTCGCTGACGTAGTCGCGCCAGATCGGGCTGGAACCGAGGGTAGCGACGAAAGCCGCGTGCTGGCGCACTTCCAAGGGGTCCAAACGGTTGCGCAATCGGCGCGGTTCCACGGCGATGGGTCCGTCGCCCGAGGCGATGGCCCGGGCCGGCTCCGTGGTCTCGACCATGGCGAGGCCGAGGCTCGTCTGCTTGCCGCCGAGGAGTTCGATATAGACCTCGGCCAGGATCTGGGCGTCGAGGAGCGCCCCGTGTTTGGTCCGCCGCGTCGTATCGATCCCGTAGCGGACGCAAAGCGCATCGAGGCTGTTGGAGGCTCCGGTATGCTTGCGCCGCGCCATCTGCAGGGTGTCGACCACCGCCCCCAGGTCGATCTGCGGCGGCCCGCTGTCGCCGAGCCGGGCGAACTCCATGTTGAGGAAGCCCACATCGAAGGGCGCGTTGTGGATCACGAGGGGGGAATCGCCGCAGAAGGCGACGAAATCGTCCACGATCGCCGAGAAGACGGGTTTGTCGGCCAGGAACGCGTCGGAGAGACCGTGGACGCCGAACGCGCCCTGCGAGACCGGCCGTGTCGGATTGACGTAGCGGTGGAAGGTCACCCCCGTCTGGATGTGGTTGATGAGCTCGACGCAGCCGATCTCGATCAGCCGGTCCCCGTTCTTGGCATCCGTCCCGGTGGTCTCGGTGTCGAGGACGATCTCACGGAGCATGGTGCGGTCCATTCGAGGGAATACGAAGCAAGCGGTCAGGCCGTACCTGCGCCGACGAGGCGTTGGATGAGAGCGTCGACCTGATTTTCGGCATCAGCAAGGCCAAGCCCGGTATCGATGAGGAAGTCTGCCCGGGCGCGCTTGTCGGCATCGGGCAACTGCTTGGCGAGGATCGCGGCGAACGCCGCCTCGGACATGCCGGGGCGAGCCAGCACACGCTGCCGCTGAACCTCGGGATCGGCCGTCACCACCAGAACCGCATCGCATCTGTCTTCCCCACCGGTCTCGAACAGGAGGGGGATGTCGAGGATCACCAGGGAGGCGTCGCCGTGCTCCTCGAGGAAGCGCTGTTCCTCCCCTCGGACGAGGGGATGGATCGCGGCTTCCAGCCGGGCGAGAGAATCGGGCCGGCCGAGCACCTGGTCCCGCAGGCGCGCGCGGTCGACGGAGCCGTCCTCCGCGATGGCGTCGGGGAACAGGCCCGCGATGAGGTGCGCACCCGCTCCCCCCGCCGCGTAGAGACGCCGCACCGCCGCATCCGCGTCATGGATCGGGACGCCGCGCCGGGCGAATAGGGAGGCAGTGGTCGATTTCCCCATGCCGATGGAGCCGGTGAGGCCGAGGATGAACGGCCGGGTCATCGCTTCGCGACCAGATCGGCGACGATGAGGGCACGCAGTTCCGGTGTGACCACCGGACGGGTCCCGAACCAGCGCTCGAAACCCGGCACGGCCTGATGCAGCAGCATGCCGAGCCCGTCGACCACACGATGCCCTCGCACCGCAGCTGCCGCCAGAAGCGGGGTCTCCAGAGGCGAATAGACGATGTCGGCCACGGCACATTCAGCCGGCAAACGATCCAGCTTGATGTCGAGGGGCGGCTTGCCGGTCATACCGAGGGAGGTGGTGTTGACGAGAAGCCGTGCGCCATGAAGGGCGTCGTCAAGCCCGTCCCAGTCGATGGCCTCGACGCGGGACGGGTCGAGCTCCACAATGGCCTCGGACCGCGAGCGCGTGCGGTTGGCAACCCGGATGCGGTTCGCCGGACCGTCGAGAAGGCCCGCGACGACGGCCCGTGCCGCTCCTCCCGCTCCGAGGATCACGACGTCTCGCGCATCGGCGCCGAGCCAGTCCGCCCCGAGGGTCTCGTCGAGATGAGCGGTGAAGCCGGCGGCATCGGTGTTGTCGCCGACGAGACGTCCCTGCCCGTCGAAGGAGAGCGTGTTGACCGCGCCGATCCGCCTGGCCGCCTCCGTCAGCACCTCGGCCCCGGCGAAGGCGGCTTCCTTGTGCGGCAGGGTCACGTTTCCGCCGGCGAACCCGGCAGCCTTCAGGCTGCGCAGGAAGGCCTCGAAATCCTCCGGCGCCACGTCGATCCGCTCATAGGACCCGTCGAGCCCAAGGGTCGAGAGCCAGTGTCCGTGGATCATCGGCGACCGAGAATGGGCGATCGGATGACCGACGACGAAGGCTTTGATCATGAAGGGGTCTCGCGCGGCGTTCGGGATCAGAAAGCAAGGCAGCCATGGCTGCGCAACCGGTCGAGCAATCCGGTCAGCGGGAGGCCGAGGATCGTGGCATGGGCGCCCTCGATGTCCGCGAACAGATGGATGCCGAGGCCTTCCAGCTGGTATCCCCCCACCGTGCCGGTAACACGCTCATGCCCGGCGATCGCCAGATAGGTGTCGATGGCGGACGCGCTCAGGTCCCGCATGGTCAGACGGGCCTCGTCGTGGAGGAGATCCGGCTCCCGTCCCGGTACGATGAGGGCGGCGGCGGAATGCAGGGAATGGGTCCTGTTGGATAGCCGGCTCAGCTGATGTTTCGCCGCGTCGAGGGAGGCGGATTTGTGAAACACCTCCCCCTCGCAGGCGAGAACCTGGTCGGCGGCCAGGACGATCCTGTCTTGGGCCTTTCCCGCGACCGCCCGTGCCTTGGCCAGGGCCAGCCGGCGGGCGAGATCGGCGGGAGCGAGGGGGCCTGAATCGGCCTCGATGCCGCGCTCGTCGACATTCGGGACCACGACCTCCACGTCGAGGCCGGCGGCTTCGAGGAGATGCCTGCGCGTCGGCGAACCGGAGGCGAGGACGAGCGGCCGTTCGGGCAGCCAGAGACGGGTCATGACGGATCTCGCTTCGCGTTTCACGCCACGAGGAACTTGAGCCGGTGCTCGCGATGGAGATCGAGGATCGCGGCGGCGGTCTCCTCGATGGACCGCCTCGTGACGTCGATGGTCGGCCAGCGGTGTCGGTTGCAGAGTTTGCGGCAGGCGGCGATCTCGTCGGCGACGGCGTCGCGATCGACATAGAGGGAGGTGTCGTCGGCCTTCAGGCTCAGCAGGCGGTTCTGCCGGATCTGCACGATCCGCTCCGCAGACGCGAGGAGGCCGACCACGAGGGGCTTGCGGGCATTCTCGAGATTGGGCGGCACCGGCATACCCGGCACGAGGGGGAAATTCGCGGTCTTCAGCCCGCGATTGGCCAGATAGATCGCCGTCGGGGTCTTCGAGGTGCGGCTGACGCCCACGAGGATCACGTCGGATTCGTCGATGTCGAAGGGCAGGTTGCCGTCGTCATGGGCGAGGGTGAAGTTCATCGCGTCGATGCGCTTGAAATACTCGGCGTTCAGCATGTGCTGCGCCCCCGGCCGGGCCGTCGTCTCCGCGCCGAGATAGGATTGCAGCAGGGCGTGGACCGGCTGGAGCACGGAGAGGCAGGGCGATCCGGTCTCGCGGCAGGCCGCCTCCAGCCGCTCGGTGAGGTCGTGCCCGACGAGGGTGTAGAGGACGAGGCCCGGCGCCGCCTCGATCTCGGAGATCACCCGTTCGAGCTGGGCCGAGGATCGCACCAGCGGATAGACATGCTCGATGGCCGAGACGCCCTCGTACTGGGCGGCGGCGGCGCGACCCACATTGATGAGGGTCTCGCCGGTGGAATCCGACACGAGATGGAGGTGGAAGTAGCTGCGACTCATCGGAAATTCCCATCCCAGGCCGGCGGACGGGCGTAAGGGATCTCCGGGTTATCCACCACACCTGACGGCCGGAGTCGACAGGTGGGGATAAAGCACCCCTGTCCGGGCCGGGGGCGGAACCTTCCCCCGCGTTGTCGACTCTCGCGTCAACATGCAGAACGACGACCCTCGCCCCGATCCCGATTTGGGAGATTCAGGGAGGGTTCGGGCACGGGGGACCCATCACGGCGCGCAAGTCGCTGATTAGACTTCCCGTTCTCGAAAGTTAGCGCGAACCCGTTAAAGCCCCGTTAACGGCGGTCGCGCGGGGATGGGGTGTGGACAAGTTCGCGGTCCCGTCATCCCCCGTCTAAAAGAAAAAACAGAGTCCTAGAATCTCTCTTTTCTTATTAGATAGACGGGACGGGGACAGGGATTTTCGGCCACCTCCAGAGGCTCTCGCAGGGAAGAGGGCTTTCGGAAGTGGGCATCGGAGAAGCGGGGACGTCCTGCGGTAAAACAACGTCCCTCGGCAAAACATCTTCCCGAGACGGGGCAGGGAGGTCATAGCTCTGTTCCAAGGGGAGGGTACCTTCCCATCAAAATGGACCGGGCGGATACGCGGATGACTCGACGTGACGGCACCGATCGTGCGCTGCTTCAGGTTCTCGACGGCAAACCGTCCCGGATCCCTCCCGCTTGGATGATGCGGCAGGCCGGGCGCTACCTTCCGGAATATCGCGAGGTCAGGGCGAAGGCCGGCTCGTTCCTCGACCTCTGCTACAATCCGGATTTCGCCACCGAGGTGACCCTGCAGCCGATCCGGCGGTTCGGCTTCGACGCGGCGATCCTCTTCTCCGACATCCTCGTCGTGCCGGACGCCCTCGGGCAGAATGTCCGCTTCGTCGAAGGAGAAGGCCCGCGTCTCGACCCGGTCCATGGCCGGGACGAATTCGCCCGCCTGAAACAGGCCGACGATCCGAGCATCTTCCAGCACCTGGAGCCGGTCTTCGAGACCGTCCGGCGCCTGCGCTCCGAATTGCCGGCCGAGACGACGCTTCTCGGGTTCTGCGGCGGTCCCTGGACGGTGGCGAGCTACATGATCGGCGGACGCGGCACGCCTGATCTCGCTCCCGCCCGCGCGCTCGCCGATACCGAGACCGCCCTGGTTGAAGCACTGATCGACCGCCTTGTCTCGGTGCAGATCGAGTACCTGTCGCGCCAGCTCGAAGCCGGCGCCGATGCGGTCCAGATCTTCGAATCCCATGCGGGCTCGCTGCCGCGGGCGCCGGGCGCCACGGCGGACGCCCTCCAGCATTGGAGTTTTGCTCCCATCGCCCGCATCGTCGATGGGGTCAGAGCACGTGTGCCGGGCGCGAAGATCATCGTCTTCGCCCGGGGCTCGGGCCTCGAAGGCCATGCCCGCGTGATGGCGGAGACTGGCGCGGACGCCGTCGGGGTCGATTGGAGCGTCGACCTAAAGGCCCTGCGCGGTGCCGTCACGCCGCGCACGGTGACTCAGGGCAACATCCACCCCGAAACGCTGATCGAGGGCGGTGAGGCCCTCGACGCGGCCGTGGACGGGGTGCTCGAGGCGACGGAAGGGCTGCCGCACATCTTCAACCTCGGCCACGGCATCACCCCACAGACGCCGATCGCCCATGTGGAGCGGATGCTCGCCAGATTGCGGCGCTGACCTCGGACCATGGCCGACACGCTCTATCCTTGGATCAAGGCGATCCACGTCATCGCCGTCATCTCCTGGATGGCGGGGCTGCTCTACCTGCCGCGCCTCTTCGTCTACCACGCGTCCCTGCCCAAGGGGCCGGCCTCCTCGGCCCAGTCCGAGACGTTCAAGGTCATGGAACGCCGCCTGATGAAGGCGATCATGAATCCGGCCATGATCGTCACCTGGCTGCTCGGCCTGTTCCTCGTCTGGCAGAGCGGGTTCTACGCATCGGGCTGGATGCAGGCGAAGTTCGCCCTGGTGCTCGCCATGAGCGGCTGCCACGGCTGGTTCTCGCGGATGGTCAAGGATTTCGCGGCCGACCGGAACGCGCGGAATCACCGTTTCTACCGAATGGTCAACGAGGTTCCGACGCTCCTCATGGTGGCCATCGTCATCCTCGTCATCGTCAAGCCGGGATTCGGGTCATGATCGCATCGCATCGCTTCCGGGTCTGGTGGGGTGCCGCCGCGATGATACTGGCCGCATCCGGCGCCGAGGCCGCGAGCTTCCCGTGCGAGAAGGCGGAAACGCCCGACGAGAAGGCGATCTGCGGCCATCTCTCCCTCAACGACCTCGACGTGGAGATGGCGGTCCGGTTCGAGATCCTGCGCGGGCTCCTGCCCATGGGCGGCAACGCCAAGCTGCGCGACGACCAGGAAGCCTGGCTGCAGGAACGGCACAGCTGCGCGGCGGACGTCACGTGCCTAACCAAGGCCTACGAGGCCCGCCTGAAGACCCTGCGCGGCGTCTTTTCGGAGTTCGCCAAGCAGGGGCCGCTTTAGAATGCCGCCCAACACTCCCGGTCCCGGTCAGTGCTCGCCCACGGCATGACGGCGCAGCAAGAGCTTCGTGAGAGACACCGAGTGGAATGGCTGGAGCCGTGGGAGTCGGTGGAACCGGTACGAACGGATGACCCCTCCGCCTTCGGCCGGGGCTGGGAAGCCGAACTCCGCAAGGAGGTCGTGCCGGGGCACGTCCTCCACGGCCTGGCGGTCACCTTGATCGCCCGTCGATACGATCGGGACGACGCCCTTTTTCAGATGCAGGACGGAAGGGTCGCGCAGGTTCACCTGACATGGAAACAGGCGCCGGAGCTCGACCCGCGCTGGCCGGAAACCGTCCTCTACCCCTCGTTGCAGGCCTGGGCGGATACGGGCCAGCGCCGTGACCATGACGAATGGCTCGCCGACAACGGCCAATGACCGCCTTCAGCGGAGCCGAACCCGGATCCCTCCTGGTGTCGTCGTCGGCCGGGCCTCAGCCCAGCCGCGTGAGCAGGCGGTCGATCAGCGGGTTGTCCGGGCCGAAAGCGTAGTCGATCCGCCTGACGCTGACCGCGCTCGCTCCCGATTTCACGAGATCGTCCACGAGGTCGAACGTGGCGTCCACCGGGCAGTGCAGCACGATCTCGGCGCTCCGGTTTTCCGGCACGCCGTAGGGCAACTGCGCATCGTGCAGGGCGCTGATCCCGGCGAGATCGAGATCGCCGTCGGCCGGCATCGCCGCACGGATCTCGCGGGTGAGGCGCGCGCGCTCCTCCGCCGCGATCCGACCGAGCACGGTGCGCAACGCCTTCTTCTGGCTTTGGCCCCAGGGCGCCGTCAGCGAGGCGACGAGATTGGCCTCCGAGCGCAGGATGATGCCGTCGTCGAGGATCTTGAGGGCGTTGGCGGCGAGCGTCGCCCCCGTGGTGGTGATGTCGACGATGATCTCCGCCGAGCCCGAGGCGGGCGCACCTTCCGTGGCGCCGAGGCTCTCCACGATGCGGTAATCGGCGACGCCGTGCTCGGCGAAGAAGCGCCGGGTCAGGTTCACGTATTTCGTGGCGATGCGCAGGCGGCGCCCGTGGCGGATGCGGAGTTCGGCCGCGACCTCGTCGAGATCGGTCATGGCGCGGACGTCGATCCAGGCCTGCGGCACCGCGACGACGACGGTGGCCTGCCCGAAGCCGAGCGGCGTCAGCAACTCGACCTGGCCCCGCGCGTCGGGAAGGCTCTCGCGGATCAGATCCTCACCGGTGACGCCGAGATGGGCGCTGCCGCTGGCGAGCTGGTTGGCGATCTCGGAAGCCGAGAGGTAGCGCACCTCCACATCCGGCACGCCGACGAGCTTGCCGCGATAGTCGCGGGCGCCCGCCCCTTGGGCGAGTTTCAATCCCGCCCGCGCGAAAAACGCGGAGGCGTTCTCCTGCAGGCGGCCTTTCGACGGGACGGCGAGGACGAGGGGGCCGTCGACCGCGCCTTGCGAAGCCTGGGAAGTCGGAACGGTCTCAGCCACGGGACGATCCTTCCGACGTGAGGACACGGGACAGCCAGACGGCGCAGCCCACGGCCGGGATCGGCGTGGGACTGCCCAGATGCTGGAGCAGGCCGTCGTAGCGGCCGCCGCCGACGAGGGGAGCTGTCCCCTGCCCCCGCGTCACCTCGAAGATGAAGCCGGTATAATAATCGAGGTTGCGGGCAAAACTGCCTGAAAACCGGAACCGCTCCACGTCGAGACCGCGCGCGGCGATGAAGCCGGTCCGCTCCTCGAACAGGGAGAGGGCGGCCTCCAGCGGCGCGTAGGTGATGCCCGCCGAGGCGGCGAGCTCCCGCATGGAGTTGGCGGCCTGATCCGGATCGCCCGAAATGGCGCGGTAGCGCTCGACGACGGCGCGGTTCTCGGCGTTGAGCCCGGCGCCGCCATTGGCCCGTGCCGAGGCCTTGGCGAGGAAGCGTTCCGCGATCTCGCCGGCGCTGCGTCCGCCCACGCGGGAGATGCCGGCGATGGACAACACGTCCTCGACGAAGGCGCGCACGCCTTTGGGATCCTGGCCCTGGATCGCCGCCAGCAACCCGACATGCGGGTCTTCCACGCTCGCGACGGTGGTGACGTCGTCCAGCGAGCGGCCCGCCGCGAGGGCCCGCAACGTCCGCCGCTTGGCGGCGGGCGGCACGCCGAGCCCGTCGAGCAGCGCGTCGATGACGCCCATGTCGCCGAGCCTCACCGAGACCTCACCGGCTCCGAGCAGGTCGAGGCCTTCGAGGGCGAGGCCGAGCACTTCGGCGTCCGCCGCCGGGATGTCGGTGCGGCCGATGGATTCGATGCCGGCCTGGAGGAACTCCTCCGCCTCGCCGGAACCGAGCCGGAAGACCGGGCCGAGATAGCTGTAATCGGCGGTGGCGCCCACGCCCCGCGCCAGATGCTGGCGGCAGACCGGAATGGTGAATTCCGGCCGCAGGCAGAGTTCCGCGCCCGCCGCGTCCTGCGTCACGAAGATGCGACGGCGGATGTCCTCGCCGGAGAGTTCGAGGAACGGCTCCACCGGCTGCAGCACGGCGGGCGTCACCGGGCCGTAGCCGCCTTGCGAGAAATGCGCGAGGAGCCGCGTTCCCTCATCCGCTCGCACGGTGTCGATCGGATCGACTGCCTCCGGTCTCGTCATGGTTCACCCGCCGCCTGATGCCGCGTCCTTTATCAACCGCGTCCGGTCTTGGCGACCATCAACCGCATCCGCTCTCGACGAACGGATCCTGCGGCTTTTCAGAGCCAGCCCTGAAGCTCGCGGCGGACCACGTTCTCGATCACCTTCATCCCGAGATCGCTGTCGTTGAGGCAGGGGATGTAGGCGAAGCGCTCGCCGCCATTGTCCTCGAAATAATGGCGGTTCTCGCCGTCGAGCTCCTCCAGGGTCTCGAGGCAGTCGGCGGTGAAGCCCGGCGCCACGATGGCCATGCGCTTCACGCCGGATTTGGCGAGGGTCTGCACGGTCTCGTCGGTATAGGGCTTGAGCCATTCCTCGTTGCCGAAGCGCGACTGGAAGGTCGTGCGCATCCGTTCCGTCGAGAAGCCCAGGGCCTCGCGGATGAGGCGGCCCGTCTTCACGCACTGGCAATGGTAGGGATCGCCCTTGAGGAGGTAGCTCTTCGGCACCCCGTGGAACGAGGTGAGGATCACCTCCGGCTCGAAATCGAGCTTGGCGAGGCCCTCGCGGATCGAGGTGGCCATGGCCTCGATATAGACGGGGTCGTCGTGATACGGCGCCGAGACTCGGACGGTCGGCTGCCAGCGCATCTGCATCAGCGCCTTGAAGGCCTGGTCGCAGGCCGTGGCCGAGGTGGCGGCGGCATATTGCGGGTAGAGCGGCACCAGCAGGATGCGGTCGCAGCCCTGGTCGAGCAGCGCCTGGATGCGCAGGGACACTTCCGGCTTGCCGTAGCGCATGGCCCAGTCGACCACCACCGAATCACCCATCGCCGCCTGCAGTCGCTCGGACTGCCCGCGGGTGATGGTCTTGAGCGGACCCTCGTTGCGCTCGTTGTTCCACACGCTGGCATAATCCCGACCCTTCGGGCCGGGACGCTTCGTGAGGATGATGAGGTTGAGGATAGGCCACCAGATCAGACGCGGCACCTCGATGACGCGCCGGTCGGACAGGAACTCCTTGAGATAGCGGCGCATGGGCCAATAGCTCGTGCCCTCCGGCGTGCCGAGGTTCATCAGGAGCACGCCGACCCGGCCCCAGCGCACGGGCGGGTGGTCGGAGGGCAGGCTGGCGGTCGCGGAGGAGTTGGTCTGCAACGGCTTGATGTCCTTGAGGGACGTCGGTTCGACGCGTTCGTTCATCGGGTTCCCGAGCGCCCCGGCAGGGCGCGGTTTGTCAAAGCGGTCTTCGTGGCGCAGTTGTCTGGCGCAGCATATCTATCTAGAGCACGAGACCTGCCAGCGACCATCTCGTCAATGAAGGCGCGACATGCCGTCTCCCCGGTACTTCTTCAACCACTTCATGCCGTTCATCGGCTACCCCTATAAGGGGGGACCGACGGTCTGCAATCTGTGCGGATCGGCCGAGACGGTGACGGTGGCCGAGACCGACCGGCGGCTGAAAACGCTGAAATCCGTCGCCTGCGTGCAGTGCGGCCTGATTCGCACCGACCCGATGCCAACGCCGGACGAACTGGCGCATTATTACGCCCATGCCTACCGGGCCGATTACCAGCTCGCCTTCGCCGGCGGACCGCCGCGCCACCACCTGAACCGCTCGGCCCGCGAGGCGACCTTCCGCGCCGACCTGCTGGCGCCGAAGCTGAAGCCCGGCGCGCGGGTTCTCGATTTCGGCTCGGGCTCGGGTGAGTTCCTGGCCGCGGCCCGCGCCAAGGGCTGCGAGGCCATCGGCATCGAGCCCGGCCGCGACTATGCCGCCTATGCCCGCGAGCATCACAAGGTCGAGGTTCTGGACGACGCCGACGACGGACGCTTCCCCGCCGGGCATTTCGACGTGATCTCGACCCATCACGTGTTCGAACACCTGCGCGATCCGGCCGTGGTGATGGAGCGCCTGTCGCGCTGGCTGAAGCCCGACGGCGTCATCTACGCGGCGGTGCCCAACATGGCCGCCACCGGCAAGCCGCCCCACGAGCGTTTCCACTTCGCCCATGTCCACGGCTTCGTGCGCGAGACCTTCGACCTCAACGCCCGCCGGGCCGGCCTCGTCCCGCATCCCGAATATTGGCGCGAGGACACCACCGTGGTCTACCGCAAGACCGACGCCCCCGTGGGCGAACTCGCCAATCCCGGTCTCGCCGAGCGTCTCGTCGTCGAGCTCAAGGGCACGCCGGCCGCCGCCTATCTCGTCTCCGGCGCCTGGATCTGGCCGATGCTCCGCCGCAACGCCAAGGCGGTGCGCGACGGTTTCGCCTCTCGCTGAGGTCCGCGTTCGGGCCTGACGCCGGAACGCGAGGGCCGATGTTGCATCGGCTTCATCGATCGCGTCCACACTGGCTCTAGCCGGAATCTCGATCGCCCGGCCCTTCGGAGACCTGTCGCGATGCCTCGTCCTACCCGTCGTCAGACCCTGAGCCTCGGTCTCGGGGCGGGTCTCGCGGCAGGTTTGGCCGCGCCCGCCGGTGCCGGGGAGATCGAACCGACTTTCACGCTCCTCCTCGTCAACGACATCTACCTGATGTCCGAGGTCGACGGTCGCGGCGGCTTCGCCCGGCTCAACGCGGTGGTGAAGTCCGAGCGGGCGCGCGGCGTGCCGGTGCTCTACGCCCATGCCGGTGACACCCTCTCCCCCTCGCTGATGTCGGGGTTCGACCGCGGCGCGCATATCGTCGAGCTTCTCAACATCGCGCCGCCCGATGTGTTCGTGCCGGGCAACCACGAATTCGATTTCGGCCCCACCATCTTCGCCCAGCGCATGGGCGAGGCGGCCTTCCCGGTCTTCGCCGCCAACCTGCGCGGTGCGGACGGCAAGCCCCTCGCGGGCCTCCGCGACAGGATGGTGGTGACGCTCGGCGGAATCCGGGTCGGCCTCGTCGGCATCACCCTCGCCAGCACGCCGGAAAAATCGCAATCCGGCGATCTCGTCTTCGGTCCCGAGATCGAGACGCTGCGCGCGGCGGCCCAGGCCCTTCGCGACGAGGGGGCCGAGCTCATCGTCGGCGTCTGCCATACGGCCCGCGTCACCGACGAGGCGATCGTGGCGGCGCGGATCGTCGACATCCTGCTCTCGGGCCACGACCACGACCTCATCGTGCAGTATGACGGTCGCAGCCTCCTGGCCGAATCGAGTTTCGACGCCCGCTACGTCACCGCCATCGACATCGCCGTGACGGTGAAGGGAACGGGCAAGACCCGGACCCTGTCCTGGCACCCGACCTTCCGCATCCACGATACCGCCGACGTCACGCCGGACCCCGAGACCCTCGCCCTGACGCAGCGGCTCGAGGCGCGGCTGGCGAAGGAACTCGACGTGCCGGTGGGGACGATCAGCGCGCCCCTCGACAGCCGCATCTCGACCGTGCGCCTCCGCGAAGGCAGTTTCGGCAACCTCGTCGGCGATGCGCTGCGCGCGGCCACGGGGGCGGAGATCGCCATCACCAATGGCGGCGGCATTCGCGGCAACCGGCTCTATCCGGCCGGCACCGTGCTGACCCGGCGCGACATCCTCACCGAGCTTCCCTTCGGCAACTCCACGGTTCTGGTCTCGCTGACGGGCGCCCAGGTGCGGACCCTGCTGGAATCGGCCCTCGCCGATCTCGGCCGCCCGGCGGGTCGTTTCCCGCAGGTCTCGGGTCTCGTCGTCACCGTCGATCCGGGGGCGAATGCGGGACACCGGATTCAGTCCATTCTCGTGGACGGACAGCCCCTCGACGAGACGCGCACCTATACGGTGGCCTCCAACAATTTCCTCTACGATGGCGGCAACGGCTACGGCCTCCTCGCCGACGGGCGCACCCTCATCGGCGCCACGGACGGCAAGCTCGTCGCCAACGAGGTCATGGCCTATATCGCCCGGCATGACCCGCTCTCCGTCCCCGATGGCGGCCGGATCGTGATCCGGTGACGGCGCCCGGCCCGCTGAGCCTGGCCCTCGACGAGTTCCGCGCCACGGGCTCGTCCTGGCTGACGCTGCCCTTCTTCTCCAATGGGGCGGCGGATGCGGTCTGTGCGCGCGTCGACGAGCGGATTGCGCAAGGGGCGAGCGTCCTGCCCTCCCCCGATGCGGTCTTCCGTGCCCTCACGCTGACGCCGCTGGAAGCGGTGAAAGCCGTCATCCTCGGGCAGGACCCCTACCCGACGCCGGGCGATGCCAATGGCCTCGCCTTCTCCTATGTCGGTCCCCGTCGGCTTCCCGCTTCCCTCAAGGTGATCCTCGCTGAACTGCCGGGCACGACGGCGAGCGGCGATCTCACGCCCTGGGCGAGACGGGGCGTGCTGCTCCTGAACTCGGCCCTCACCGTGGAGGCCGGCAAGTCCGGCGCGCATCTGCGCTACGGCTGGTCCGCCCTCACCGACGACGCCGTGAAGGCCGTCTCGGCCCGTCCGACGCCCGCGATCTTCCTGCTCTGGGGGGCGCAGGCCCGCGCGCGGTCGGCCCTCATCGACCGCGAACGATGCGGGGTGATCGAGACCGGGCATCCCTCTCCCCTCAACCGCCTGCGGGATTTCTCGGGCACGCGGCCCTTCGACGAGGCCAATGCCTGGCTGGCGGGCCGGGGCCTTTCCCCCATCGACTGGTCGCTCGGTTGACGCGGTGAAACGGTCGCTTTGACAGGACGGCCCGGCGGTCTATCTCGGATGGGCAGCATAAGCGGAACGTAAGAATCCGCGCCGCCCCAAGAACGCTTCCGAGGAAACGCCGTCCATGCGCCTGAAACCCGTTCTCAGCCTGTGCCTTGCGGCCGGCCTGCTCGCACCGACCCTTGCACAGGCCCAGATCCGCAACGCGCCTCCGCCCCGTGCCCTGGAATTCGCCGCCTACATCTTCGCTGCCGCCAATGTCTGCGGCTACCAGATCGGCGTCGAACAATTCGATGCCCTGCTCCAGAAGCAGAATGTCAGCGCCGCCGATGTCGGCCCGCGCGGACCTTTCGGCAACAAGGTCCAGACGATCTTCGCGCTGATGTCGAATCAGATGCAGCTGAACCGGGAGCAGGCCTGCCTGGCCGTCGCCGGCGAATACGGCCCCGAGGGCAATGTCGTGAAGAATGTGCTGCTTCCCATGGGCACGGCCTCCCCACCCGCCGAAGCGACACCTCCGGCCGAGCCCAAACCGGCGCAGTAGACCCCGCCATTCCGTGCACGCATCGGGACACATTCGCGTTCCGGTGCGGGATCGCCTATATCGGACCGATTCCAAGTCCGAAGGTTGAGTGATCCATGGCGACGGCGTCGGTCGACACCGCCGGCCGCGACGAAAGCGTCGTGGCCGCAATCGAGAAGCTCCCCGAGTTCCAGCCGGACGCCGTTCCGCCGGGCCGCTCGTCCCTCATCGGCCTCACCCGCGAGGAGTTGAAGGGGCGTCTGGCCGTCATCGGCGTGTCGGAGCGCGAGCAGCGCATGCGCTCGGGCCAGCTCTGGCACTGGCTCAACGCGCGCGGCGCCACCGATTTCGACCAGATGACCAATGTCGGCAAGGGACTCAAGGCCGATCTGGCGCGGGCCTACACCCTGGAGCGGCCGGAGGTCGTCACCGAGCAGATTTCCCGCGACGGCACCCGCAAGTGGCTGCTGCGCATGGCGCCCACCGGCAAGCACGACCACAATCGCGGCGCCGAGATCGAGTGCGTCTACATTCCCGGCCGTGGGCGCGGCACCCTCTGCGTCTCGTCTCAGGTCGGCTGCACCCTCACCTGCAGCTTCTGCCACACGGGCACGCAGCGCCTCGTGCGCAACCTGACCGCCGCCGAGATCACCGCGCAGGTGGTGGTGGCCCGCGACCGGCTGAACGATTGGGTCGGCCAGAACCCGGTGGCCGCCGGCGAGGACGAGACCCGCCGCGCCGTCACCAACATCGTCTTCATGGGCATGGGCGAACCCCTCTACAACATCGACAACGTGATCGATTCGGTGGGCGTGATGTCCGACCAGGAGGGCCTCGGCCTCTCCCGTCGGCGCATCACCGTCTCGACCTCCGGCGTCGTCCCGCAGATGCAGCGGCTCGGTGAGGAGGCCCACGCCATGCTGGCGATCTCGCTCCACGCGGTGCGCGACGACCTGCGCGACACCCTGGTGCCGCTGAATCGCAAATATCCCCTGGCCGAACTGCTCGCGGCCTGCCGCCACTATCCCGGCCTCAACAATGCCCGCCGCATCACCTTCGAATACGTGATGCTGAAGGGCGTCAACGATTCCGATGCGGATGCACGCGAACTGGTGCGGCTGCTCAAGGGCATCCCGGCCAAGATCAACCTGATCCCGTTCAACCCCTGGCCCGGCAGCATCTACGAATGCTCCGACTGGGAGCGGATCGAGCAATTCTCCGAGATCGTCTATGAGGCCGGCTACGCCTCGCCGGTGCGGACGCCGCGCGGCCGCGACATCCTCGCCGCCTGCGGCCAGCTCAAGAGCGAGACCGAGAAGCTGCGCGCCCGCGCCCGGATGATGCTGGAAGACGGGATCGGCGCCGAGGGCGTCTATGCCGGGGCCGATGACGACGAAGGCTGAGCGCGTCCCATGCGGTTCCTCGGCCGCCTGATCTGGGCGAGCCTCGCCCTGTGCCTCGCCATTCCCTGCGGGGCCCTGGTGCTCGTCCTTGCCATCCTGGTCGATCCTGTCTCCAGCGAGGCGCTGACCCGGCTCGGCCTGTTCGGGTTCCTGCAGGGGATGACCGACCTCGCCTCCGGGATCGGTCCCGACGCGCTGCTTCTCCTTGCCGCCGGCATCGCCCGCGCCGGGTTCGTCCTGCTGGTGCTGCCGCCCCTCGCCATGGCGCTCATCGGCGAGGCGATGAACCTGCGCAGCGCTCCGGCCTATGCTGTCGGCACGGGGCTCGCCACCGCCCTCGTGCCGTGGCTGATGCGGGGCGCGCCCGCCTCCCTCGCCGCCCCCAACCTCGCCGTCGAGGGACGGGTGACCGCCCTGCTTTTCCTTGCCGGAGCGGCCGCCGGGCTGGTCTATGGCTGGATCGCCATACGCGACCGGCCCGTGGGGGCCTGAACGGGCACCGCTGCCGCTGCGTTGGCTGCGACGGGCATCGGCGCAGGATGCCGTGGGAGAGCCTCGCATGACGGATTGGGCATGACCGGACATCGCTTCAGCCTCGCCCTGACGCTACTCACGATGCTGTCTGGACCGGCCCTCGCCCAGGCGGCCCCGGAACTGCCCCCGATCCCCTCCGACGACGCCCGCATCCTCCCCGTCCTCGGGACCCACGGCATGGTCTCCTCGCAGGACGCCCTGGCGACCCGCGTCGGTGTCGCGATCCTGAAAGGCGGGGGCAATGCCGTCGATGCCGCCGTGGCGGTGGGCTTCGCTCTCGCGGTGACGCTGCCGCAGGCGGGCAATCTCGGCGGCGGCGGGTTCATGCTCGTTCGCCTCGCCGGCACCGGCGAAACCGTGGCCATCGATTTTCGCGAGACGGCACCCGCCGCGGCGACGGCGGACATGTTTCTCGCCGCCGACGGGCAGCCCGATCGCGGCGCCTCCATCCGCACCGGCAAGGCCGTGGGCGTCCCAGGCTCCGTGCGCGGATTGGCCGAGGCTCACCGCCTCTACGGCTCCGGCCGCTTCACCCTCGCCGATCTCATTGCCCCGGCCAGGGCTTTGGCCAGGGATGGGATTCCCGTGGAGGGCGGGCTCGCCGATTCGCTGCCCCGCGCCGCCGACCGCCTCGGGCGCTGGCCTTCGAGCCGGGCCGTGTTCTTCCGCGACGGGCGTCCGCTCCAGCGGGGCGAGACCCTGGTCCAGCCCGATCTCGCCGCGACCCTCGCGGCCATCGCCGAGCATGGACCCGATGCGTTCCATACCGGCCCGATCGCGGAGCGGATCGCGGCGGCGGCGAGACGCGTGGGCGGAGTGCTGACGCCTGCCGATCTCGCCGCCTATCGCCCCGCGATCCGCCAGCCCATTCGCGGCACCTACCGCGGCTACGAGATCGTCTCGATGCCGCCGCCGAGTTCCGGCGGCGTCCATCTCATCGAGATCCTCAACATCCTCGAAGGGTTCGACCTGGCCGCGATAGGCGCGGGCAGCGCCCAGGCCCTCCACATCCTCGCCGAGGCGATGAAGCCGGCCTATGCCGACCGCGCCACCTGGCTCGGCGATCCGTCCCGCTCGGAGGTGCCGGTGCGGGGCCTCACCGCCAAGGCTTATGCCGCGACCCTGCGCGCCGCCATCGACCCCGCTCGCGCCCGCCCGGCCGAGGCGGTGAAGGCCGGCGACCCGCTGCCTTACGAATCCGACCAGACCACCCACTATTCCGTGGTGGACCGCGCCGGGAACGCCGTCTCCACCACCACGACCCTCAACTTCTCCTACGGGCTCGGCCTCGTGGCGGAGGGGACCGGCGTCCTCCTCAACAATGAGATGGACGATTTTTCCGCCAAGACCGGGAGCGTCAACGCCTATGGCCTCGTGGGCGGCCCCGCCAATGCGGTGGCGCCGGGCGCCCGGCCGCTCTCCTCGATGACCCCGGCCATCGTGCTCAAGGACGGGCGCCTCGTCCTCGTCACCGGAAGCCCGGGCGGCAGCCGCATCATCTCCACGGTGCTGCAGGTGATCGTCAACGTCATCGATTTCCGCATGAACCTCGCCGAGGCCGTCACCGCCCCGCGCATCCATCACCAATGGCGGCCCGACGTGCTGTTCGCCGAGGACGGGCTCTCGCCGGACACCCTCGCCCTGCTCCGGGCGAAGGGACACGCGGTGCGGGTGGGGTCGAGTTCGGGCTCGGCTAATTCGGTGATGACGGGTGACGGGCTCGTGGCCGGGGCCGCCGACACGCGCCAGCGCGGAACCCTGGCCGAGGGCGAATAGGGCGGTTCGGGTCGGGCGGATGGTGCGGCGGGACGGCGCGCGCTACAGGAAGGGCATCATTCCGGGTTTCCGATGCATATCCTTCGCTCCATCGCCTTCAACATCGTCTTCTACCTCGCCACCGCCCTCATCGCGATCGGCGGCTTGCCCGCCCTCGTCTCGGAGCGGGCCTGCATCCGTGTCGCCCGGTTCTGGGCCAAGGTGAGCCTGTGGCTGCTGCGCGTGGTCGGGGGCGTGCGCGTGGAGTTCAGGGGGTTGCACCACCGCCCCCCCGGCGCGCTGCTGGTGGCGTCCAAGCACCAATCCGCCCTCGAGACCCTGGCCCTCGTCACCGCCTTCCCGGATTTCGCCTATATCCTCAAGCGCGAGCTGCTCTGGATTCCGCTCTTCGGCTGGTTCCTGTCCCGTTCCGGCATGGTCGCCATCGACCGCTCCAAGGGCACCCGCGCCATGGCGGCGATGAACGAGGCGGCGGCTCGGGCCATCCGCGACGGGCGCCAACTCATCATCTTCCCCGAGGGCACCCGCAAGGCGCCGGGTTCGCCCCCCGCCTACAAGCTCGGCATCACCCATCTGTACGCGGCGCTCGGCGTACCCTGCCTGCCCGTCGCCCTCAACAGCGGTCTCTACTGGCCGCGCCGCCAGCTGACCCGCCGCCCCGGCACCACGGTGATCGAGTTCCTCGCCCCCATCGCTCCCGGCCTCGACCGCACGGCGTTCCTGGAGGAGATGCAGACTCGGATCGAAGCCGCCTCCGATGCCCTCCTGGCATCCGGCCGTGCGGATCTGGCGGCACGCGGTCATGCCGTGCCCGGGACCGGTGCCGTCGCAGAACAATCCAGGACCGCGTGAGCGCTCAGTCTATCCACAGGCTGTGGATAAGCCGGTCTAAGGCACCCTGCGGGGAGCGAAAGCGCGACTCTTGACGGAAGGAAATTGTTAAGATTACTCTGGAACAAAGGGCGAACGGAAAAGCCGCGTTTGTTCTCGCCCCGCAAGGCGCGGAACACGGCTTTCACCGAGGCCCATCCTCTGATCAGGAGATCCATCCATGCGCGAAGTACGTCTCAGGACGACGGCCAGCCTGCGTGGAACTCCTGCCCTGGTGCTGAGCGCCTGGCGCGGCCGGTCCGGCCGCCGTTACGTCGTCGGCATTCATGAACTGGCCGAGCTCGAACTCGACGACATGGGCGAGGCGGTGGTGATGGCCGTGCGGCGGGACTCCGCCGGGATCGGCGAACTCATCGCCGTGGCCGCGGCCGGATCGAGCCCGCGCGAGCGGCTCACCCGCAACTGGATCGCCCGTGCGCGCCATGGCGGCGCCACGGAGATGCATGTCCACCGCCTGGCCGAGGATGAGGCCGAGCGGTGCGAGATCGTCGCCGATCTCCATGTGGATCGGCCTATGGACCAGATCACGAGCGTCGCCGCCTGAATCGGCGGGCGGCCATGCTTTCGCCGCGTTGAGACCCGCCAAAGCTCAGTCACGAAGGATACCCCGTCGACGGCGACGGGGCTTCGAGATCGAGGCGAGTGGACGATGGCGCAGGCACCGGATTTGACGGCCAGGAAACGGCCATCGCGGACCGGCCTGTTCCTGCCCTACATTCTCCTCCTCGCCGTTGTCCTGATCTGGAGCGCGGGTTGGTTCTGGATTCGCGGCAAGGCCGGGTCCGAGATGGATGCCTGGATCGCCCGCGAGGCCTCGGCCGGGCGCAACTGGACCTGCGCCGACCGCACCATCACCGGCTATCCCTTCCGGATCGAACTGCGCTGCGCCTCCCTCGCCTTCTCGCGGGCGGACAGCCGCTTCACCCTCGGACCGTTGACCGCGGTGGTTCAGGTCTATCAGCCGCGCCAGGGTATCCTGCAGGCGAGCGGGCCGTTCCACGTGGAACAGGACGGCCTCGTCGCCGACGCCACCTGGACCTCGCTGGAAGCGAGTTTCCACGGCACGTCCGACGGCTTTACGCGGGCCTCCCTGGCGGTGGATGGGCCGAAAGTCAGCGTGACGAATGCCGCGCCGCAGCCCATCGACGTGGCGGCCAAGCACCTCGAATTTCACGCCCGGCCGACCCCCGCCCGTTTCGCCACGGAGGGTGCCGTCGATACCAGCCTGCGGCTGACGCAGGCGGCCGTGCCCGTGCTCGATCCCCTCCTCGGCAACACCGCCCCCGTCGACATGGCGTTGGATGCCACGGTGAATCAGGCGGCCGTCATCCGGACGGGACAGGTGGCGCGTGAGCTCGAAGCCTGGCGCCGGGCCGGCGGCAGCCTCGACATCGCCCTGCTCTCCCTGGCCAAGGGCGACCGCCGCCTCCAGGCCCAGGGCAAGATCACCCTCGACGACGAGCACCGTCCCGCCGGACAGATCGATATCCGCGCCGCCGGGGTAGAGGCCCTGGTCGGGCAGGTCATGGGCCAGCGTTTCGGGGCCGAGAAGGGTGCCCTGATCGGAGGCTTGGTCGGCAAGCTGCTCGGTGGCGGAAGTCGCCGCCAGGACGCTGAAGCGGCCGCCACGCCGGCGGCGGCGGGAGATCCGTCCCTCAAGGCGATGCCGCCCCTGCGCCTCACGGACGGACGCCTGATGCTGGGTCCGTTCCCGATCCCCAACGTCCAGGTGCCGCCGCTGTACTGAGAGGCCGTTCGACCCAAGTACATGAGCCGTGATGGTCCAGCATGAAACATTCATGCCTGCACGACCTCATCCTGAGGTGCCGGAGCGAAGCGGAGGCCTCGAAGGAGCCCTCCAGTTCGCGCAGTGGCTTCTGGAACCCTCCTTCGAGGCCGCTACGCGGCGCCTCAGGATGAGGTCGTGGGTGAGAGAACGGACGTCTTTGCTCGGGGGCGACGGCAAACCAGCCCACTAGTTCATCTTGCGAGACCCTACCGCCCCGAGACCGGTTCGTCCTTCGCAGGCTCCGGCGGGGTGCGGCTGCGGCCGAAATCCGCTTCCGCCGTCTCCTGCCCCAGGGCGACGATGCCCCGGCGGATGGCGCGGGTGCGGGTGAACAGGTCGAACAGCGCGTCCCCGTCGCCCCAGCGGATGGCGCGGGCCAGTGCCGCCAGATCCTCGTTGAAACGGCCGAGCATCTCCAGCACCGCGTCCTTGTTGGTGAGGAACACGTCCCGCCACATGGTCGGGTCTGAGGCGGCGATGCGGGTGAAATCGCGAAACCCGCCGGCCGAGAACTTGATGACCTCGGATTGCGTCACCGCTTCGAGATCGGCGGCCGTGCCGACGATGTTGTAGGCGATGAGATGCGGCACGTGGCTGGTGATGGCGAGCACGAGGTCGTGATGCTCCGGCGTCATGCTCTCGACGATGGCGCCGAGCCCCTCCCAGAAGGCCTGGACCCGCGCGGTGGCGGCCTTGTCGGTGCCCTCCGGCGGGGTGAGGATGCACCAGCGGCCCGAGAACAGGGTCGAGAAGCCGGCATCGGGTCCGGAATACTCGGTGCCCGCCACGGGATGGGCCGGGACGAAATGGACGCCCTCGGGCAGATGCGGCGAGACGGCAGCGACCACCGAGGCTTTCACTGAGCCGACATCGGACACGATGGCGCCGGGTTTCAGATGCGGCGCCATCGCCTCGGCGACGGCCCCCACGGCCCCCACCGGCACGCACAGGATGACGAGGTCGGCGCCGGCAACGCCCTCGGCCTCGCCCGTGGCCTCGTCGGCGAGGCCGAGGGCCTGCACACGCTCGATCACCGCCGGGTCGCGGTCGATGGCGACGATGCTCCGCGCCAGCCCGTATTGCCGCGCGCCCCGCGCGATGGAGGAGCCGATCAGCCCGAGGCCGACGATGGCGAGGCGCTCGCAGACGGGGTTCGCCTCAGGCACGGATGCCGTCCTTCACGAAGGCGGTGAGCGCCGTGACGAAGGCGCGGTTGGCCTCCTCGCCGCCGATGGTGACGCGCAGGGCGTCCGGCAGCCCGTAGGAGATCACCCGCCGCACGATGATTCCGCGCGCGGACAGATAAGCGTCGGCCTCGGCGGCGCTCCGATTCGGCTCGTCGGGAAAATGGACGAGGATGAAGTTCGCCACACTCGGGGTGACCACGAGGCCGAGGGATGAGACGACCTCCGTCATCCAGGCGAGCCAGGTCTCGTTATGGGCGACCGCCGCCGCCACATGCGCCTCGTCGGCGATGGCCGCCGCACCGGCCGCGATGGCGCTGCCCGACAGGTTGAACGGGCCGCGAATGCGGTTTACCGCGTCGATCACCCCCGCCGGGCCCACCATCCAGCCGATCCGCAGGGCCGCGAGGCCGTGGATCTTCGAGAAGGTGCGGGTCATCACCACGTTCTCGGATTCGAGGACGAGTTCGAGGCCGGCGCTGTAATCGTTCGTCCGCACGTACTCCGCATAGGCTCCGTCGAGGACGAGGAGGACGTTCGGCGGCAGGCCCGCATGCAGGCGCCGGATCTCGGGGAAGGGCAGGTAGGTGCCGGTCGGATTGTTGGGATTGGCGAGGTAGACGATCCTCGTGCGCGGCGTGACGGCGGCGAGGATCGCGTCGACATCGGCGTGCAGATCGCGCTCGGGCACCACCACGGGCGTGCCGCCGGCGGCCAGGATGGCGATGCGGTAGACCAGGAAGCCGTGCTCGGTGAAGATCCCCTCGTCGCCCTCGGAGAGATAGGCGTAGGCGAGGAAGGACAGGAGCTCGTCCGAGCCGGCGCCGCAGACGATGCGGGCGGGATCGAGCCCGTAGCGGAAGGCGATGGCCTCGCGCAGGCGGGTCGAATTGCCGTCCGGATAGAGGGCGAGGCGGAACGCCTCTTCGCGCATGGCCTCAATGGCCAGCGGGCTCGGGCCGAGGGGCGTCTCGTTGGAGGAGAGCTTATGGACCTTCACCGCGCCGGGGGCGCCGCTCTTGCCGGGCACATAGGCCTCGATGGCGAGGATTCCGGGGCGGGGGACGGGACGGGACACGGAGGGAGCGGAGGACATGAGCGCGGGCCGGCTGGAGTTCAGGCTGCCCGTCTAACGCAGCTTGCCCGCCTTGACGAGTGAACCGCCTCTCTCCCGCCTAAGCAGGTTCGCATTGGCAAGCCAACGCTTCACCTCGTTGAGGCCTCTGACGTGTCGCAGGTTTTGGAACGCAAAACCGATGACCACTTTTGCTAAACCTGCTTCTGCGTCACACCCGGAACCGGGCGGCGTGGCTGCCGATCTCGTCGAGGCTTTCCACCCTCGCGCCGGCCCGTTCCAGGGTCTCCCGCAACTGCCGGCCGCCGACTCCGCCCGGCACGGCGATGAGAAGGCGGTGACCGTCCGTGACGGCCGCGCGCGCCACCACCTCGCCGTAGAGGTCCTGCAGGGCACGGGCGCTCTCGGGCGTCCAACTCTCGAGCCGGGCCGCATGGAGCACCCAGTCGCGCTGGGCGGCGGCCGGATCGTCGAGGGGGTTGGCCACCACGAAGACCGGCGTGCCGGCGGGATGGGTCGGCCGCTCGATGAAGGGCAGCCGCGCGATCACCTTGGGCCGGCCCTCGCCGACGAGGCCCTCCCACCAGGGCGCCTCCGGGCTCGGCGGTGCGGACCCGTCGGGGTCGAGGCGGAAGATGCCGAGATCGCCGCGCGAGGCGGCCACGGCCTCGATCACCGCCGCGCAGGTGGGATGCGGCCGGTAGGGCACCGTGAATCCGAAATGGAAGCGCGCCGAGTCGCGCATCGGTGCGTCGCCGCCGGACACGTCGGCATGGACGCTGAACGGGGCCTGGACCCAGGTGAAGGTGGCGATGATGACCCGCCATATCCCCTCCACGGTGTCGAGGGGGAGCAGCCCGCGATGGCGCTCGGCCACGCGCCGCATCATCGAGGCCTCGCGGCCGGGCCGGAAGGCCGAGCCGCTGGCCGAGGTGCGCTTGACCGCGATGAGCCGGTCGATGATCGAGCCGCGCTGGATCAGCAGGGCATGCATCTCCGCGTCGATCCGGTCGATCTCGGCGCGCAGCTCGGCGAGATTGTCGAGGGGCGGTGCGGGTCTCGTGGTGAAGCGCATGCGGGCTGTCGCGTCCGGCGGCGGGTATGGATCGGGTATGGATCTTGCCGACCCCGCATGAGGGAGACGGCCGATCGTGTCTACGTTTCCCGAAGCTCGAGGACCAGAGCACCGGTTGTGACCTTCTCGCGCGCGGCCCCTTTCGTTGACGCCCGTGCATACGCACATTACGCCCACATGTCGTCCGGCTGGGCCGGGCACCGATGGGGATGGACCTTCGCGACGCGTCGATGGGGTGGCGACCGGCCGCCCCCCTCGCATCACCGCGAAAGCGAATCGGCGAACAACGCGCGAAGACGCCTGATGACCATGTCGCTCGACAGTCTCGCAAGGCCCGACGAGGGGAACATCCGCCAGGACGGCATCCCGACGGATGCGCCGCCCTCCCTCGATCCGCGAAGCCCGGTGGCCTCGTTCGGCCTCGACGAACCGCTCGCGATGGATGCCGGCGTCGATCTCGCGCCGTTCCGGATCGCCTACCAGACGGCCGGCACCCTCAACGCCGACCGGTCGAACGCGGTGCTGATCTGCCATGCGCTCACCGGGGACCAGCATTTCGCCCACACCCATCCGGTGACGGGTAAGCGCGGCTGGTGGGAGACCCTGGTGGGACCGGGCAAGCCCATCGATACCGACCGCTATTTTGTCATCTGCTCGAACGTGATCGGGTCATGCATGGGCTCCACGGGTCCGGCCTCCACCGATCCCGCCACGGGCAAGCCCTACGGCCTCGACTTTCCGCTGGTGACGATCCGCGACATGGTGCGGGGTCAGGCGATGCTCCTCGACCGTCTCGGCATCCGCGACCTGTTCCTCTGCGTCGGCGGATCCATGGGCGGCATGCAGGTGCTGCAATGGGCGGCGCTCTATCCCGACCGGGTCTTCGCCGCGATGCCCATCGCCACCGGCGCCCGGCATTCGGCGCAGAACATCGCCTTCCACGAGGTCGGCCGTCAGGCGATCATGGCCGACCCGGCCTGGGCGGAAGGGCGCTACCTGGAGGCCGGCACGCGCCCCGCCAAGGGCCTCGGCGTGGCGCGGATGGGTGCCCACATCACCTATCTCTCCGAGCCGGCCCTGCACCGCAAGTTCGGCCGCCGCTTCCAGGGCGGGTCCGCGCCGACCTTCTCGTTCAACGCCGATTTCCAGATCGAGAGCTACCTGCGCCACCAGGGCCTGAGCTTCGTCGAGCGGTTCGACGCCAACGCCTACCTCTACCTGACCCGCGCCATGGATTATTTCGACCTCGCGGCCGACCATGGCGGCGTGCTCGCCAACGCCTTCCGCAACACCCGGACGCGGTTCTGCGTGATGTCCTTCACCTCCGACTGGCTGTTTCCCACGGCGGATTCCCGCGCCATCGTGCATGCGCTGAACGCGGCCTCGGCCTCGGTCGCCTTCGTCGAGGTCGAGAGCGACAAGGGTCACGACGCCTTCCTCCTCGACGAGCCGGTGATGTTCAACGCCGCCAAGGGCTTCATCGACGCCGCGGCCCGGGCGAGGGGCTTGTGACGTCGGTGAGTCGCGTGGCCCTCGCCCCTTGGAGCACGACCGACACGCTGCCGCGCAGCGACGGCGCCCGCGTCGACCATCTCGTCGTGCTCGGTCTCGTGCCGCCGAGCGCCCGCGTCCTCGATATCGGTTGCGGCGACGGCACGCTCCTGGCGCTGCTGCGCGACCGGCGCGGCGTCGACGGGCGCGGCATCGAGCTCTCCCGCGAGGGCGTCAACGCCTGCCTGGCGCGTGGCCTGCCGGTGATCCAGGGCGACGCCGACACCGATCTCGCCAATTACCCCGACGACGCCTTCGACGTGGTGGTCCTGTCCCAGACCATCCAGGCGACGCGCAACCCGCGCATCGTGCTGGAGCACCTGCTCCGCATCGGCCGGCAGGTGGTGATCTCGTTCCCGAATTTCGGCCATTGGCGGGTCCGCTCGGAACTCGCCTTCCGGGGGCGGATGCCGGTGACCGAGCTGATGCCGGAGGAGTGGTACGAGACCCAGAACATCCACCATTGCACCATCCGCGACTTCGTCGGCCTGTGCCGGACCGTGGGGGCCGAGATCGAGAAGGCCACGGCGCTCAACGCGCGGGGCCGGCCGATGCGGATCTCCATGCCGTGGTGGGTCTGGAACCTGTTCGGCGCGCAAGGCGTGTTTCTCCTGCGGCGCGGTGACGGAACGCCGTCCGACGCCAACTGAGGCGATCCGGGCGCATACCCCTCCCGAAAGCCGGTGCCCGGCATGCGGCAATCTCCACCGATGGCCTGCATGGGCTGCATCCGGCATGAGGGGCGGCCGATGGGGCAGGAGGAGACAGCCTATTGAGAACCGGGGATCGAGACCGGGCAAACGGGGAAGAACCGCGTTCGCCGACGATCGCGCATCTGCAGCAGGCATCGAGCGGCCGGTCCTTCGCCCTGCAGTTGCTCATCGTCCTGGTCCTGCTCGCCACCGCGCAGACCTATGACGGATCGATCCACGGGCTGGGACACTGGATCGTCCTGTCGGTCTATGCCGGGGCCTCGATCCTCCTGGCGCTGCTCAGCCTGCGAACGGCACCGGGTACCGGCATCCCCGTGGGCCCGAGCCGAGGGTGGCTCGGCTGGGGCTCGACCCTCCTCAATGCCAGCGTCGCGATCTACGTCCTCGTCGAGCACATGTTTCTGGGCGCCGCCGACACGGAGGAGGCAGCCGCCGCGGTCAGCCGGATCCCGGCCTTCCTGATCCTGCTGCAGACCGCGCTCACCATGCGCGTCTGGCACACCTGCCTCTTCGCCGGTCTGGTGACGGCGGGGTGGGGCGGCGCCATCCTGTTCGTCTATCTCTCGCCCGAGAGCCATCATCTGGGACCCCACGTCACCCTCGACGAGGAGGTGCCGGGGCTTCTCACCTTCATGGTCGCCAGCCTCGTGGTCCTCGACGGCGTGCGGCGGCTGACCTGGGCGGTGGCGGCGACGTTCCGGCTGGAGCGGGAGCGCCTGATCCTCACCCGCTTCGTGCCGGCCGCCGTCGCCGAGGATCTGGCGCAGGGCGGCGGTCCGGGCGAGGTCCAAGAGCGTCATGCCTGCCTGTTCGCCCTCGACATCCGCGGCTTCTCGGCGCTGACGCGGACACGGCCTCCCCAGCAGGTGGTGGAGGTCCTCATGGAGATGCGCGCCCTGACGCACCGGGCCGTGACGGAACGCGGCGGCATCGTCGACAAGTATATCGGCGACGGGGTGCTGGCCCAGTTCCTCGTCGGCCCTCCCCAGGCGCAGGCGCGCGCGGCCTTCACCTGTGCCGAGGCGGTCCAGCTGCGGCTGGCGGCCCTCAACCGGCGCCTCGCGGAGAAAGGCCTTCCCTCGTTGCGCGTCACCATCGCGCTGCATGCCGGCGACGTCCTCGTCGGCGTGTTCGACGACGGTCATCGCGCGGAATTCACCGTGCTCGGCCCGGCGATGAACACCCTCGCCCGCATCGAGGCACGGGCCAAGGCCGTGGACCTCCCGATCGCCATCTCGGAGGATTTTCGCGATCTCCTTGCCGGCTCCGGCGCGAGCGGCCTCAACTGGATCTCGGCCGGGACGGTGAGCGAGGCTTCCGGGCCCCGGCTCTACGCCGTCGCGCGCTGAATCGTATCCGGTCCGATGCCATCGGCAGGCTCGTCACTGAGTGTCTCTCACAAAACTCCCTCTGCACCGTCGTGCCGTGAGCGAGAACCGACGGTGACCGGGAGTTTTGTGAGGCACTCTTAATCCCGCATGGTTCGTGTGGCGTGGCACGTCATGGAGGAAAGAGACTTCCTATATCAGTTTCATACAGAGCGAAGCGGGCCAAACATCTGGTCCGCACTGTAAAGGAACTTGTAAAACGCCATGATGAACCGTATCGCCGCCGTCGCTACCGCTCTTGTGCTTGGCGCTGCTTCGATCTCTTCTGCAACGGCGTTCGAGCGCCCCTCGCGCTACACCGCTTTCTCGCCCTATGACGTCACCGAGACGGGCTCCCTCAGGGAGGTCAGCCGCCCGCCCGCCTATCTCGGCTGCCCGATGAGCTCGGCCGCCGAAGGCAATGCCAACCAGCAGAATTTCCCGGTCCAGCAATACGGTCAGACCTCCGGCGGAAACCGCTGCTGATCCTCTGAGGCGAGAGGGACGAGCATGGTTCTGAAGGGCTTTTCCTACGCCATGATCGGTGCCTTCGCGGGCGGCCTGATCTGGACGATCGTCGGCACCGCGAGCGTCTTTCTGGCCTCGTAGGTCGGACGTTCACCGAGACCGGAACGCAGTGCGGCGGGGCGAGAGCCCCGCCGTTTCCATGTCAGGGATCGCGTCGGATCTCCAGGGTGGCGACCTCGTACGTGATCGCCGCCCCTCCCCTCTCGAACTGCCTGATCACCGTCCGCAACGCGCCGGGCGACAGGGGACGGACGATGCCCGGCGTTCCCGCCCCGATGGTGCGAAGCGATCGGAGGAAGCCCCGGCCGTCGGCATGTGTCTCGACGACCGGCTTCAGGAACACGTTGCTCGTGCAGCCGGAGAATCGGAGCCGGGCCAGGGCCTCCGCCGTCGGATAGGACGGTGTGGCGGGGCGATGGCCGACGGCGTCGTGCGCCGCGTGCCATTCGCGGAACGTGCCGGACGCCAGGGTCGTCACCGCGAGGAACCCGCCGGGAGCCAGCAGGCCGGAAAGGCGGCCGAGCGCGCTCTCCAGATCCTCGAACCATTGCACCGCCAGGCTCGAACAGATCAGGTCGAAGCCCGGCGCCAGGCAGGGCCGCTCGCCGTCCATGACGAGAAAGGCCAAATCCGGCCGATGCTGCATGCGCTCGCGAGCCCGGCGGATCATGGCGGGGGACATATCCGATGCCACCATCAGGCCGGGCGTCACATGAGCGAGGACGGCCCGCGTGAGGAAGGCGGTGCCGCAGCCGATCTCGAGAATGTGTGGCGACGGGGGAAGGGGCAGGGCGGCGACGCGCTGCGCCAGCCGCGCAGCGACCTCCGCCTGGATAATTCCCGCGGCATCGTAATCGTCCGCCCCGTCGAAGGCCCGGGCCACAGCCTGTTTCCAGGGACGCATCGGTGCCGTCGGCGGGATCATCGGTGAGGCTGCGATAGACCGGGCGCGGGGCGCGCTCAAGCGTCCCGGCGCGACTTGCGCTTCCGGCCGCGCAAGAGGGAAGCCTCGGCCGTCCACACTCATACACAGGTGAGCGATCACTCGGCATCGTTGACGAACGCTTTACGAAAAGCTGCCCATTGTTCCGACATGTGGCGTAGCGTACTCGCGTTTTCCGTTCTCGGACTTATCGGCGCAGGTCTCACCGGCTGTGGACGCAGCCCGTTCGAGAGCCGCGAGGCTTGGCGCGACCAGACCGAACAGGCCTGCAACGCCAAGCGACTGGTGGAGACCACCGAGTTCGTGACGCCGGTGAAGGAGATCGCCGGTCCCGGCGTCTGCGGCATGCTGCAGCCCTATCGGATCACCCGTCTCGGCAAGGGCTCGGTCGCCCTGAAACAGCGGATGACGCTGGCCTGCCCGGCCCTGGCCGAGGCCGAGGCATGGCTGGCGGATACGATCCAGCCCGCCGCCAACCTGTATTTCGGCCAGCCCGTGGCCGAGATCAACGCCGGCTCCTATGCCTGCCGCGGCCGCAACAACCAGGCCGGCGCCAAGCTCTCGGAGCATTCGTTCGGCAATGCCGTCGACATCATGTCGTTCAAGCTCGCCGACGGCTACGTCATCACCGTGAAGGGCGGCTGGCGCGGCACCGAGGCCGAGCAGGGTTTTCTGCGCGAGGTGTTCATCGGCGCCTGCGCACGCTTCTCCACCGTGCTCGCCCCCGGCTCCAACGTGTTCCACTACGACCATATCCACGTGGATCTCGCCCGCCACGACCCGCGCGGCCTCAAGCGCATCTGCCAGCCGCTGCTGAAGTTCACGCCGCAGCTCGGCGCCGACGGCGTGCCCCGGCCGGTCTCCCGCCCGCGCCCGGTGGAGCGCCAGCCCGCCCCGCCCCAGGCCCCCCTCGATGTCGAGGAGGACGATCCCTACGGCGTGGCCCCGATGTCCTCGAACCGGACCCCTGCCAGGACGAGCCCGCAGGTCGCCCGCGCGCCCTCCCCCGCCCTGTCCGCTGCCGCCCCGTCGAATCGGGCGCCTTCCGCCTATGCCTCCACGCCGGCGGCCCGGCCGGTACCGCGCCCGCAGTCCTCGCGTCTGGCCTCCGCGCCGACTTATGCCGAACCGGCGCCGGGCTTCTCGGACGAGCCGCTCTCCCTCGCCGCCCCGGGCCTGTCGGACCCGATCTACTGAGGGCCGGACTGTGTTCCGGTCGCCCCAGGCCGGAATGAAAGCGATGCCGCCCGGCCTCTTGCGCTTGACACCGCCCGGACAGACGCCATCGTCCCCGGATGAACGGACTCCAGCGAAAAGACGCCGGCATGCGCCCGAATTCCCTCGCCACCGCCCTGGCCCTCGGCCTCGTCCTCGCGGGTAGCCTCCAACCCGCCTTCGCCCGCTCGGGCCGCGAGGAGATCACCCCCGCCGAGGAACGTGAGTTTCCCTTCGACGGGCAGATTCCGGGCTGCCAGGATTCCTCGGTGCTGGAACAGATGTCGAGCCAGTTCGCCGAGAAGGAGGCGAAGTTCTGGAACTCGAGCCTCACCATCGTCGGCTATGACCGGATCGAGCGGACGGCCTGGCGCCCCTGGGGCCTCGACACCTACCCCCGCCGCTTCTGCAGCGCGGTGGCGACCACGTCGGACGGGATCAAGCGCAAGGTCGATTATTCCGTCCGCGAGGGCCTCGGCTTCATCGGCGTGACCTGGGGCGTGGAGTTCTGCGTCCACGGCCTAGACCGCAACCTCGCCTATGCCTACGCCACGGCCTGCCGCGAAGCCCGTCCGTGAGACGAGTCGCCGCGCTCGCCGGACTGGCGCTGACGGCTTTCGCCGGAACCGCGCAGGCGCAGGGCTATGGACGCGGCGGCACGCCCGGCGAGTTCGATTTCTATGTGCTGGCCCTGTCCTGGTCGCCGACCTATTGCGAGACGGCCGGACGGCGTGACGCCGACGGCCAGTGCCGGCCGGGTCGCGGCCTCGGCTTCGTCGTCCATGGGTTGTGGCCGCAATATACGCGGGGCTACCCGTCCGACTGCTCCTCCGTGGAACGCTCTCCCACCCGCCAGGCCATGGACGTGGCCGGCGAGGTCTATCCGAGCGAGGGGCTCGCCCGCCACGAGTGGCGCAAGCACGGCACCTGTTCGGGCCTCGATCCGATGTCGTATTTCAAGGCCGCCGCCCAGGCGCGGGAGGCGGTGACCATCCCGGCCGGCTTCGTGAAGCCCGATTCCGACACGCGCATCGCCCCCGTCGATATCGCCCGCCAGTTCGTGGCGGCCAATCGCGGCCTGCGCCCGGACATGATGTCGGTCACCTGCACCCGGGGAGAGTTGCAGGAGGTGCGGATCTGCTTCACCAAGGATCTGCGCGGCTTCGCGCCCTGCCCCGAAGTGGCGCGGCAGAATTGCCGTGCGGGCGAGATCGCCGTCGACGCGAGCCGGTGAGGCCAGGAACCTGCGCCCATGAACTACAGGCACGCCTTCCACGCCGGCAATTTCGCCGACGTGCTCAAGCACCTCGTGCTGACGCGCGTGCTCCATCATCTCCAGGCCAAGCCCACGGGCTTTCGTGCCATCGATACCCATGCGGGCCTCGGTTTCTACGACCTGACCGGTGACGAGGCGGGGCGGACGGGTGAGTGGCACGATGGCTGGGGCCGCCTCGATACGCCCTTCCCCGACGAGGTGGAGGCACTGTTCACCCCCTATCGCGCGGCCGTCGCCGCCACCCAGGCGCGCTATGGGGCGACTATCTATCCCGGCTCGCCGGCGATCATCCGCGAATTCCTGCGGCCCAGCGACCAGGGCGTCTTCGTCGAACTGCACCCCGCCGATGCCGAGATCCTGCGCGAGCGCTACAACCAGGATCCGCGCACCAAGGTGATGCATCTCGACGGATGGACCGCCCTCAACGCGCTGATCCCTCCCCCCGAGCGGCGGGGCGTCGTGCTGATCGACCCGCCCTACGAGGAACTCGGTGAGGTCGACCGGCTCGGCGCGGCTCTGGCCAAGGCCGTGGCGAAATGGCCGACGGGCATCTATCTCGGCTGGTATCCGATCAAGGACGTCGCGCTCATCGACCGCATGGTGGCGGAGCTCGACCGCTCGCTCTCCCGGCCCGCCCTGCGCATCGACCTGATGATCTCGGAGCCCTATCCGAACCGTCTCAACGGCAACGGCCTCATCGTCATCAACCCGCCCTGGCGTCTCGCCGACGAGGCTGCCCTGTTCCTGCCCGCCCTGGCCGAACGGCTGGCGCGGGGCGATTACGGCGCGTTTCGCTGCGATGCGTTCGGCGTCGAGGCTTGAATCCTGTCGTGAAGGTCGTCCCATCGATGAATTCCGCGATTCCCATCGCCAGCGCCGCCATTCCGGGCAGCGTCGAGACGATGCGTCTCGTCCGCTACGACGATGCCTTCTCGATCATGGTCGGCACGGCCGAACTGATGAACGACCGGCACCGCGATTCGGAGCGTGCCCTGGCCACGGTCACCTGCGCGCGGCTCGAGGGAAAACCGGCGCCGAGGATCCTCATCGGCGGCCTCGGAATGGGATTCACCCTGCGTGCCGCCCTCGACGCCCTCGGCCCGCAGGCGGAGGTCGTCGTGGCCGAACTGATGCCGGCGGTCATCGCCTGGGCGAGCGGACCACTTGCCCATCTCTTCACCGGGAGCCTCGACGATCCGCGCGTGAGCCTGGTCGAGGCCGACGTGAACCGCCTCATCCAGTCGGGACAGGCTCAGTACGATGCCATCCTCCTCGACGTCGACAATGGCCCCAAGGGCCTGACGCGCAGGGAAAACGACCGCCTCTACGATGGCTGGGGCCTCAAGCGGGCGCATTATGCCCTGCGACCGGGCGGCATTCTGGCCGTCTGGTCCGGGGGGCCGGACCGCCGGTTCAAGAAGCGGCTCCGGCGCTTCGGCTTCGATGTCGAGGAACACCGCTATCCCGCCCATCCCGGCGGGCGCCGGCACGTGCTCTGGATCGCCGTGAGGACGAACGTACAAGCCGAGGCGGCCCGTGGAACGGGTAGCTCCGTCGCCGGCCCGCCCCGGCCGGATCGATCTCAGTAATTGTAAGACCGACGCGGATAGGCCTGGTTCGGTGCGTAGCCGGCTCCACGCTGCTGCACCCGCGAGCCGTACTCGATCTCGCGCTGCTGCTTGGCGCGGCGATTGGCGAGATAGCGACCGCCGATGCAGCCCGCCACCGCGCCCACCACGCCGCGCTCGGCGAGGTAATGCCCGGCGAGGCCGCCGATGATCGCGCCCTTGATGCAGCCTTTGGCTTCGGCCGCCCCCGTGCTCGCCACGGTGAGCAGCGCCAGGGCCGAGAGCGTTGCAACGATGCGCATGATCATCCTCCACGATTGTGCGGGGAGGAAACACCGGCCCGGAGCTTAGCGTTCCGGGCATGGTTCGGCGGGATGGCGAGAAACCGCGTTGCGCGGCGCGCTGGCCTCAGGCGGCGACGCGCCCCTCCAGCGGGAACACCTTGGCGGGGTTCATAAGCCATTTCGGGTCGAACACGTTGCGGACCCGCATCTGCTGGTCGAGATCGACCTGCGCGTACTGGAAGCGCATGAGCTCGCGCTTCTCGATGCCGACACCATGCTCGCCGGTGAGGCAGCCGCCGACCTCGACGCAGAGCTTCAGGATCTCGTCGCCCGCGGCCTCCGCCTTCTGCAATTCGCCCGGCGTGTTGATGTCGAACAGGATGAGGGGATGGAGGTTGCCGTCGCCCGCATGGAACACGTTGGCGACGCGAAGGCCCTTGTCGGCGCAGATCGTGCCGATGCGCTCCAGCACCAGCGGCAATTGCCCGGTGGGGATCGTGCCGTCCATGCAGATGTAATCCGAGATGCGGCCCGTGGCGCCGAAGGCGGATTTGCGCCCCTTCCAGATCGCGGCGCTCTCGGCTTCGGATTTCGAGACGCGGATGCTGGTGGGCCGGTAGTCGCGGGCGATGGCCTCGATCCGGGCCAGCATCGCCTCGCATTCCTCGTCCGAGCCTTCGACCTCGATGATCAGCATCGCTTCGGCGTCGCGCGGATATCCGGCCTGGGCGAAATCCTCGGTGATGAGGATCGCCTCACGGTCCATGTACTCCATGGCCACGGGGATGATGCCGGCGGCGATGATGGCGGCGGTGCAGGCGCCCGCATCCTCCACCGAGGAGAAGCCCACCAGGGCCGGGCGCGCGCCCTCGGCCGCGCGCAGGATACGCACCGTCGCCTCGGTGACGATGCCGAGCTGACCCTCCGAGCCGCAGATCAGGCCGAGGAGGTCGTAGCCGGCGCTGTCGAGATGCGCCCCGCCGATCTCGGCCACGGTGCCGTCGTTCATCACCAGGGTGACGCCCAGAAGGTTGTTGGTGGTCACGCCGTATTTCAGGCAATGCGCGCCGCCCGAATTCATCGCGATGTTGCCCGCGATGGTGCAGGCGAGCTGGCTCGACGGGTCGGGCGCGTAGAAGAACCCCTCGTGGCTGACGGCGCCCGAAATGGCGAGGTTGGTCAGGCCCGACTCGACCCGAGCGACGCGGTTCTCGAAATCCACGTCGAGGACGCGGGTCATCTTGGCGACACCGAGGATGATCGCGTCTTCCTGGGCGATCGCCCCGCCGGCGAGGGATGTGCCGGCGCCGCGCGCCACCACCCGCACGCCGTTGGCGTGGCAATAGGCCATCACGGCGGAGACCTCGGCGGTGGTCGAGGGCAGGACCACAGCCAGCGGCATCTTGCGATAGGCGGTCAGGCCGTCGGTCTCAAAAGCGCGGCGCTCGTCCTCGGTGACGATCAACGCCTCGGCCGCGACGAGCGGCCGCAGGCCGGCGATGATCGTCTCGCGGCGGGCGAGAATGTCGGGGTCGGGCACGGGAAAGGCGATCGACATGGGCGGGCGCTCCTCGACGCATCGACCTGTCTTCAGCCACCGCTCAGCTTGGAAGGACTAAAAACGAGCCGTGAACCGTTCAGGACAATGGAATTGGAAGACATCTAAACGATAACCGGTTTCGATGCATCAGGATCGGATGCGTCGACGTTTCCGGAGGGCGGAAAGGCCGGTTTTGGGCTTCGTTTCGCCGCACGGACCCTAGGCGAGTTTGGAACGTTCCCAGTCTCGATCTGTTCTAAAACCAAAAGCTCTGCCATAAGCTCGGCTGGCTCATGCCGCCCAACGGAGGAAAAAATACAATGCGTCACCTCATCCTCGGCGCCGCGCTCGCTCTGATGCTTCCGCTCTCCGCACAGGCCCAGGAAGCCGGCGACGCGGCAGCCGGCGAGAAAGTGTTCTCGGCCTGCAAGGCCTGCCACAACTTCGAGAAGAACGGCGTCGGTCCGAGCCTCAAGGGCGTCTACGGCGAGAAGGCCGGCGAGGGCCATGACGGCTACAGCTTCTCGGCTGCCCTGAAGAATTCCGGGATCACCTGGGATGATGCGAACCTGAAGGAATGGCTCAAGGATCCCAAGGCCAAGGTGCCCGGCACCAAGATGGTCTATCCGGGCCTGAAGGACGACAAGAAGATCGCCGACCTCATCGCCTATCTCAAGTCCAAGTCCTGATCTCAAGTCCACGTCCTGAGGGACCGAAGCCGTAGCCGATCACGGCGGTCGCGGCTTCGAGCCTTTGGAAACGGCAGCGTCCCATCGATGGAGGCCGTCCCTGTTCGCTCAGGGGCGGCCTTTTGCGTGATCAAAGCCGCCGGGTGACGGTTCCCTTGAAACGGTTACTTGGAGGTCGGAGATTCCTCGTTGGCGCCGGCCACGTTGTCGTGGAGCGCTCCCCGCAGCATCACCAGCGAGTCGAGGAGCGCTCGGCGTCCGTCTTCCGACATCCCGGTCAGGGCTCCCGCGAGACCGGGGACGCAATCCATCCGTCCCTCGAGCTCGCGCCCCTTTGGCGTCAGGAAGATGCTGACCTGGCGCTCGTCGGCCCGGTCGCGGGCCCGGCGGACATGGCCCGACGCCTCCAGCCGCTTCAGCAGAGGCGTGAGCGTTCCGGAATCGAGGAACAGCTGGGTTCCGATCTCTTTCACCGTCAGCCCTTCCTGTTCCCAGAGGACGAGAAGGACCAGGTATTGCGGATAGGTGAGGTCGTGGGCGGACAGGAGCGCCCGGTAGGCTCGACCGAAGGCGTGGGCCGCCGAATAGACCGCAAAGCACAGCTGACCGTCGACGCCCCGACCCGGGGTCACGACGTCGTCGATGGCATCTGCTTGCGTGATACGTCGGCCTGCCATTCCTGGGGCCTCCCTCATGTTGGTCGCGTCCGGTGTCGGGTCCGGCCCAACCACCCTATCTAATTGATAATGCGGAATGGTCACCAGCGTTCACGGGATTCCCGCATCATGGTTGCGCGCAATCCGGTTTGATGCGATACGGAATATCAGTTGCGCACAATTCGGTTTCGGTTTTCAGCCGGATCTCGTGATGGCGGACGTTTCCCTCCGTCGGACGGGTTTCCCCGTTCTTCTGTGAGACCATCTTTCCTCGACGCGACCCCCTTCGATCTCAAGCAGGATGACCGACCATGAAGGCACTCTACACCGCTCACGCCCATGCCACCGGCGGCCGTGAAGGCTCCGCCTCCACCGACGACAAGGCCGTCGACGTCACCCTGGTGACGCCGAAGGAACTGGGCGGCGGTGGCGGCAACGGCACCAATCCCGAGCAGCTCTTCGCCACGGGTTATGCCGCCTGCTTCCTCGGCGCGATCAAGTTCGTGGCCGCCAAGGACAAGGTGAAGATCCCCGAGGACGCCAAGGTCGAGTCCTCCGTCGGCATCGGCCCGCGTGACGACGGCGAGGGCTTCGGTCTCGTCGTCACCCTGAAGGCCACCCTGCCGGGCATCGAGCGGGACAAGGCCGAGGATCTGGTGAAGCGCGCCGATGTGGTGTGCCCCTATTCCCACGCCACCCGCGGCAACATCCAGGTCGATATCAGCGTCGCCTGAACGCGCTCGTCACGAAGCCGGAGGGGCCTCCGCCCCTCCGGTATCCTACTTCCGTCAGGCCGTCGTCACGGTGAGCACGGTTCCGTCGATCCCGGTGACCCGGATGCGTGTACCGGCCGGTGCATCGGGACCGGAGACGCGCCACAGCGTGTCATTGACCCTGATCCGTCCGAGCCCGTTCGCGATCGCGGCGTCGAGGTGGAATTCCCGGCCGATCAGGCCCTGCGCGCCTCGGTTGAGGCTGTTGGGACGCCCGGTCATCCGCTTCTGCGCGAGCACGACGAGTCCCACCGACAGGACGGCGAACAGGACGATCTGCGCCTGCCACGGCATCGGCACCACGGCGACTTCGAGCCCCGTGACCATGGCCGCCGTGCCGAGCCAGACCAGGAACACGCCCGAAATCGCGAGTTCCGCTCCCATCAGGACCAGCCCGATCAGGATCCAGGTCCAGACCGGCCCCAGCGCCGTCACGCCATCGACGATCACGCGGCCCCTCCCCCGCTCGGGCCGACCTTCGGCGGTAGGCCGGAACTCTTTCTCTGCTGCGTCGCGCCCTCGCCGAACACACCGCGGGTGATCTCGGCAATGCCACCGAGGGTACCGGCGAGGGACGCCGCCTCGATCGGCACCACCACCACCCGCTGGTTGGGCGCGGTGGCCAGCGCCTTGATCGCGTCCACGTATTTCTCGGCCACCAGGAAGTTCGCCGCCGCGAGGTCGCCTTGTGAAATGGCCTCGCTGATGAGGCTCGTGGCGCGGGCCTCGGCCTCGGCGCTGCGCTCACGGCCCTCCGCATCGCGGAACGCGGCTTCGCGCCGCCCTTCGGCTTCGAGGATGGCGGATTGCTTGCGGCCTTCCGCGCGCAGGATATCGGCCTGACGATGGCCCTCGGCTTCGAGGACGGAGGCGCGCTTCTCGCGCTCGGCCTTCATCTGGCGCGCCATGGCGCCGGCGAGATCGGCGGGGGGCAGGATGTCCTTGATCTCGATCCGGGTCATCTTCACCCCCCAGGGCGAGGAGGCCGCATCCATGACATGGAGCAGGCGTTCGTTGATCTCGTCGCGGTGGGACAGCAGCTGGTCGAGGTCCATCGAGCCGACGACGGTGCGGATGTTGGTCATCGTCAGCGTCATCATCGCGGTTTCGAGATTCGAGATCTCGTAGGAGGCCTTGGCCGCGTCGAGGACTTGGTAGAACACCACCGCGTCGATCTTCACCCCCGCATTGTCGCGGGTGAAGGCCTCCTGGCTCGGTACCTCGATGACCTGTTCCATGACGTTCACGCGCCGGCCGATGCGCTCGATATAGGGGGCGATGAGACCGAGCCCGGATTCGAGGGTGCGGGAGTACCGGCCGAACCGCTCCACCGTATAGACGTGGCCCTGCGGGATGATGTTGATGCCGATGGCGAGGGTGACGACCACGAGAACGACGAGCGCCACCGCCACCACGCTCAACCCGATCGAGAGATCCATGCCTGTCCCCACTGCCTTTTCGGAAGGGACATTGAGGCCGAGCGTCTGCCCCTATGCAAGGTGAATCGTCCTCGCGTCAGCGTGCCCAGACCCCCAGACGCTCCGTCCGCGCACGGTCCTCGGCGGCGACGAGATCGGGGGTGGCTTCCGATGAGGCGCGGCCTCCGCCGTTGAAGAGCACGACTTCCGACAGGTCGCGGCCTTCCACCGCGCAGAGATAGGCGGCACTTCCAGCCACGGGCTGGCAGGTCACCGCGCGACCCGCGAGGTAGCGCGTCAGTTCCTCCGGCTGTCCGCCGCGGACCCATTCCACGCCGAACAGGCGCACGAGCTTGCCGCCGACGCGCAGGGTCGCGGTGTCGATCACCTCCGTCTTGCCGGTGATGGCGTTGGACGGCTCCGCCGGCTTCGTCCGGCTCTCCTCCGCCGAGGGTGGGCTCGGCTCCTCGGCGGGAATGCCGGGGGGCGCCGTCGGGGACACCGTTTCGCGCGGATTGGCCATGGTGGAGGGCCGGTTCTGCGCCGGCTGGGACTGGGGCGGCGGTGTCGCCTGGGCCGGATCCTGCGCCTTCGCCTCCTGCCGGGGAGCCTCCGCATCGGGGGTGGAGGCCGGCCTGTCGTCCCCGCCGCCATGGGTGAGAAGCAGGACGAGGGCGAGGCCGCCGAGCAGGCCCACGCCTGCGACGAGCGTGCCCGGCCGGGTCAGGATCGTACCGTCATCCCGGCCAAGGCGGCGCAGCCGGTCGCCGGCGCGGGCGACGAGCCCGGGCCAGCGGGCCGGTTGCCCTCCCTGGACCGGCGTTGCCGAGGGAGAGGCCGCGCCATCCCCGGCGGCGAGGCCCGAGAGACGCTCACGGGCGATGGCGACCGTCTCGCGGGCCCTGTCGCCGAACGAGGCACCGATGCGCATGCCGCGTTCGCGCAAGCTCGGTAGCGGGCTCGAGCCCTGCCCGCCGGTGGGGCGATCCGCCAGGGAGTGACGGATGGTGCTCAGCGTGCCCGCCAGACTCGCCGAGACGGTGGCCGCGGCCGACCTTCCCATGGCGGCCGAGCGGGCCATCACCGAGCGGGCTCGTTCCGACTGCGATTCCACGAACCGCGCCGTCGCCGCCTTGATGTCGTCCGACGCCGTGGGCTCGGGCGGCGCCTCCACCACGGGTTTCGGCGGCACCGGCACGAAGAGAGCGCCATGGCGCTCCCGCAACTCGGCGAACAGGTCCTCCAGGGTCAGTGGGCCGGTCTCACCCTCTCGCGGTGCCCCGGTGCGATCGACGACCCTGTAGAAGGGCGGCTCGGCGGCGGGCTCGACCACGGCCTCGGCCAGGAGCTGCAGCGTCCGGCGAGCCACCGGAAACGCGTCCTGGCGGCGGATCTCCGCTTCGATCATCGACCGGACCGATTCCCGTGCCGCACGCGCGGCGACGATGGTCGAAGCTTCGGCCTCGTCGGACACCGTCGTCGGGGATGTCTTGTCGGATGCGCGTGACGTGTTCGTCGCGCGTGTCTTGGCTGCGGTCGCGATCATCGGTTCGACTGTGTCTCAGGCACCGGGCCGTGTCGATGCGGCGGCGCTCAGCGGTCCCGGTGCGAAGCGGCGCAGGACACGGCTCGACTCGGATACGATCACCGGGCGCGGTCCGGCGAAAGAGATTTCCAAGGTCAGTTCCGCCACGCCCTGCGAGCGGGCACCGTTCCTCGGATTCGCCGCCCGGAAATCGAAGGTGGAGCGCACGATGCAACTGCTCGTGCCGACGCTGCAGGCCGTGCGCGGGGACCCGTCCTGCAGCACGTAGCGGCGGTCCGGCCAGCGTCGGACGAAGCGGCGCTTCTCCGCCATCACCGCGGCCAGCGACAGGGTGCGACCGTGGAAGCGCACGGACTCGGCATAGAAACGCGGTGCGGCGGCGACCATGCCGTCGCCGGGCTGGGAGATCGCGTCGAGATACTCCTCGTTCAGCCTCTGGGCCTTGCGCGCCCATTCGGGAAAGCGGTCCTCGGAGGCCATCGCCATGCTCGGGGATGGTGCGCCCGGGGAGACGGTGAGGGGGAGGGCGTTCGGCGGAACCTGCGAGAGGCGGCGTGGGGAATGCCTGATCCCGGCCTCGGCGTGGCGGCTGCCGCGACGGGAGCGCCGCGGTACCTCCGCGCTCCTCTCCGCGACGGAGGCGGCACTCGGCGTGGTCTCGGGTTTCGCCGCCTGGGCCGGGCTCGCCTGGGGCGCCTCCTGCACGGCCTGGGGGGAGGCGGGCTTCGCGTCGCCCTTCGGTTCGGGCTTCGTATCGGCCTTGGCAGGAGGATCGACCCAGGCCGGACGGCCCTGTGCCCCGGCGCTACCAGTGGACATCAGAGCCCCGAGGAGGGCCGCCGAGCAAGTGGAGAACAATCCGTAGCGCATGGCATCTCACCGCTGTCGCGAGCGACGTGGAGGGTGGGCACGACCGCATGACAGCGTCCGGCCGGAAGGAAACGTCAAGGTCGGGCGTTCGGTTGCCCGCGTCGAGGCGGGCCGTTCGCGACGGGGTCGCGTCGACGCACGAGACCTGTGCGGGTTCGCGTTGGAACACCAACGCTTCACCTCGCCTAGGCCTTTGGAGTGTTGCAGGTTCTGGGACGCAAAACCGGTGACCACTTTTGCTAAACCTGCTTAGCACACGGCATTGCCAGGCGGTTTCGATCGGGCACCGTTCCCCGCGCTATGCCCGCTGTTCCCAGCCATCTGCGATCGGCGTCCGCCGAGGTTGCGCGTGACCATCTTACCGCAACCGGCCTGCCTCCAGAATATTGCCTCTTGCCATCGGCGTGGAAGCGCCCACCTCTGGAGAGCTTGACGGGTCCGGGCCCCTCTGGCGGCCGAGGCGTCGGCCGCGATGTCGGACTCCTTCTCTGCCTTTGCGCTGACGCGGCGCGAACGCACCGGGGGGTTCTGAAACACGTGGTTGTTGCGATGATCTCATGCCGCATCTCGAGATGCCGCTTTCCGGAGGCCGCCTCGTGAGCGCCGCCTCCGCCCGCCGGGCTCTTCTTCTCGTCAACCCGAACGCCCGGAACGGCTCGTTCTCCCTCGATGCCGTGCGGGATGCCTTACGTGCCGCCGGCATCGAGCCGTTCGAGCCGCCGGGCGATCCCGATTGCACGGCGGTGATCAAGCGCCATGCAAAGGAGTGCGATCTCGTCATCCTCGGCGGCGGCGACGGCACCATGAACTCGGCGGCGCCGGCCCTGGTGGAGACCGGTCTGCCGCTGGGCATCCTGCCGCTCGGCACCGCCAACGACCTCGCCCGTTCCCTCGGCCTGCCCACCGACCCGGTGGAGGCGGCCGAGCTCATCGGCACGGCCAAGCCCCAGGCGGTGGACCTCGGCTGGGTCAACGGCCGCTACTATTTCAACGTGGCGAGCATCGGATTTTCGGCCGACCTCGCCGGTGATCTCACCGCGGAATCGAAGAAGAAGTGGGGCACGCTCGGTTATGCCATCGCCGCCCTGCGCGTCCTGCGGCGGGTGCGTCCCTTCACGGTCTATCTCGAACATGACGGGCTGACCGAGACCATCACCACGATCCAGGTCTCGGTGGGCAACGGCCGCCATTACGGCGGCGGGATGACCGTGGAGGAGACCGCCACCGTCGATGACGGCAAGCTCGATTTCTACAGCCTGGAGGTCACGCATTGGTGGCGGCTCATCGCGCTGCTGCCGGCCCTCAGGCGGGGCACCCAGGGCAAGGCCGCCGACGTGCGCGCCTTCAACACCACCGAGATCGTGGTGAAGACGAAGAAGCCTCGGCCGGTGAACACCGACGGGGAACTCTCCACCTACACGCCGGCCCATTTCAAGGTCGTGCCGAAGGCCATCCGGATCTATGCGCCGGAACCCGCCGACCGCCCCGGCATCATCCCCGCCGCGTCCTGATCTTCCGCCGCTTTCCGACCTGACGACGTTCGAGGTTCTCTCCCCGTGGATTCCCTTCTTCAACTCGCCGCAGACCCGACCGCCTGGGTGGCGCTCGCCACCCTCATCGTGATGGAGGTGGTGCTCGGCATCGACAATCTGATCTTCATCTCGATCCTCACCAACAAGCTGCCGGCCCATCAGCAGACCAAGGCCCGCCGCATCGGCATCGGCCTCGCGCTGGTCCTGCGTCTCGGCCTGCTCGGCACCGTCGCCTACATCGTCCACCTGACGCAGCCGGTCTTCGAGATCTTCGGCAAGGCCTTCTCCTGGCGGGACATGATCCTCATCGGCGGCGGCCTGTTCCTCTTGTGGAAGGCGACGAAGGAGATCCACGAGACCGTCGATCCCGATGACGGCCACGAGGATGCGTCCTCCCCGGTGGTGCTGAGCTTCGCCGCCGCCGTCGGGCAGATTCTCGTCCTCGACCTCGTCTTTTCCATCGACAGCATCATCACGGCGGTGGGCATGACCGATCACGTGCCGATCATGGTGATCGCCGTCATCACCGCCGTCACCGTCATGCTGCTGGCGGCCGACCCGCTGGCGCGCTTCATCGATGCCAACCCCACCGTGGTGATGCTGGCGCTCGGCTTCCTCATCATGATCGGCATGACGCTGATCGCGGAAGGTTTCGGCGCCCACGTGCCGAAGGGCTACATCTACACCGCCATGGCCTTCTCGGCCGGCGTCGAGGCACTCAATCTCCTCGCCCGACGCCGGAGACGGAACAAGACGACGGCGGGGTAAGGGCGTAACCCCCTTCCCTTCCGTTTCACGGGAAAACGAAGAAAGGCCCGACCGGGATCAACGGTCGGGCCTTTCTTCGTTTTGGCAAGATCGAAGGGGCTTGGTGGGTGTGTCGGGGCGCGCCCGGCGTGACCCGCGCTCAGGGCCTCGGCCGCCGCCGCGCCCCCGTAGCCGTCTACAGGATGGGTTCGCGCAGGGCCGAGGTCTCGCGGGCACAGATCGCCGCGTCCGGCGGCGAGCCTTCCTGCGACAGGTTCTTGCCGATCTCCGCCCGCGCCTTCTCGAGATCCGCGCGGAAGCCCGGATCGCCCTGGAGCGCGCTGACGACGACGCTGGCCGTCGTGCGGCCGGCTTCCACGTCGCTGGCCCAATGCACGCCGCAGACGATGCGGTTCTCACCGTAGGCCTTGCCGCGGACGAAGAACTGTGTCGCTTTCTCCGGCACCAGTGCGGCGAGGATGGACGCGTAGGCCCACCCTTGAGTCGCGTGGCTGGACGGGAAGCTGAAGGCGTCGCCGAGCTCGCGGGTGCGCGCCACGCAGATCTCGGCCTCGTTGCCGACGAAGGGCCGCAGGCGACGGTAATGCTCCTTGAGCGGGCGGGTGGCCCGGCCGATATCGAGGCGGGTGCGTTCGAGCAGGGTCATCAGTGCCGGGGAGCGGGACTGATCGATCTTGCGGCCGAGCACGCAGGCGAAATCATCGAGTATGGCCGAGGGGCCGTCCGCCACATCCGCCGTGGCGAGTTCCCAGCGCGCGCTGCCCTTCAGGGCGCGGGTCCCTGCGAAGATGGTCTTGTCCGCCGTCTCCGCCGCCGATTGTCCCCGCGGCGGCGGGGGCAGGATCGCGACCGTATCGGGCGCGGTGGCGTCGGACAGATAGGGCGCGCGTGCCGGCATCTCCGGCGTCAACGGCGTCGTGGCGACGGCCGGCGCCGAACGAGGCTTTCCGCTCGTGGCTTTGCTGTCGGCCGTGTTCGGCGCGGGTGCCTGCGCCGAGGCAGGAGCCGCCATCAGGGCGCAGGACGTGAAGGCGAGCGACGCGAGAGCGGGAAACAAAGAATACATGGCGGCGGCTCAGGGTGAAATGCGTCGGGAATGGCAAGCGATAGGGGAGCCATAGGGTTCCTGAACGACACTCGTATGGCACCCTGAGCGCATGACATTTCGCCGATCCGTAACAGGTTTGCCCGCAGGTCCGCGCACGAGACCCCTATCGGATGCCGGCGAGGATCGCGGCGGCGACCTCTCCCGGATATTCCTCATGCGGACTCAAGGCCCCCGGAACCGAAGCCTTGGCCACATGGCCGGCGGCGATGAGAGCGTCCATCTCGGCGCCGGACCGGCGGGGTGCACGCTCCGGACGCAAAACCAGGATCGGCGGAAGTCCGTCCGCCTCGATCAGGGCGAGAAAGTCCTTGCGGACCTTGAACGGATCGAGCCCTCCGGTGACGAAGGCCGCCGTGCCGAAACGGCCCCCCGGCTGCAGCGTCACGGCGTGTTTGTCGGCGATGATGCCGGGCGTGACGTGGTCCGGATCGGCATAGACATGCGCGCGCATCATCCGGCCGATGATCGGAGGACTGATGTTGATGCGGTAGAGCGCCTCGCCCAGCAGCGGAAGTTCGATGGCCTTGCGGATGCCCGAGAGCCAGCCGCGGCGCGAGTCGCCCAGAGCGGTGGGCAGCGGCCCACGCCAGGTGGGTGCAATGAGGACGAGCTGGTCGAACACACCTGGATGCCGCCGTGCGGCCGCCACGAGATAGGGGCCCGCATGACCCGCCGCGATGCCGATGGCGTAGGGGCCGGGCAATGCCGCGAGCAGAGAATCCATGAAGGCGTGGAAGGTCTCCGGCTCCATGGCGATGCGGGACCGCGGATGGTTGCCGAAGCCGGGCCAGTCGGGAATGAGGCAACGGTAGTCGTGGCCCAGAATCTTGGCGAGGGGCCGCATCTCCGCCCGTGCCGAGATCGACGACAGGGCCGGCAGGAGCAGGGCCGCCGGGCCGCTCCCGACGATGTCGCAGGGAGTCGGGACCTTGCGCTCCAGCACGTCGAGCTGAAAGCCACGGGTGGAGTGGGCAGGCTCGATCATCGCTGGCAACGCCTCATCCGGGACGGTCTGTATCGGACGGAAGATCTAACGCGCCGGTCGCTGCCGCACAGGTCGGCCCTGTGTCGCGCCAGGGCCGATGAGGAGCGCCCGCCTCTCCTCTTTCCGCGGCGGGAAAGAGGAGAGTGCCGATCGAATCGGGTGTGAGCGCGTCTCAGGTCCGAAGCAGCTCGTTGATGGCGGTCTTGGAGCGGGTGCCGGCATCGACGCGCTTGACGATGACGGCGCAGTAGAGGCCGGGACCGGGCGTACCGTCGGGCAGGTCCTTGCCGGGCGTCGTGCCCGAGACCACCACCGAATAGGGCGGCACGCGGCCGTACATGACCTCGCCCGTGGACCGGTCGATGATCTTCGTGGAGGCGCCGATATAGACGCCCATGGAGAGCACGCTGCCCTCACCGACGATCACGCCCTCGGCCACCTCGGCGCGGGCGCCGATGAAGCAATTGTCCTCGATGATGACCGGGTTGGCCTGGAGCGGCTCGAGCACTCCGGCGATGCCGGCACCGCCGGAGATGTGGCAGTTCTTCCCCACCTGCGCGCAGGAGCCGATCGTCACCCAGGTATCCACCATCGTGCCCTCACCCACATGGGCGCCGAGATTGATGAAGGAGGGCATCAGCACGGCGCCGGGCGCGATGTAGGAGCCGCGCCGCACGAAGCAGCCGGGCACGGCCCGGAAGCCGGCCTCGCGAAAATGCTTCTTCTTCCAGCCCTCGAACTTCGAGGGCACCTTGTCCCACCAATTGGCGCCATCGGGTCCGCCATGGATGATCTCCATGTCGTTGAGGCGGAAGGACAGCAGCACCGCCTTCTTGAGCCACTGGTTGACCTGCCATTCCTCGCCGACTTTCTCGGCCACGCGGGCCTTGCCGGAGTCGAGGAGATCGAGGGCCTCGTCTACGGCGTCGCGCACGGCACCCTTGGTCGAGACGTCGATGCCGGCACGCTCCTCCCAGGCGGTCTCGATGGTGGTGGAGAGATCGGCGTGGGACATGGTGGCGTTCCGGTCGGTTAGGGGGAAGGGCCGTGCTTACAAAAGGCGGCCCGGCCTGTCACCTCGGCGCGTCAGGCGAGGCGTGGGCTCACTCGCGGCAGCCGTTACGGCTTTCTTCCCGCACGATCTCGCCGACCTTCGCCCGGTCGCGGGCGGAGAGCGGGACGTCGCGGATGTCGGAGAAGCGGCAATTGACGTTGCCGAAGGCCGAGATCGCCCGCTGCGTCTTGAAGCAGTAGCCGGCCTCCGCATAGACCGCGTTGCGCTCGCCCCAGAGTTCCTCGCAGGGGGATGCCGCCAGGGCGGGGGCGGCGGGCAGGAGAGCGAGGCAGAGAACCACGGCGGCGCGCATGAGCACTTCCCGGAAGAGTGTTGAGGGACGGAAGACTTTTGGCCCGTCCCGGCAGGTTTTGCCAGATCGTGCGTCCGGCGAGAGGACGATACGATGTCAGATGGCGTCGATCCTGGCGCGCACGCCGTCGAGATCCTCGATCAACGTGCCGAGGTCGTCATGAAGGGCGGCATGGATCGCCTCGGCCGCATCGGGAAATTCCTCGAGCACCCGGCGCATCAGCGTGGGCGTGATGCGGACGACCTCCGCCGCCGTGACGGCATGGGCATCGGTGGGGCGCTCGCCGCGCAGGAACAGCGCCATCTGCCCGATCAGGGCGGAGCGGCCGACCCTGACGGGCTCGGCACCGGCGCCACGCGGCGCCAGTTCGACCGTTCCGGACATGACGACGTATCCGCCATCGCTGCGCTCGTTGCGGGCGAACAGCACGTCCCCCGGCGTCAGGCTGCGACGCTCAGCGGCAAAGGAGAGCAGCCTCAGGGCGTCCCGCGCCATGAAGCTGAACAGGGGGGCCGCCGCCAGGATCGCGATGTCGTCGTCGAGCCCCAATGCCGTCCGCTCCCTCAAGACGGAGGCGTCCCTCCGGAGGAGCTAGCCTTAGCCGAAGGCGGGCGAGGGGGGAAATCCGGCGCCGCGCCCGCGCAGGGACGGAGCGTCGATCAAACGGATGTCATGAAACCGGTGGATAGACGCGTCTCCCGAGGGCGACGAAGACGGAAATTCCGGTGTCCAATCACTTCTGCCTGGATCCGAACGATCCCTATGCGCAATCCGAGGTCCTCGTCTTCTTCGAGGGCCGATATCCGGATATCCGCCTGCTGTCGGTCATCGATGGGAACGACGACGAAATCTTGTCCGATCTCGTCATCGAGCAGCAACGCGACCTGATTCGGGAAATCGCCGCCTTCCACACATCCGGCGGTGATGCGCCGAATGCGGCCGCCTGATCCTCAGGGCAGCAGCTTGTAGCCGCCGCCTTCCGTCACGAGGATGGCGGTGACGGCCGGGTTCGGCTCGATCTTCTGGCGCAGGCGGTAGATGTGGGTCTCCAGCGTATGCGTGGTGACCTGCGCGTTGTAGCCCCAGACTTCGGCCAGCAACGTGTCGCGGCCCACCACCTCGCGGCCGGCGCGGTAGAGGAAGCGCAGGATCGCCGTCTCCTTCTCGGTGAGCTTCAGCTTCGAGCCACGCTCACAGATGAGGAGCTTGGCGCCGGGGCGGAAGGTGTAGGGGCCAATCTGGAAGACGGCGTCCTCGCTGGCCTCGTGGCTGCGCAGATGCGCGCGGATGCGCGCGAGGAGCACCGCGAACTTGAACGGCTTGGCGACATAATCGTTGGCGCCCGCTTCCAGGCCCTCCACCGTGTCTTCTTCCGAATCCTGCGCGCTCAGCATGATGACCGGGCCGCGATAACCGTTGCGGCGCATGGTCCGCACCGCTTCGCGCCCATCCATGTCCGGCAGGCCGACATCCATGATCGCGAGATCGATCCGATCCTCGGCCACGCGGGCGAGGGCGGATTTCCCGTCCTCCGCGCTGACGGTCACGAACTCCTCGTACAGGTCGAGTTGTTCGATCAAGGTTTCGCGCAGGGACTCGTCGTCGTCGCAGACGAGAAGGCGATGGGTGGTCGACATCGGCCGGGGATACTTTCACACGCAACAGGGATGTGCCCGAACGGGCCGATCCCGAAAACTTGAGAGACGACCGCTTCGTCGGCCGCGAGCCTACACAGCAGAGTGATGGCGGGTTTATGTCAGAACCTTGAACGAGGGCGCGCCGGAGGCGGAGTATGCACGTCCGTGACGGTTCGACCCCCGAAAAAGTTTCGCATGGGTGCCGTCGTCGCGCATCGCCGCCTCAGGAATGGACTGGCTCGGGCCGGTCTGTCCGGTCGATAAGGCCGACATGATCCGTTTGACCCTCTCTCGCATCCGCGTCCGCCGGCTGGTGAGTGATCCCACTCGCGGGCAGATTCTCGCCGCCAATGCGGTCATTCCCTGCGCGCTCGGCCGCTCCGGCATCGGTCAGGTCAAGCGCGAAGGAGACGGCCTGTCCCCGCGGGGCGTCTTCCGCCTGCGGGCCGGGGCCTATCGCCCGGACCATTTCGGGGCCCGCCCCCGCACCGCGCTGGCTCTGCGCCGGACGCGACAGAACGACGGCTGGTGCGACGACCCGCGCGACCGGCGCTACAACCGGCCGATCGTCCTACCCGCCCCCGGTGTCAGCGCGGAGCGGATGTGGCGGGAGGACGGTCTCTACGACCTCGTCGTCGATCTCGACTACAACCGCCAGCCGATCCGGCCGGGGCGCGGCTCGGCGATCTTCCTCCATGTGGCACGGGCGGGATACCTGCCGACGGAGGGCTGCGTCGCGGTGAAGCGAGGCGACCTCGTCCGGCTACTGCGGCGCCTCGGGCCGCACACCCGGCTGCAGATCCTGTGACCCGTGCATCCCTACCCCCGGACCGGCAGGGCGGCGGGCGATGCGTCCGGCCGGTCTCCCGGACGGGACAGGGTCAGGACCAGGATGGCGGCGAGGATGCACAGGGCGCCGGCGGCGAAGAAGGCCGGCAGGTAGCTCGACAGGGCGGTGCGTGACAGGCCGGCGCCGTAGGCGATGGTGGCGGCCCCGAGCTGGTGACCCGCGAACACCCAGCCGAAGACGAGGTTCGCCTTCTCGCGCCCGAACCGGGCGGCGGTGAGCCGCACGGTGGGCGGCACCGTGGCGATCCAGTCGAGCCCATAGAAAGCGGCGAAGACAGACAGGCCGACGAAGGAGAAGTCGGAGAACGGCAGGAACATCAGCGAGAGGCCGCGCAGGCCGTAATACCAGAACAGGAGCCAGCGGTTGTCGTAGCGGTCGGAGAGCCAGCCCGACGCCACCGTGCCGATGAAGTCGAACACGCCCATCGCCGCCAGCACGCTCGCCCCCTGGACCGGGCCGATGCCGTAATCGGCGCAGAGGGGGATGAAGTGGGTCTGGATCAGCCCGTTGGTGCTGGCCCCGCAGATGAAGAACGTGGCGAAGAGCACCCAGAACACACCCGTGCGCGACGCCTCCGCCAGGGCTCCGAGGGCGGAGCCGCTCACGACCGGCGGCGGAGCGGTACCGGTAACTGCGGTCTCGCCATAGGGGGCCAGATCCATGTCCTCCGGCCGGTCCCGCAACAGCGCCGTGACGGCGAGCCCCGCCGTGAGCAGCAGCCCGCAGATCACCAGGAGTGCGGCGCGCCAGCCGAGATGTTCGGTGAGGGCGGCGAGGAGCGGCAGCACGATGAGCTGGCCGGTGGCCGAACTGGCGGTGAGGAGACCGACCACGAGGCCGCGCGAGCGCGAGAACCAGCGGGTCGCGATGGTGGCGCCGAGTACCAGGGCGGTGAGCCCCGTGCCGATGCCGACGACGACGCCCCAGAGCATGACCAGCTGCCAGACCTCGCTCATGAACAGGGAGGTGAGGAGCCCCCCGACGATGAGCAGAAGCGCCAGGAGCACGATGCGGCGCGGGCCGTAGCGGTTCATCAGCTGGGCCGCGAAAGGCCCCATCAATCCGAACAGGACGAAGCGCACGGCCAGCGCCGAGGAGATCGTCGCCGTGTCCCAGCCGAACTCCTTCTGCAAGGGCAGGATCAGCACGCCCGGTGCGCCAACGGCGCCGGCCGTCACCAGCATGGTGAGGAAGGTGACGCCGGCGACGACCCAGCCGTAATGGACGTTGCGGCGGGCAAGCGGCGCGGCAACGGCGTTCGACAACGACCCGAAGGGAGCGGTGATGGTCATACGGCCTCTTCGGGTTCCGCATGCTGGTTCGGTGGGATCACCGGGCGGGCATGCCCGGCACCGCGACGCGGTCGACCCTTGCTTAGGCGCATATGCACGCTTTACACAAGCGCGTCGTCCGCAGACCCCGTGACCCATTCCTCGAGGACTTTTCGCGATGGACCGTCCGGCACCGGTGTCACCGTGCCACTGCCTCGCCCTTCGCCAGGCGTCGCGCCGGCTGACTCAGCATTACGACCAGCATCTCGCGCCGACCGGCCTGCGCACCAGCCAGTACGGTCTGTTGCGCGGTCTCGGCCGTGTCGGGCCGATCTCCATCAACGGCTTTGCCGACATCATGGTGATGGACCGCACTACGATGGGCCGCGCCCTGCATCCGCTCACCCGGGACGGTCTCATCGCCGCCGGTCCGGGACGGGACGGCCGCACGCGCTCACTCACCCTCACGGAGGCCGGCCAAAAACGTGTCGAGGAGGCGCGGCCTTTCTGGGAGCGGGCGCAACGGACGTTCGAGGAACGCTACGGAGCGGTGCCGGCGGACGACCTGCGCCGGGCGGCCGAGCGGCTCGCCCTATCGGTCTGATTGGGTGTCGCTGGGACCCCGTGGAGCGTCCGAATCCTACAGGAAATCCGTGGGGCGCCCCGCGGCCACCACCAGCATCTTGCCGTCGGCGAAGGTGCGGGCACCGGCGCGGCGGATGTCCGCCTGGGTCACGTTCGTCACCATCTCGTTGCGGCGGGCGAAGTAGTCCATCCCCAGCCCCTCGAAGGAGATCTGCACGAGCTGGTGCGCGATCTTGGTCGAGGTGTCGAAGCCGAGCGCATAGGAGCCGGTGAGGTAATCCTTGGCCTTCTGAAGCTCCTCGTCGGATGGGCCGTCGCTGATGAGCCGGCCGATCTCGTCGCCGATCACCGACAGGGCTTCGCCGACGCGCTCGTTCTTGGTGGCGGTGTAGCCCCAGGTCATGGCGCTGGCGCGGTGGCTGACGAGGGAGGTGCCGACCGAATAGGCCAGCCCACGCTTCTCGCGCACTTCCTGGAACAGGCGCGAGGTGAAGGAGCCGCCGCCGAGGATGTGGTTGAGCACATAGGCGGGGATGAAATCCGGGTCCTTCCACGGCACGCCGCCCATGCCGAAGCGCAGGACCGATTGCGGCACGTCGATATCGACGACGACGCGGCGCCCGAGCTGGCCGACCTGGGTCTGCGGCACGGCGTTCAGCGGTCCGGCCTCGTCGAGGACACCGAAGGCGCGGTTGAGGGCATCGGCCAGACGGTCGGCATCGATGGCGCCGACGGCCGCCACTTTCAGACCGCCGCGGCCGATGATCCGCCGGTGCATCGCCACGAGGTCGTCGCGGGTGATGGCCGCGATGCTCTCCGGCGTGCCGGACGAGGGACGGGCATAGGGATGGCCGGCATAGGCTTCGGCGAAGAAGCGGCGTGAGGCCATCACGCCCGGATCGTTCTGCTGGTAGCGCAGGCCGGCCAGCGTCTGGGCGCGCACGCGCTCGATGGCGTCGGGATCGAAGCGCGGCTTGGCGAGCGCCAGGGCGAGGAGGTCGATGGCCTCGTCGGCGTGCTTGACCAGCATCTTGAGGGAGCCGCCCACCGCGTCGGCGCCGGCATGGAACGACAATTCGATGGCCCGCGCGGCCAGACGCTCCTGGAAGGCGTCGGAGGAGAGGTCGCCGGCGCCCTCGTCGAGGAGGCGCGCCAGCATCTGCGCCACGCCGCCCTTGCCTTCGGGATCCTGAGCCGCCCCCCCCTCGAAGGTGAAGGCGAGGGCGATCATCGGCACCACGGGCGATTCCACGTGCCAGGCCTCGATGCCGGCGGCGGCGGCCACCGGAAGCGCCAGCGTGGGGGCGTTCGCGCTGCGGGCGGTGGTATCGACCAGATTGGCTTCGACCGAGTTCATGAGAACCTCATTCTTCTTCTGGGCGCCCGGGCCGGGATCAGCGGGATCGTGCGTGAGGGTCGCCTCACGCAACGGCGGCGTCGGGATCGCGCGTCTTGGTCAGGTATCCGGTGACGGAGCGGGCGGGGATCAGGTAGCGCTCGGCCACGGCGGCGAGGCGATCCCGCGTCACGCCCTCGATGTCGGAGGGCCAGCGGCGGACCTCCTCGATGCTCTCGCCGATGGCGAGCGCCGAGCCGTAGATACGGGCCAGCGACGACTGGCTGTCGGAGGAATAGACCGTTTCGGCGACGAGCCTGGTCTTGGCCCGTTCGATGGCCTCCGGACCCAGGGCCTCGGAGGGGACGCGGCGCAGGACGCGGTCGACCTCGTCCTCCAGGCGCTCCAGGCTCACGCCCTCGGCGGGGATGGCGTAGACCGAGAAGCGCGTGTCGTCGATGGCCGAGCCCATGTACCAGGCGCCGGCATTCACGGCGACGCCGAGCTCCATCACCAGTTTGCGGTAGAGGAAGGACGTGGAGCCGCCGCCCATCACCTCGGCCAGCAGTTCCAGGGCGTGGCACTCGCCGTCGCGGGCGGTCATGCAGGAGGGGGTGAGATAGAGCCGCTGCAGGGTCGGCTGTTCCACCTTCGGATCGACGACGCTGAGCCGGCGGAGCGCGCGGGGCTCGGGCTCCTTGGCGCGCACCCGCACCGGCCGGGCGCCGCGCGGCGTCACGAGCCCGTAGGTGTCGTCGGCGAGCCGCCGGACCTCGTCGGGCGTCACGTCACCGGCCACGACCAGGATGGCGTTCTCAGGGGTGTAGAAGCGGTTGTAATAGTCGAGGGCGTGGGTGCGGTTGAGATCCTCGATTTCGTGCATCCAGCCGATGATCGGCGTGCCGTAGGGGTGATGCACGAACAGCGAGGCGGCCATGGCCTCGGAGAGCTGGGCCGACGGGTCGGTCTCCACCCGCATGCGGCGCTCTTCCAGCACCACGTCGCGCTCCGGCGCCACCACGGCATCCTCGAGGACGAGACCGGTCATGCGGTCGGCCTCGAACTCCATCATGGTCTTGAGATGGTCGCGGGCGACGCGCTGGAAATAGGCGGTGTAATCGTAGGAGGTGAAGGCGTTCTCCTGGCCGCCGAGGCCGGACACGGCCTGCGAGAAGGCGCCGACCGGATGCTTCTCCGTGCCCTTGAACATCAGGTGTTCGAGAAAGTGCGCGATGCCGGACTGCCCGATCGGATCGTCGGCCGAACCGTTGCGGTACCACACCATGTGCGTCACCACCGGCGCGCGGTGATCGGGCACCACGACGACATCGAGGCCGTTATCGAGGGCAAAGGCGGAGACTTCGGGGCCACCGGCCTCGGACCGCCCGAACGGCGCGGCCTCGGCCCGGCCGGCATGGCCGTAGCGGCGGTTGAGCGAGAACCCGGGCGTATCCTTCCGCAACAGATGCATCGTCTTTTCCTTGATACGTCGGCCATGCGTGACCGCCCGTCATGAACGCAATGCCCCTTAGCGCACGCCTCGGATGCCACGAATCCGCAGGCCGAGGTCAGGGCAAATCCCGTACCGATACCCTTCGGGCGCCGGGGGTGGGTGCGGGATCCAGCGGGACGGGGCCATCTCCTCTACGAGCGATGGGACCGTCCGCGGGCTCCTCGCGGAACTCGGCTAGCGACCCCGGATGTAGGCACCCGGATCGGCTTCCTCACGCTCGCGCGAGGGATTATTGATGGGGTCGCTGTTGTTGCGGGCGACCGCCTTCGGGGCCTTGCGGTACCCGTTCGGCGGGTCGGTGAGGGTATCGCGATCGGGCTCAGCGAGAATGGGCTGGGCCTTGTCCTCGCGCTTGCCGAAGATGTCGAAGGGGCTCCAGATCGACGACGAGGCGCCGTCGCTCTCGGGACGGCCCGGCTCGGTGCGCACGCTGGCATCGGCGCGTCGGCCGCCGCGCATCTCGTCGAGCGAAAGCGTCATGTTGTTGTCGTTCATCCGCCCCTGCGCTCCGCGGGAGATCGGCTTCTTCGCGTCGGCGAGTTCACGGTCGCGCTGGACGATCTCGGGATCCTTGGGCCATTGCGGCGTGGCAGTGGCGGCACGCGGCGGCGGCAGCGCCTTGCCGTCGAGCTTGGGCGGCATCACCAGGGGCGCCCGCTCACGATAGGTGATGGCCGGCTTCTCGGGCTCGATCAGGCCGATGCTGCTCAGGGTGTCGCGCATGAACACGCCCTGCTGCGCCTGGGCGCCGCTCGCCGCGAGAAGTCCGGTAAAGCCGAGAATGAACCCGCGATGCCCGATCATGCTGCCCCCAAATTGCGCCGGCCCGCAGAGTGCGCCAGCTCGAATGCGTGCCTGCCCGGAACGTGCTGGCGCGTGTCAGTGTCGGTCGATGCCGGTCTTGCCCTCGTGGCCTGACGGCGGTTTCAGGCGAACGTATGGCGCCTTGACCGCAGCGCACCAGCCTCCCGGCCACAACGATCCGCAATGTGGTTTACGGATCACAGCCGCACGAATCTTCAGGGGCCGCCCGGAGGGGCTTCGTCCCGAGGGTGCCGGACCGGGATCAGGCTGTCGATGAGGAGGCCGACGACACCGGCGACGATGGCCGCGTCGGCGATGTTGAACACGTACCAGGACCATGCGCCCGCATGGAGGTGGACGAAGTCGAACACCGCACCGTAGGCTGCCCGGTCGATGGCGTTGCCGATCGCCCCGCCCGCGATGAGCCCGAGGGCGGCGGCCAGGAGCGCCGACGAGGCACGGCGCATCCAGGCGATCATCCCGATCGAGGCCGCCACGGAGACTGCCACCAGGATCCAGCGGCCTAGGCCGCCCTCCTGCTGGAACAGGCCGTAGGAGATGCCCCGATTCCAGACGACGACGACATCCGCGAAGCCGGTCAGATGCCAGGGCTGCGTCAGCACCAGATCGGTGCCGAAATAGAGCCAGAGCTTGGAGGCCTGATCGAGGACGAGGGTGGCGAGAAGGATAAGGAGGCCGAGGCGGAAGGGGGGCATGCCGGCGCCTTCCCCTCCCCCCAAGTGGGGGGAGGGAAGGCCCGTGTCGGATCGCGAAGCGTTCACGCCACGCCCGACGCGGCGTGCAGCGCGTCCCATTCCCGCAGCGCCTGGGCGTCGCGGGGTGTCACGTCCGGGTAATCGGGATCGGAGCCGACCGTCTCGGAGACGCGCCACGACCGGGCACATTTGCGGCCCTTGGCCGGTCCGGAGACCACGGCCACGCCGCGCACCTCATCGATTCGGAAGGCCTCTTCCGGCCCCTCCCCGTCGACGATCGTGATGCCGGAGGTGATGCAGACTTCCGAGAAATCGATCCCGTCGAGGGCGGAGAGCAGATCGGAATCGGAGACGAAGACGGTCGGTGCCGCCTCGAGGCTGGCGCCGATGCGCTTGGCCGCGCGCTCGATCTCAAGGGCGCCGGTGACCACGCGGCGCACCCGGCGGATCTTCTGCCAGCGCTCCGTGAGGGCGGCATTCCGCCAGGAGGCGGGAGTCTCGGGCAGCGTCTCGAGATGGACGGAGTCGACATCCGACGGGTAACGGTCGAGCCAGGCTTCCTCCGCCGTGAAAGCGAGGACGGGGGCGAGCCAGATCGTCACCCGGCGGAAGGTTTCGTCGATGACCTGCAGCGCGGCGCGGCGGACCTGCGACGAGATCGGGTCGCAGTAGAGCGCGTCCTTCCTCACGTCGAAATAGAAAGCCGAGAGGTCGCCGGTCATGAAGCCGTTGAGGAGCGCCACCACCCGCTTGGTGTCGAAAGTGGCGTATGCCTCGCGGATCTCGCCGTCGAGTTCGCAGAGGCGATGCAGGATCAGCCGCTCCAGCTCGGGCAAGTCGGCATGATGCACGGGTTCGCCCGCCTCGTAATGCGCCAGCGAGCCGAGCATCCAGCGCAGCGAATTGCGCAGCTTACGGTAGGTCTCGGCGAAGGTCTTGATGATCTCCGGGCCGATGCGCAGGTCGTCGGCGTAATCGGAGGCCGCCACCCAGAGGCGCAGGATGTCGGCGCCCGAATCCTTGATGACGCTCTGCGGCGCGACGACGTTGCCCTTCGACTTCGACATCTTCAGACCCTTGGGGTCGAGGACGAACCCGTGGGTGAGGACGATGTCGTAGGGCGCGCGTCCCCGTGTGCCGGCGGATTCCAGAAGCGACGACTGGAACCAGCCGCGATGCTGGTCGGAGCCTTCGAGATACATCACCGTGTCCCGGCCGCCGTCGCGTTTACGCACCACGCCGGAGAGGCCGGGGAACTGGTCCGGGTCGTCGAGAACGAAAGCGTGGGTCGAGCCCGAATCGAACCAGACGTCGAGGACGTCCGTCACTTTCTCATACTCCGCCGGGTCGTGATCCGGCGCGAGGAAGCGGGCGCCGTCCCGATCGGTGAACCAGGCGTCGGCGCCTTCGGCCAGGAAGGCTTCGGCGATGCGGGCATTCACGGCCTCGTCGCGCAGGATCTCGCTGGTGCCCTTCTTCACGAAGACGGTGATCGGCACGCCCCAGGCGCGCTGGCGCGACACCACCCAGTCGGGCCGATTGGCGACCATACCGTTGATGCGGTTCTTGCCCTGTGATGGTACCCACCGCGTCTCGTCGATGGATGTGAGCGCCACCTCGCGCAGCGTCCTCTCACCGAGGGACTCCACCGGCTTGTCCAGCGCGATGAACCATTGCGGCGTGTTGCGGAAGATCACCGGCTTCTTCGAGCGCCAGGAGTGCGGGTAGCTGTGCTTGAGCGTGCCGCGCGCCACCAGGGTGCCGGCCTCCGTCAGGGCGGCGATCACCGCCTTGTTGGCGTCGCCCTTGTCGCCCTTCGGCGTCAGGACGAGTTTTCCCGTGAAACCGGGGGCCTCCTCGGTGAGCGCCCCATCGGCATCGACGGTGTAGGGGATGCGGGTGTCGATGCCGCGCTGGGTGAGCGCGCGGCCATTGGCCATCCACACCTCGAAATCTTCGCGGCCATGGCCCGGCGCCGTATGGACGAAGCCGGTGCCGGCCTCGTCGGTGACGTGGTCGCCCTCGAGAAGCGGAACCTGGAAGTCGTAGCCGGCGGTGTGGCCAGCGAGCGGATGCGAGAGGGTCAGGCCGGCAAGCTCTGAGGCCGACACGTCACGGACGCGCTCGAACGCCTCCACGCGGGCCGAGGCGAAGACCCCGGCGGCCAGGGTATCGGCGAGGAGGTAGGTGTCGCCGGTCTTGGCCCAGTTGTCCTCGGCCGCCGCGGTGACGCGGTAGAGGCCGTAGGCCACCCGCTTCGAATAGGCCACGGCGCGGTTGCCCGGCATGGTCCAGGGCGTGGTCGTCCAGATCACGACGCGCGAAGCGGCCAGATCATCCGGTGCCCCAGCGGTGAGCCGGAACGCCGCGAAAATCGTATCGCTGACATGGTCCTCGTACTCGACCTCGGCTTCCGCCAGCGCCGTCTTCTCCACCACCGACCACATCACCGGCTTCGAGCCGCGATAGAGCTGGCCGGTCATGGAGAAGGTCATGAGTTCGCGCGCGATCGTGGCCTCCGCCGGGAAGGTCATGGTCGCGTAGGGGTGGTCCCAGTCGCCGGTGACGCCGAGGCGCTTGAACTCGGTCCGCTGCGTATCGAGCCACTGACCGGCGAAGGCCCTGCACTCCTGGCGGAATTCGAGGACCGGTACGTCGTCCTTGTTGCGGCCCTTGGCGCGGTACTGCTCCTCGATCTTCCACTCGATCGGCAGGCCGTGGCAGTCCCAGCCCGGCACGTAATTGGCGTCGTAGCCGAGCGCGCCCTGCGAGCGGACGATGACGTCCTTCAGGATCTTGTTGAGCGCCGTGCCGATATGGATGTTGCCGTTGGCGTAGGGCGGACCATCGTGGAGCACGAATTTCGGGCGTCCGGCGGCCTTCATCCTGATACGGCCGTAGAGGTCGATGGCGGCCCAGCGCTCCAGGAGGAGGGGCTCGCGCACCGGCAGGCCGGCCCGCATGGGGAACTCGGTCTTGGGCAGGAACAGGGTCTGCGAATAGTCGCGGGTGGGCAGGCCGGCGTCGGGGGCTGTCGAATCGGTCATGGGGTCTTCTGCGAAACGGTGCGCTGATCTTCAGGACGGTCGGCGTCTGGCCGATGTCGGCGAACGGTGGCGGCGCGGCCGCCCTCCCGGCTCCCGCTCGGGCCGCCGCAGCGGCCGTCAGGCGGAGGCCGGGCTCGTAATTCGAAGGCGGCTCAGGCCGCGCGGGACGTCGAGAACGCGCATTTCCGGCTTCTAGCAGTGCCGGACGGCAGAAACCAGCAGCCGCGAGGCGATCATCCTCCCGCATCGTCCAGCCGGTCACGTGTCGGCCAGGGCCGATCGGGATTCGATGCCACCTTTTGGAAGCTCGGCCGTTATCAGCCTATGCGTGACGGCGCGCCATCCTGGTCGGGAGCGGTGCAGATCCGGACGCTGAAGGTCGATCCGGCCGCAAGACCGCGGCCGGGATTCGAAAAGACGAAGAGGAAATCCCGTCATGAAGAAGGCATTGCTTGCCGCCACCCTCGTCCTGTCCGCTTTCGCCCTGTCGGGCGCGGCAGAAGCCCAGGGCCTGCCCGGTGGCGTCCGCCGCGGCGCGGCCGAGGGTGACCGGGTCGGCGGACCGATCGGCGGCATCGTGGGCGGCGCCGTCGGCGGCGCGGTCGGGACGGTCAACGGCGCTCTCGGGATCGATCCGGGCCGTCGCGCCTATCGGACGCGCATGAACTCGCGTCGCCATTACCGCCACCGTCACCACCGCTGAGCCGAACCCTGACCGGCCCTCCCGCGACCGGGAGGGCCGGCGGTCCTGCTCGAAACGAAGCTCATCAGTTTAAGTTTGTCTTTATGCGAGTGTGACAGCTTCGGTCCTGTGATACCGAAGGGCCGTCCGCGTCATGGCAAAATGGGTTCCCCTGACGGCCCTTTTCGGGCTCGTCTGTCTCATGGTGATCCCGACGCCGGGCGTGATCGGCATCCTGATCGGGAGTGCCTGCGCCCTCGCCATTATCGTCAGCGGCATCCTTATCTTGATCGACCGGCTGGCCGGACGCCTCGCTCTCCGGCTGGAGCGCCGGAAGCAACGACGCGCGCCCAAACGCAAGCAGGGCGTCCATGCCCATTCGGGTATAGCCCGGAAGATCTGACAGCGGAGCTTCCGTCGCGGCGGACATGTCCCCGATTGAGGATAGGAGCCGCCGAGTCTCAGTCGAGGCGATCGCTCTGGATCGGCACGACCAGCGCATCGGGCTCGTCCTCGTCGTTCTCGATATCGGCGTCGCCATCGACTTCGTGGCCGGTCACACCCGAGACGTCGGCGAGGTTGCGGGCTGCCTTGCGCAGGAGCTTGCGCAGGCGGCGTCGCTCCTTGCCGTCGAACCCATCGAGCATCTCCGCTTCGACCTCGTCCCAGAGGCGCTCGATGGCTTCCGCCTTGGCGAGGCCCGCCTCGGTGAGTCGCACGCGGACGATGCGGCCATCCCCTGCCTCTGCGCGCCGCTCGACGAAGCCGAGGGCCGCAAGGCGCGAGATCGTCTTCGAGGCCGTGGGCGGCCGGACCCGAAGGGTGGCGGCGAGATCGCCCATGGTCATCGTGCCGGCAACCGCCAAAGCCTGAACCACCTGTTCCTGCCCGGCGAACAGGTCGAGGGCGGCGAGACGATCCCCCACCCGAGAGCGGTGCAGCCGCGCCGCCTGGACCAGGGCCCACCCGACGCTCTTCGAGCCGGGAGGGCGAATACGTTTGTCGGACTTGCCCATCGTCTGTTCGGTGTCCCTGCCGGCTTTGTCGGTCTTGCCCAACTCGGACTTGGCCAGCTCGGACTTGCCCGATGATATGGCCTTGCCGGACGATACCGCCCCTCGCTCTTCAGCCGAAACCATCGCCGCCCGACTCCACACCCGCAGGAGGCCGCGTTCCCGAGCCGCCGTTTGAGATCCCGGCGAAGGAGGCGGACCATGTGCGTGCAGATGGCGTCCGGCTCGTGAAGCTGAGATGACAGTCGGCTCAAATTCGCGAGGAAACCAACAGCCGGCGAAGAGATGTTCCTCCAGGCAAAGCGATCTTCGCCGGCCGAAACCAGGCCGACGACCGGTTCTGGACTGTCGTCCGGCGTCTCAGCAGGGGATCAGGCTCTGGATCTGCTGGAGGATATCTTCTCCGGTGCAGGGACGGGAAATGAAGCGGGCACCTGCGGGAATCCGCTCCGGGTCGGGGGCGGCACGGCCCGAGACGATGACGATCGGCAGGGTCGGCCGTGCCTCCGACACCGCGTTGGCGAGATCGAACCCGTTGACCTTGCCCGACAGTTCCACGTCCGTGATCAGCCCGCGGATATCCGTGCGGGCCTGGAGGATACCCAGCGCCCGCTCAGCGGATGCGCATTGCACCGTCTCGTAGCCGCCGTCCTCGAGGACATCCCCGAGGTCCATGATCGTCAGGGCTTCATCCTCGACGAGGAGGATCACCGGCCTGTCGTCGTCCGAGCGCGTCGTCTCATTCACCACGATGCCCACCCTTCACCGTTTGACCCAACTTGATCCAACGATAAACATCCGTTCAGGTTGCAGGGCGGGAGCGGACAGATTTCAGGGCCCTGCCTCGGTGTCGGCCGATGTCCGAACCACGTGGGCCACGGCTTCGCATAAACGGTCGAGATCGTCCGGCGCGATGGTCAGGGCCGGCGTCAGGTAGACGATGTCGCCGAAGGGGCGGACCCAGACCCCCTGCTCCACGAAGCACGCCTTGAGCGCAGCGAGATCGGGTGCGCGCGCGAACTGCACGACGCCGATGGCGCCCAGAACGCGGATGTCGGCGATGCCGGGGAGACCGCGCAGGCCGGAGAGTCCCTCTGCCAAGCGGATCTCGATGGCCCGTGCCTGTTCCAGACGCGGCTCGGTCTCGAACAGGTCGAGGCTGGCATTGGCGGCAGCGCAGGCGAGGGGATTGGCCATGAAAGTCGGGCCGTGCATCAGCGCCGCCGAGGGATCGTCGGACAAGAAGGCCTCGAAGACCGGACGCCGCGCGATCGTCGCGGCCAGCGCCATGGTGCCGCCGGTGAGTGCCTTCGACAGGCAGAGGATGTCGGGCACGATTCCGGCCTGCTCGCAGGCGAACAGGGTGCCGGTTCGGCCGAAACCGGTGAAGATCTCGTCGGCGATGAGGGGCAGGCCGTGCCGCTCGGCCGCCCGCGCCACCCGTGCCAGGGTCTCGGGGGCGTGCATCACCATGCCTCCCGCCCCCTGGACCAGGGGTTCGACGATGATCGCCGCGAGGGTATCGCCATGCTCGGCCAAGGCACGGTCGAGGGCGTCGGCAGTGGCGTCGTCGCGCGGAAGATCGCAGAAGACTTGAGTCGGCAAGTAGGCGCCGAAGCGCCGATGCATGCCCTCCTCCGGGTCGCAGACCGACATCGCTCCCATCGTGTCGCCATGGTAGCCGCCGCGGAACGCGAGGAACCGGCTGCGTCCGGCGATGCCCCGGTTGAGCCACATCTGCGCGGCCATCTTGAGCGCCACTTCCACCGCCACCGATCCGGAATCGGTGAAGAACACGTGGTCGAGGTCGCCCGGCGCCAGGGCGGCGAGGCGGGACGCCAGGCGCTCGGCCGGCGCATGGGTGAGCCCCCCGAACATCACATGGGGCATGGCCTCGAGCTGAGCCGCCACCGCCGCACGGATATGCGGATGGTTGTAGCCATGGACCGCGGTCCACCACGAGGCGATGCCGTCGATGAGTTCGCGCCCGTCGGCGAGCAGGATCCGCGAGCCCGAGGTGCGCACGGCCTCGAGGGGCGGCGCCGCGGTCCGCATCTGCGTATAGGGCCGCCAGAGAGAGTTTTTCGCATCCGTAGGCATTCGTGCGGGATGAGCGTGCGCGGCCGAACGGTCAAGGGAGCGAACTGCAACCCGATCTTAAAGCCGTCGGAGGCATGGTCTGCGACCCTGCCCTCCAGGCCATCGACCGGCCCTCCGGAGGGATCTCGTTGTCCGGGACTGTCCTGTGCCTGCCGAGAGACCCGAACTCATCCCCGGCCGGCTTTGGGGCACGTCGCCGCCGACCGTGGCGCTGTTCGCTCTCCTGTTCGTCATCGCCTTGCTCCCGGTGCTGACGATGCCGATCCCGGCGATGGTGGATTATCCCAACCACCTCGCCCGCATGTACATCCTCGTGCGGGACGGAACCCCACAGGCGCACCCCTTCTACCGAGTGACCTGGGCGCTTTATCCCAACCTCGCCATGGATCTCGTCGTCCCGCTCGTCGCGCGGATCACGAGCGTCGAACTCGCGACCCGGCTGTTCCTGCTGGCGAGCCAGATCCTCACGATCACAGGGGCCATCGCCATCGAGCTCGCCGTGAAGCGCCGCTTTCAGGTGAGTGGGTTCCTCGCGTTGCTGGTGCTCTACAGCGTTCCCTTCGCCTGGGGTTTCGTGAACTTCCAGTTCGCCCTCGGCATCGCGCTGTGGGGGATCGCCTGCTGGATCGTCCTGCAGGACCGGGCCTGGCCGCTCCGGCTCGCGCTTCACACCCTCTTCGTGACCCTGCTGTTCGGCGCCCATCTGTTCGCGCTCGGCCTTTACGGTTTCACCCTCGGCATTCACGAGCTCTGGCGTGCCCGGACCCGAAAGCCCGCCCTGCCGACGACGATGGCGCGCTTCCTCACCCTCGCCCTGCCGGCACTCGTCGCCTTCGGGGTCATGAAGGCGACCGGAGGCGCCGTCGGCCAGGAGGGGACCGCCTGGAACGGTCAGACCAAGCTCTTGATGGTGTTCGCCACCCTGAACGGCTACGATCTTTGGCTTTCCACCGGCGGCACGGTGATCCTCGTCGGCCTCATCGGGTCCGCCGCGATGCGAGGCGCGGTCCGGCCGATTCAATCCGGGTGCTGGCTGGCGGCCGGCCTCGCGGCGCTCTTCGTCGTCCTGCCCACGCGCCTGTTCGACACGTCCTTCGTCGATCTCCGGGTGACGGTGGCAGCACTTCTCATCGTTCCCGGCTTCATCGTGGTGTCGCCACCGAGCCGGGCCTGGGGACGACTTGCCGCTGTGGCCGTCCTGGGCGTGACCCTGGTGAACCTCGCCTCCGCCCTCACTGTCGCGGCGATCTACCGGGGCGAGTATGCGGCGCTCGTCGCGTCCTTCGGGCAGTTGAAGCCGGGTTCCCGCGTGCTCGTGGGCCATAGCGGCAGCGGAGAGGACGCCCCCCTCGGCGACCTCTCCGATTATCCGATCTACAACGCGGCGACGCTGGCCGTCGCCTATGCGGATGCGTTCGTGCCGACGCTGTTCACCTCCATCGGCAAGCAGCCGGTGACAGTGATCGATGGCTACCGCCATCTGGCCGTCCCCTATGGCGGCCCGACGGCGATGGTGATCCTGCGCGACATCGCCGAGGGCCGGCCCAACGCGGACGCGCCGGGCTATACCCGCACCTGGACCGAGGATTTCGACTACCTCTACGTCGTCGGCCCCTCGGCTCCGAACCCGATGCCGGGCCTGCTCGTGCCCCTGGCGGCATCCGCGCGCTTCGCGCTCTACCGCATCGAGAGGCGCCGGCCGGGCGAGTGACCATCGCGCGTGCTTGACATCGCGATGGCGCGGGCTTCCTTCCCGCTCCCATGTCCGACCCCGACCGCACCACCAGCCTCGAAGCGTTCGCCCGAGACCATCTCGCCCGCCTCGACGAGACCTCCCTGCGCCGGCACCTCGTTCCCACCACGCGCGGCCCGCAGGCGGCGGCGACGCGACAGGGGCGCAGCCTCGTCTCGTTCTCCTGCAACGATTATCTCGGCCTGTCGCAGGATCCGCGCGTCATCGCGGCGGCTCAGGCCGCGACCGCCCTTTACGGGACGGGGGCCGGTGCCTCCCGTCTCGTCACCGGCAGCCACCCGCCCCTCGCCGCCCTGGAAGAGCGCCTCGCCACCCATAAGGGGACGGAAGCGGCCCTGGTCTTCGGCAGCGGCTATCTCGCCAATCTCGGCATCGTCTCCGGGCTCGCCGGCCCGCGCGACCTGATCCTCGTGGACGCGCTCGGCCATTCCTGCCTCTGGGCCGGGGCGCGGCTCTCCGGCGCGAAGGTGCTGCGGTTCGCCCATAACGACCTCGGTGATCTCGAAGCGCTCCTGACCAAGCACCGCTCCCGCCACCAGCATGCGCTGATCCTCACGGAACGCGTCTACAGCATGGACGGCGACCGGGGGCCGATCGCCGACATCCTGCATCTCGCCGACGCGCACGATGCCTGGACCCTGGTGGACGACGCCCACGGCCTCGGCGTCATCGGGAAGGACGCGCGGGCGCCCCTCGAAATGGGCACTCTGTCGAAAACGCTCGGCTCCTATGGCGGCTATCTCTGCGCGTCCCGCGCCGTGGTCGATCTGATGACGAGCCGCGCCCGCAGCTTCGTCTACACCACCGGGCTTCCCCCGGCCTCGGCGGCGGCCGCCCTGGCCGCCCTCGACATCGTCGAGGCCGAGCCGGATTTCGCCGCGCGTCCGCTCGCCCTCGCCCGCCGCTTCACCACGCATCTGGGCCTGCCCGAAGCACAGAGCCCCATCGTCCCCATCCTCGTGGGCGAGGCGGACGTCGCGCTCGGCCTTTCGGCCGCTCTGGAGGAGCAGGGCTATCTGGTGGTCGCCATCCGCCCGCCCACGGTCCCGGCCGGGACGGCGCGGCTGCGTGTGGCGTTCTCCGCCGCGCATACGGAGGCGCAGGTGGAGGGGTTGGCCGAGGCGGTGATGGGACAATGGCCACGAACCCTCCCCCCTTTGCGGGAGAGGGTTCGCGAGACCTACGCTGCCGCGGTCGACTCGCCGCCGGCCCGCTCGTACGCGAGCTTGACCACGCCGACCTGATCCACCTTGCCGGTGCCCAGCATCGGCAGCTTGTCCAGGACCACCACTTCGGCCGGGATGGCGATCTCGGTGGCGCCCTTGGCCTTGGCGAAGGCCTGATAGGCGGGGCGGGTGGCGTCCTTGCGCTCCGTGAACAGGATCAGCCGCTCGCCCTTGCGCGCATCCGGCACCGCCGCCACCGCACTCGGCGTATCCGGCCAGAGTTCGCCCGCGATGGCCTCGATGCCGGCCAGCGACACCATCTCGCCGGCGATCTTGGCGAAGCGCTTGGCGCGGCCCTTGATCGTGACGAACCCTTCCGCGTCGATGGCGACGATGTCGCCGGTATCGTGCCAGCCCTCCGGCGGCGCTTCCAGCACGCCGGGCTTCTCCGCCCTGAGATAGCCGAGCATCACGTTCGGACCCTTCACCGAGAGACGGCCGCCCTCCTCGATGCCGGGTACCGGTTCGAGCCGGGACTCGATCCCCGGCAGGAGCCGGCCGACCGTGCCGAAGCGGTTGAACATCGGCGTGTTGAGGGCGACCACCGGCCCGCATTCGGTGACGCCGTAGCCTTCGAGGATGCGCAGGCCGAATTTCTCGCTCCAAGTTTTCCGGGTCGCCTGCTTCACCGCCTCGGCGCCGGCCACCACGTAGCGGAGCGAGCGCAGGTCGTAGGAATGGGCCGTCTTGGCGTAGCCGGAAAGGAAGGTGTCCGTGCCGAACAGGACGGTGGCGTTCGAGCCGTAGATGAGTTCCGGCACGATCCGGTAATGCAGCGGCGACGGGTAGAGGTAGACCGGCACGCCGGAGACCAGGGGCAGGATCAGGCCCGCCGTCAGTCCGAAGGCGTGGAACACCGGCAGGACGTTGAACACCTTGTCGCTCGGCCCGAAATCGATGCGGGCCGCGACCTGGGCTGTGTTGGCGAGCATGCAGCGATGGGCGAGCACCACGCCCTTGGGCGTGCCCTCCGAGCCCGAGGTGAACAGGATCGCCGCCGGATCGTCGCCCCGTCGCGCCACGAGGGGTTTGCGGGGGCTGAGGAAGCCCCGGATCTTGTCGCCGGTGGTGACGCTGGCGCGCACGTCCTCCAGATAGACGAGCTTCACTTTGCCCTGGATGGCCTCGATCAGGCCGCCGAGGCGGCCCTTCTCGATGAAGGCGCGGGACGTGAGGATGGTGTCCACCTCTGCCGCGGTGCAGGCCGAGAGGACATTGGCGGGGCCGGCCGAGAAGTTGATCATCGCCGGCACGCGGCCGGCGCTGGCCAGGGCGAAGAACGTCACCGCCGCGCCGTTGGCATTGGGCAGCATCAGCCCGATGGCCTTGCCCTCGGCGGCGAGCGGCATCAGCTTCCGGCCCAGGATGTTGGCGCCCATGACGAGGCGCGAATAGCTGAGCGTGCCCGTGACCGGATCCTCCAGCGCGGTGCGGCGCCAGCCATGGTCGGTGCCCGCCTGGATCAGGGCACTCATCACGCTGCGGTCGATGAAGGCGGTGTCGAAGACGAGATCGGACATGATGTCGTACAGCGCCGCTCCTGCCGCGCGCCGCCGGTTCTTGCCCTTCAGCGCGGGGTCGACGGTAAGCGCCACCGGCGACATCACCGTGACGATGACCTTCGGCCACCAGCGGCGGCGGACCTGATTGCGGGAGAGGCGCGAGAAGGCGGTCTTCTCCAGCCCCTCGATCTTCACCGGAACCACCTTGGCCCCGGATTTCTCGGCGATGAGGCCGGCGCCGTCATAGACCTTCATCAGGCTGCCCGTGACGGTGAGACGCCCCTCTGGGAAGATGATCAGCGTTTCGCCGTTCTTGACGGCATTGATGAGCGTGCGGGTGGCCAGCGGCCGGGTCGGGTCCAGCGGCATCGCCTTGGTCACCCGCAGGAAGGGCTTCACCCACCAGCGCTGCGCGATGCCGTGGTCGACGGCGAAGACCGGCTCCTTGTCGAGGAGCGAGAGGGCCAGCGGTGCATCCAGAAACGAGACGTGGTTGAGGGCGATGATGGCGTTGGGGCCGGCCTTCTCGACATTCTCGAGACCCCGCACTTCGAGCCGGTAGAAGGCGCGGAACAGGATCGAGAGGAAGTCGCGGAAGGCGCTCGTGGGCATCACCTTCAGCACGATCACGCCGGCGGCGAGGTTGGCGACGCCGATGAGGGTGAGGAGCGAGGCCATCGACCAGCCCGCGCCCTGCAGAGCGGCGAGCCCCAGCGCCCCGGTGACCATGAAGGCGGCGGTGAGGACATTCACCGCGCCGATGACGCGGGCGCGCTTGTCCTTGTCGGTCCAGGCCTGCACGGCTGCGAAGGACGGCACGATGTAGAGGCCGCCCGCGATGGCGAGGCCGGCGAAGGACGCCGCCACGCGAAGGCCCGTCCCGGTGGAGAGGAAGGCGCCGGCCCCCATCACCTCGCCGGAGACCGGCGGCAGGTGCGAGACGGTCCAGGCGAGGTCGAGGGCGAACAAGCCCATGAACAGCGCGCCGATCGGCGTCGGCAGCAGGACGATGCGGCCGCTGGCGAGCCAAGAGGCCAGCGCCGAGCCGACGGCGATGCCCACCGAGAAGATCGCGAGCAGCAGGGTGACCACCGTCTCCGAGCCGTTCAGGCTCTCGCGCACCAGCACCGGCAGTAGGGCGAGCACCACGGCGCCCACCAGCCAGAACCAGCTGACGATGAGCGAGCCGCGCCACAGCCGGGTATCGGCGTAGAGGTCACGCAGCAGGGCCACGGTGGAGCGGGCGACGTTGGGATCGATTCTGAGCGTCGGCGCTGCCTCGCCGGTGGAGGGGATCTGTCGGGCCGAAAGCCAGCACAGGATCGCGAACACCATGATCAGCGCGCTGAAGGCCAGGGCATCGCCGCCGAGCGCGCTGGCGAAGCCGGCCACGATGGTCCCGAGCAGGATGGCGAGGAAGGTCGCCGCCTCGACCAGCGCGTTGCCCGCCGTCAGCTCGTTGCGCTTCAGGTGGTCGGGCAGGATGCCGTACTTGATCGGGCCGAACAGGGCCGCCACCGTGCCGAACAGGCCGAGCGCCACGAACAGGATCGGCACCGAGTGGAGGAAGAAGCCGATCGCGGCGGCGGCGGCGGCGAAGATCTCCGCGAATTTGAGGCGTTTGGCGATGAGTGCCTTGTCGTAGCGGTCGGCGAGTTCGCCCCCGAGACCCGACAGGATGAAGAACGGGCCGATGAAGACGGCGCCGGCCAGGGTCACCAGGATGCCCGGATGGGCGGCCTCTCCGCCGGCGCCCGCGACCTTGAACAGGATCAGGAAGACCAGAGCGTTCTTCAGGAAATTGTCGTTGAATGCCGAGAAGAATTGGCACCAGAACAGGGGCGCGAACCGGCGGGTCGTCATCAAGGTACGAAACATCAGGGTCTCCTCGGGGCGGACCATGACTGCCCACCCTGTAACGAACCGTCAAATCCGGCACGGCCGCAATTTTTGAACGTTGTGCAAAATAACTGCCGTTCGCGAAGGCGGCAACGTTGATTTTGTACGGCGTGCAATCTATGCGTCGGCGAGGTGCCGGGCGGCACGCGATGGCGGGGATGGCGTGGCGAAGGCAACGAAACCGGCACGGCGGGGCACCGGCCCACGAGGCGAGCATAACCGCGAGGAATTCGAAGCCCTGGTGACCAAGGCGGCAGAGGGGTTGGTCCGCAGGGAGGGCCTGCGCGGCCTCGGCATGCGCCGGCTCGCCTCGGTGATCGGCTACGCCCCGAACTCGATCTACAATGGTGTCGGCGATCTCGACGCCGTGGTGATGCGGGTCAACGCCCGGACCCTGGAGCGCCTGCACGCGGCCCTCACCGGCGCGATCCGTCCCGACGCCGGTCCGCGCGACAACGCCCTTGCCCTCGCCGATGCCTATCTCGCCTTCGTGGCCTCGGACCCTCAGGTCTGGAGCCTCGTCTTCGAACATTCCCTGGCACCGGACTCGACCTTTCCCGACTGGTACGCCGCCGCCCTCGCCCAGGCGACCGACCTCGTCGACGGGGTGCTCGAACCTCTGATCCCGGATGCGAGCGAGAGACGGCAGGCGGTGGCGACCCTCTGGGCCGGCCTTCACGGGCTCGCCTCCCTGTCCACTTCCAACAAGCTCGCCGTCCTGACCCCCGAGCCGCCGCGCGACCTGGCGCGGCTGCTGGTCGGGCGGTTCCTGCGGCCCTAGGAACCGCGTGTCGCAGCAAGGGAACCCGGCGTTTCCTCTACTGAGGGGCGCTGGCAGCGTATATCTGTCTCTCGCGAAACTTCCGCGGAATCACCCTCTCTTCGGCTGCGGAGGCGGGCAGGGGGCTTTCCGGGGACGGGAAGCCCAGGATGAACTTCGATTGGGATTTGAGCAAGCAGGGCAAGGTTCTGGCGGAACGCGGCATCGATTTCGCGGACGCCGTCACGATCTTTGCGGGTCGCGTCCTCGTGAAGACGGACACGCGGCAGGATTACGGAGAAGTTCGTATGATCGCCATCGGACAGATGAACGAGGTTTTCGTCACGGTTGTCGACACTGATCGTGGCGATACGCGATGGATCATCACGGCTTGGCCAGCGAACCGCAAGGAGCGCGCGGAATGGCAAAGATCACACTTGAAGAAGCCTTGAAACGTCCCGTCACGGTCGATCGCGCCAGATTGGACACGACTACCGAGGAGGATATCCGCCGCTATATGATGGAGGACGGGTTCGACCCGGACGATCCCTCCTACCTCGATGGCGCGGCCATCGTGCTGCCTCCTCGGATGATCCGCGAGCGCCTCGGCATGACGCAGGCGACCTTCGCCGAGGTGATCGGCGCACCTCTGGCGACCCTCAAGAACTGGGAACAGGGCCGCACCATGATCCCGCCCTGCGTCCGCACTCTTCTCAACATCCTGGATCGCGAGCCCGAAGCAGCCCTGCGCGCGATCATGGCGGGACGTCCCGAGGCGGCGTAGCGCAGCGAGAAAGACATTCATGGCCAAGCAGTTTCCGGCCCTCGAACAGCGCCACCTCGATTTCATCGCCCGGCAGCATATCGTCTTCACCGCCTCGGCGGCGGAGGGCACGCGGATCAACCTCTCGCCGCGCGGCACCGATACGTTCCGGATCATCGACCCGAGCACCGTCGTCTATCTCGACCGCACCGGGAGCGGCAACGAGACCGCCGCGCATCTGCGCGCGGATGGACGGCTGACGGTGATGTTCTGCGCCTTAGAAGGCGCGCCGACGATCCTGCGGCTCTATGGGCGCGGGGAGGTCTTGGCGCGCGGCAGCGACGCCTATGCCGGTCTGCTGGCAGGCGCGTATGACGGACAGGAGCCGCCCGGAGCGCGCCAGATGGTGCGCCTCACGATCGATCTCGTGCAGACCTCCTGCGGCTTCGGCGTGCCCGTGTTCGATTACCGCGAGGAACGTCCCACCCTCGACCGCTGGGCCGAGGCCAAGACGGAGGCCGAACTCGACGCCTATCGCCGCCAGAAGAACGCGCGCAGCATGGACGGGCTGCCCACGGGGCTGTTCGCCGACGAGGACGTGGCGGGCTGATATCGCGCGGCGTCGGGTAAGCGGCGCGCCGTCAATCCCGGCTCGCGCACCGTCTCCTCGCATTCCCTCCCCTTCCCCGGCCGGCTGGAGCGCCAGCGGAAGGCGAGACGGGGGCGGGCGCAGGAAGACGCGAAGCGTCCGTCGTCTCAGCGGGCGTTGGGCAGGTGGACCTTCACCGCGCCGCGTCCGTCGGCCTTGAGCGGCGCACCCCATTGCGTCGCCTCGATCCCCGCCTGCCCCCAGCCGGTGGCCAGGGAGATCGTGAGCGGCAACAGCATCGCGCCGCCCGGAACGGGGGCGAGCCGCACGCGGATGTCGTCGTTCTCGGCCATGCGGCGCACGCTGCTGCCATTGGGGCGGTGGCCCGAAATCGGCACCCAGCGCGCCCGGCAATCGAGTGCCGGTCCGCGATAGGGGCCTTCCTGGACCGTCACCAGCACCCCGCGCGAGAGAACGATATCCGCCCGGGCCACCCCGTTGAACACCGGGATGCGGCGCTCGCAGAGGGCGACGTCGAGGGGCGCCGCGCCGAGGGGGATCGCCAGCATGGTCAGGGGATCGACGACACCCACCTTGTCCTGCGGCGCCACCGGGATCCGGTCGGGCGTCGGAGTCGGAGGCGGCTCCACGCTCTCGTCATGCGCGCGTCCGCCCGACAGAACCATGGAGACCCGGACCGGCTTTCGTCCATAGAGACTCTCGGATCGGAACGTGCCGGTGAGCGCTCCGCTCCGCGACCGCTCCCCCGATGCCGACGCCGTCCCCGATCCCTCGAAGAAGACACCGACAAGGCCGCGCAGGCCCGCCTTCAGATCGTAGGCATAGCGCCCACCCGCCTGATCGACGGCGAGGGTGGCCTCGCCCACGGGAAGGTCGAGGAACGACAGGCGATAGGTGATGGAGAAGCGTTGAGGCTCGGGGGCAGCCGAAGCGGGGGCCGGCACGGCGAGGGCCAGAAGCGCTGCGCCGATCACCGCAATGGAGCGCGTCTCCCAAGCATCATTGGACGAGGCGACCATGCGCTGCCCTCCTGCATGCCGTCATCCCTTAAGAGATGCCGCCACGTGTGCTGGTGCGGACCGGCACCTGCCGGGTGATCGTCGCATTCGAGAACCGGACGGCAGGCGCGCTTTGCGCTTCCCTTCAGTTCTCACCTGTCTCCATCTGCCGATACACCCGCCCATGCTCGCAATAGCCGGCGACGATGCGGGTCATCATCGCGCGCTTGTCCGCGTCGAGGGGGCCGAGGATGCGGGCGGGGCGGCCGCCCCAGAGATGGCCGCTCTCTAGGAGCTGGCCCGGATCGGTGGTGGAGCCGCCGGCGAGCAGCACGTCGTCGGCCACCACGGTGCCGGGGGCGAGCACGCAGCCGATGCCGATGAGGCTGCGCGCGCCGATCCGGCAATCGGCCATCCGCACGTTGTGCGCGATCGTGGTGTCGCGCCCGATGACGACGCCCTCGGCCCGCGCTCGGATGACGGTGTTGTCCTGGATGTTGGTGTCGGCGCCGACGAGGATGGGGCCGACCTCCGCATGCAGGTCGCAGGAGAACAATACGCTCGACCCAGCGCCGAGGGCGATGCGGCCGCGCAGGCGCGCGGTGCTGGCGACGTAGACACTCGGATCGACGTCGATCTCGTCGCCGGCGACGGGCGACGGGGTATCCCCCGTGGCCTCGCGCACGCGCTCGGCCCGCTCGGCGATCTCGGCCGCGGTGATGGGACGCTGGGGTTTCGCCGGGCTGCCGGCATAGGCGAAGCCCGCGGCGAGGTGCGAGCGCGGGAAGACGGTGGCCCCGGCCTCGATGAGCACTCCGTCCTCCACGGTGGCGCCGTCGAGGACGATGACGTCGTCCTCTATCACCACGTCGGACCCCACCGTGCAGGCATGGACCACGGCGTTGCGGCCCACCGTCACCCGGTCACCGACGAGGGTGGGATGCGAATCGGTGGCGATGTGGAGCGTCGAGCGATGGCCGAGCCAGAAGCGCTCACCGACGGTCACCGCCTCGCCGTCGGCACGGATCACGCTGTCGTCGCCGAGCCAGGCCTGGGCACCGATCGTCGCGGCGCCGATGACCGTGCTTCCGCGCCCGCACCAGACCGGACGGGCCGAGAAGACCGGCAGGACGCCGTCATGGGGCAGGATCAACTCAGGCGTCACGCGAGGGGGTTCCTTCGAAGACGATGGCGTGGACCGGCCATGGGACCGGCGGGGCATGGAACCCATGCCGGTCGAGTGGTAAGGCCGGACGCCGGAATGTTGTTGCCTGAACGACGCGCAACAGCGTGAAACCACCGCGCGGACTTTGCAATGTCGCGCATCCCTTAAGGGGGATCAAACCCGGTCGCGAGGGCTTTCGCGCCGATGCGTCAAGGAATCGACGGATGTCAGCAGGCGAGACGACGGCGAACGATCGGGGCGCAGCCGCGATCAGCATCCAGAGCGCGCCCTTCGACGTGGCCGCGGAGATGGCCGCGCTGAGCGGTACGCTTCAAGGCAGGACCGGGGCGATCGTCACCTTCACCGGCCTGTGCCGCGACGAGGGCGGGCGCCTGACCGGACTCGAACTCGAACACTATCCCGGCATGGCCGAGGGGGAGATCGGCCGGGTGGTGGAGGCGGCGCAGGACCGCTGGCCGCTCCAGGCGGTGCGGGTGATCCACCGGCACGGCCTCGTCGCGCCGGGCGACGGCATCGTCCTCGTGGTGACGGCGGCAAGCCACCGCGTGGCCGCTTTCGAGGCGGCGAGCTTCCTCATGGACTACCTCAAGACGAAGGCTCCGTTCTGGAAGCGCGAGCATCTGGCCGACGGCACCATGGGGGGCTGGGTCGAAGCCACGGGCGCCGACGACGAGGCCGCGTCACGCTGGGCGTGAGGGCGGACCGGCGGCGATTCGCCTCCGGTCCGTCCACAGAGGAGGGCGCGCCCCAGCCCGTGCGCCCCTTGCCTGTGACGGGTTTCGCGCGCCCGTTCGCACCGCGCTTCGGTAGACCGCGCGAGGGGACGGGCAGATGCAGCAGGGTACGCCGATCAAGGACGAGCCGGGTCCGCACCCCGCCAACTGGTCGCCGGCGGCCTCGGGAATCGCGGTGGTGGCGTTCATCGCCCTGCTGATCGTCGCCTGGACCGCCGCCTCGACCCTGCTCCTGATCTTCGCCGGAATCCTGCTCGGGGTCTTCCTCGATGGTCTGACGCGCCTGCTCGGCCAGGTGATCGGGCTCGGTCGCGGGCTCCGGCTCACCATCGTCAGCCTGGTCCTCGGCGGGCTCACCCTCGGCTTTCTCGCCTTCGGTGGCGCGACGGTGGTGCAGCAGGGCAGGGAGCTCGGCCAGACCGTCACGAAACAGGCGGGGTCTGTCCGTGACCGCCTGAAGGAATACGGGATCGATCTGCCGGCCTTCTCGGCACCGGAGCCGACGCCGAGCGACCAGGGCCCCGACAAAGCCAATGACAACGAGACCGACAAGGACAAGAAGGCCGGGGGCCTCGGCGGCCTCGCCTCGGGGGCGATCAAAAGCCCCGGTTCCCTCCTTTCGGATGCCGGCAGCATGCTGGGACCGGCGGCCGCCGTCGTCACCGAGCTGTTCAGCGCGCTGGGCAACGTCCTGGTGATCGTGTTCCTCGGCCTCGCCTGCGCGGCCGATCCCGCCAGCTACCGCGACGGTGCCGTCCGGTTCGTGCCGCCTCGCTACCGCCCGCGCGCCACCGCTCTCCTCGACGGCATGGGCGAGACCCTGCGGCATTGGCTGTTCGGCCAGTTCATCACCATGGCGGTGATCTTCGTCTGCATCTGGGCGGGCTTGAGCTTCCTCGGTATCGGCGGCGCCCTCATCCTCGGCCTGCAGGCGGGGCTCCTCGCCTTCATCCCCACCATCGGCCCGCTGATCGCCGGTGTCATCATCGTGCTGGCGGGCCTCGCCTCCGGCACCAATGCGGCGCTCGGCGCCTTCGGTGTCTACCTCGTGGTGCAATGCCTGGAGAGCTACGGGCTGACGCCCTTCATCCAGAAGCGGGCTCTGGACATCCCGCCGGCCACCATCTTCGCCGGCCAGCTCGTGCTCGGTGTGCTGTTCGGCCTTTGGGGCATCGCCCTCGCGCTGCCGCTGATGGCGGTGATCAAGGTCTTGCTGGAACAGGTCTATATCGAGGACACGCTCGACGAGGAGGCGGATGTGTAAGCGCGACGCTGTCGGAACGGCCTGACGACAACAGCCGGGACGTCGACGCGGGGCGGATGGAACAACGGTCCGCCATGGCATTCGCATTGCTGTCTTAAATGGCCATCGTCATTCAAAAGATCGCCCTCGTTCAATAATCGTAAAGCAGCGCCGGAGATCCGTGATCGAGATCGAGGCGTCTCCACCGGGAGGCTTGGAAACACCGATCAATAACACCGACGATCATCCTACAATCTCACGTTGCGGTGAGGATGGTTCTTCGAGAAATATTGCGATCATATCAAAAGTTAGATATCTGTTGTTTCAGGTCGTCGTTCCCTCGGCTGGGCCGTAGCTCCGACGATTGTCGTGAGCTCGCGGTTTAACAATGAATGGTGGGATACCGAGAAACCTTTGGTATGACGTTCCAAGCCAGATCAAACATTTTGGCAACGTCGGTCATTGGCACTGGGATTTCGTCGACAACACTCATTTCTGGTCGCCCGGACTCTATCCGATCCTAGGGCTTCCCAATGGCCTCATCAGGCCCGATTACACGCTTCTGTTCCGGCTCATTCATCCGGACGATTGCCCTCCGACCATGGAACCCGACCTGGTCAGGCAATCGGAAACGGTACCGCCCTCGATCTTCCGCATCGTCCGGCCGGATTCCGGAATCTGTACTGTCATGAGCCGCGTGGAGGTAACGACCACGCCCAATGGCCGGCCCTTGAGCGCGCATGGCATCCTCGCCGACATCAGCGATCCTGCCATGCTGGCCCGCGCCGAGGCAGCACAGCGGCAGCGAGACCAGGCGATCTTCGATTCCGTCCGGGCCTTCACGTCGACCGCGTACACATTTCCATTCATAAAATTCTCGCAGAAATGGCTCGACCTCGTCGGCCTTCCCGAGAGCGAGCTCCTGCAGGACCCCACACGACCGTTCGTAAAGGCCGAGGGCGTGCCATGGTCGGCGCGTATCGGGGGGATGTACGCGTCCAATCACGCCTCATACCTCCTGCCGGACCTCAGGTTGGCGAACGGCGACACCGTGAGATACCGCCTTCTCTTGGTTCCCGTGCTGAACGATGCGGGGCATATCGAAAGCTGGACTCAACTGATCGGTCCGATCCAGCTGCGGATCAGACCCTCCGGACGCCTTCGGCTCGGCCTCGAACAGCACCTCGAATCCGGTCATGTCCGTGCGGCGCGCGCATTGCTCGACTGGTCGATGGCGGATCTGAGCGGAGCTTCGGGAGTGTCGCTTTCGACGATCCGGCGGCTCGAAGGCTCCATTGCCTCCGTCTCGGTCGCCAACCGCAATCAGGTGATCGGCGCCCTGCGCAGCGCAGGTATCGTGTTCTCGCTCATGGATGGGGCGACGATCGCGGTCAGCAAGGGGAGGCAGATCGCCGGATGAAACATGGCCGGAACGGCGCGGTGGCCCGTTCAGGCGGGCGCTGTACCGGATTCGGCCGGGTCGTCCATGAGGGGGTGGAGATCGCGGACCATGCTCTTCAGGCGCTCGTCGAGGACATGCGTGTAGATCTGGGTCGTCGAGATGTCGGCATGGCCCAGGAGTTCCTGCACGATCCTGAGATCGGCCCCGTTCTGCAGGAGATGGCTGGCGAAAGCGTGGCGCAACACGTGCGGACTCACGCGGTCCTCGCGGATCCCGGCCGCCGCCGCCGCAATCTTGAGGTCGCGGGCGAAAGCCTGCCGGGTCAGGTGACCGCTCTCGCTGTCGGAGGGGAACAGGAAGGGACCGTCGCCGGTGAGATGAGTGAGGTGCTCGCGCATGGCGGCGCGCGCCAGATCGGTGAGCGGCACCAGCCGTTCGCGCCCGCCCTTGCCCTTCACCACGAGGTAGCGCTGCTTCGTGGTGGCGGCCGCGCGCGGCAGGGCGACGAGTTCCGAGACGCGCAGGCCGGTGGCGTAGAGGGTTTCCAGCAGGCACAGCATCCGGACCGCGCGTCGCCGCTCGCCCGGCGTCTCCTCGGCCGGCGTCGCCACGGCCCGCTCGCGGGCGGTGCGCAAAAGGTCGTCGACCTCGGTCACCGACAGCACCTTGGGCAGGGTGCGCCCCCTGCGCGGGCCGCCCACCGGCGCGCTCGGATCGGTCTCGGCGAGGCCTTCGGCGTACAGGAACTTGTGGAAGCCGCGAATGCAGGACAGCCGGCGCGCGGCGGACGAGGCCTTCAGTCCCTGGGTCTCGAGATCCGCCAGATAGGCGCGGACCTCGCCCGCATCGGTATCGAGCGGATCACGTCCCGAGGCGGACAGGGCCGCGAGGTAATGGTCGAGGTCGCGGCGATAGGCGGCGAGCGTGTTGGCGGCAGCGCCACGCTCGGCTGACAGCATTTCGAGATAGGCAACGATGAGGTCCGGACCTTCGGCGCCCGCCACGTCACCAGTCACCTCGTCAGCCTTCTCCGACCCCGTCACCGGCCGGGCGGCTGCAGCTTCGCAGAGGGAATGCTGACGCTCATTTCCCGGGGCGTGGGCTGAACGAAGGTGGCGAGCGAGAACATGCCCGCGAAGACCAGTCCACCGAGGATGGCGAGCGTGGCGAGAAAACGAAACAGGGTCGGCACTCGGACGAACCTCGGTCGGAGGGAACTCTGCGAAAATGAACGGCGTCGGTCGGCCAGCAGATCATTGAGCAGCCAAGCCAAGGGTTTGCACCATGCCGGGCGCGCGATGGCAAGGACTTCGGAGCCACACGGAGCGCCGCAAGGGATTCATGGCCGCCGAGCGGCGATCGGCCTCACCGGTCCGGGAGGCTTCGCGGGAGGAGGAAACCTGCCCGAAAGAAACCCGACCCGGGAAGAATCGCGTCGCGCCTTACGGCCTCGCTTCGCCCGGCGGATGAAACGCGCTAGGATCGCGTGAAGACGTGTATCAAGATTTTAACAATGACCGAGACCGAGACCGAGCCATCGGGAGGCGACATCGCCGCCGATCCCATCGAAGTCAGGCTCCGCCGTGCCCTCGGCGCGCGCTCGATCGTGCTCGTCGGTCTCATGGGCGCCGGCAAGAGCACGGTGGGGCGGCGCTTGGCGACGCGCCTCGGGCTGATGTTCAAGGATGCCGACAACGAGATCGAAGCGGCGGCCCATCTTACGATCCCGGACATCTTCGCCATCTACGGCGAGCCGAGCTTTCGTGAGGGAGAGGAGCGCGTCATCGCCCGGCTCATCCGCGAAGGGCCGCTGGTGCTGGCCACCGGCGGAGGCGCCTTCATGCGCGAGGCGACCCGGGCGCGGATCGCGCAAGGCGGCGTCTCGGTCTGGCTGAAGGCGGAGCTCGACGTGCTGATGCGCCGCGTCCGCAAGCGCGGCAATCGCCCCCTGCTCCAGACCGACGACCCAGAGGAGACGATGCGGCAATTGATGGAGATCCGGCATCCCGTCTATGGCAGTGCCGACGTGATGATCCCCTCGCGCGACGTCTCGCACGACCGCGTGGTGGAGGACGTGATGGAAGCTCTCGATGCCTATCTCAACGGCCCCTCGAACCAAGGCGTCGCCGCGCAGTGAGTGACGGACAGACGGTCCACGTCCCCCTCGACCAAGGCCGGGACTACGACATCCATATCGGCCGCGGCCTCCTCGCCGAGGCAGGCGTCCGCGTGGCCGCCCTCGGCGCCAAAGCCGCCGCCATCGTCACCGACGAGACGGTGTCGGCGCTCTATGGCGAACGCCTGCGCGAGAGCCTGGAGGCGGCGGGCCTGCGCTCCGGCCTCGTCACCGTCGCGCCGGGCGAGGCCTCGAAGAGCTATGCGGTCTACGCCCAGGTCTGCGACGGGCTCCTCGCCCACCGGATCGAGCGCAACGACCTCGTGGTGGCCCTCGGCGGCGGCGTGGTCGGCGATCTCGCGGGCTTTGCGGCGGCGACGCTCCGGCGTGGTGTCCGCTTCGTCCAGGCGCCCACGACCCTGCTCTCGCAGGTCGATTCCTCGGTGGGCGGCAAGACCGGCATCAACTCGCCCCTCGGCAAGAACCTCATCGGCGCCTTCCATCAGCCGCGCCTGGTCCTGGCCGATACCGCCACCCTCGACACCCTGTCCGAGCGCGAGATGCGCGCCGGCTACGCCGAGGTGGCGAAATACGGCCTCATCGCCGATGCGGGCTTCTTCGACTGGTGCGAGGCCAACTGGGCCGGCATCTTCTCCGGCGGCCCGGAGCGTGACGAGGCGGTGGCGATCTGCTGCCGGGCCAAGGCCGGTGTCGTGGTGCGCGACGAGCGCGAGGATGGCGAGCGCGCCCTGCTCAACCTCGGTCACACCTTCGGCCATGCCCTGGAACGGCTCACCGGCTACGAATCCGCCCGCCTCGTCCATGGCGAGGGCGTCGCCATCGGCCTGGCGCTGGCCTTCCGCTTCTCGGCCCGCCTCGGCCTCTGCCCCGGTCAGGATGCCGGCCGCGTGGCCAACCATCTGGCGCTCGCCGGCCTGCCCACCCGGCTCCAGGCCGTCCCCGGCGGATGCGGGGGCGCCGACGCCATCCTCGACGCCATGGCCCAGGACAAGAAGGTCCGCGACGGCGCGCTGACCTTCATCCTCGCCCGCGGGATCGGCCAGAGCTTCATCGCACCGGGCATCGACCGCGCCGAGGTGAAGGCTTTTCTCCAAGACGAGTTACGCGGGGCGTGACCGGATCGCCTCCCTTGCCCTGACCTCGCTTCGGGGACACCACCTGTCTCCGGGCGGCTGGGATCGGGAGCGGCCATGCCGACCTCTCGGCTCAGATCCGGTGCCACGGCATCGCTTCGGTCGCGGGTTGGTATATGAGAGGGGCTCGCCAAGACCGGCACCGTGCCGGTGTGGCACGGCTTGATGCGACGACGGCCTGATGGACACGCATACCGACCTCTGGCTCGCCGCGAGCATCGTGGTGATGTCGCTGCTGCTCTCGGCCTTCTTCGCAGGCGCCGAGACCGCCTTCACCGCGGCGTCGCGGGCGCGGATGCTCTCCCTGGAAGATAGCGGCGACCTGCGGGCACGCGTCGTCAACCGCATCCTCGCCTCGCGCGAGCGGTTCATCGGCGCCATGCTGATCGGCTACAACATCGTCGCCATCGGCGCCTCCGCCTTCACCACCAGCGTGCTGACCACCATCTTCGGCAAGAGCGGGGTGCTCTACGCTACCGGCGTGATGTCGGTCCTCGTCATCGTCTTCGCCGAGGTGCTGCCCAAAACCCTCGCCATCAACAAGCCGGACCAGGCCGCCCTGGTGATGGCGCGGCCCGTCGCCTTCGCGGTGGCGCTCCTCGGCCCGGCGGCCATCGCCATCGAGAAGGTGGTGCGACTGATGCTGCGCCCCTTCGGCATCAGTATCGGGCAGCACCAGTCGATCCTCTCGCCCACCGAGGAAATTCGCGGACAGGTCGCCCTGCTCCACCGCGAGGGCGGCGTCGCCAAGGCCGAGCGCGACATGCTCGGCGGCCTGCTCGACCTTCACGAGTTGTCCGTCTCCGAGGTCATGGTGCACCGCACAAAGATGCGCACCATCAATGCCGATCTCCCCTCGGAGGAGATCGTGCGGGAGGTGCTGTCCTCGCCCTACACCCGCATGCCGCTCTGGCGCGGCACCTCCGAGAACATCATCGGCGTGCTCCACGCCAAGGACCTGTTGCGCGCGCTCGACGCCGCCGGAGGCGACGCCTCCGGTCTCAAGGTCGAGGCCCTGGCCCTCGAGACCTGGTTCGTGCCCGACACGACCAGCCTGCGGGACCAGCTCAAGGCCTTCCTCACCAAGAAGACCCATTTCGCCCTCGTCGTCGACGAGTACGGCGAGGTCATGGGGCTCGTGACCCTGGAGGACATCCTGGAGGAGATCGTCGGCGACATCGCCGACGAGCACGACGTCGCGGTCTCCGGGGTGCGTCCCCAGGGGGACGGCTCGGTGAATGCCGACGGCTCCGTCGCCATCCGCGATCTCAACCGCGCCATGGACTGGAACCTGCCCGACGAGGAGGCGACGACCATCGCCGGCCTCGTCATCCACGAGGCGCGGGCGATCCCCGATACCGGCACCGCCTTCAACTTCCACGGCTTCCGGTTTCAGGTCCTGCGCAAGGCGAAGAACCGCATCACCGCCCTGCGGATCACCCCGAGCGCTCTCCGCCGAAGTGGATGCCGGTTCGGCGAAAAAGAGCGCGGCACAACAAAGGCCTGGAGATGTGCCCCGACCCAACGTGGTCGGGCGCAGCTCTAGGCCCCCGGCAAGGCGAACGGAGAAACGCGCCTTCCTCAGCGGCGCGGCACCGGCCGCCAGCCCGGAGGCGCCATCTCGAACCCTTCGAACCGGAAGGCCGGGGAGACGGTGCAACTCACCAATGTCCACGATCCGAGGCTCGTGGCGGTCTGCCAATGCCCCGCCGGCACCACGATCTGCGGCTGCTGGCCGTGGGCGAGGTCGGGACCGAGATAGGTGGCGGTCGCATCGTGACCGTTCGGACTCGTGGTGATCACCATCGGTGCGCCGGCATGCCAGAACCAGATCTCGGAGGCATCGACCCGATGCCATTCCGAGGTCTCGCCGAGATCGAGCAGGTAGTAGATCGCGCTGCCCACCGAACGGCCATCGACCTCTGTCGGATCGCGAAACGTTTCGCGATAATGGCCGCCCTCCGGGTGGGGTTGAAGCCCCAGCTTGGCGATCACCTCGGCGGCCTTCATGTCGTCCTCCCTCGTCTCGCGATCGTTATTGGCCGGCCGGAATGGCGCCTTGAGGCAATTGAAGGCCGCGAGGAGCCGCGCCCTCCCCTCGCCCAGCTCCCTCGGCGGCGGAGGCCTTGGGCGGGCGCGGTGATTTGGCGACGGGCTTGGGCTTCGCCTTGGCGACGGGCGCCGCCTTCACTTCCGGGGCATCGCCGCAGCGGCGATGATCGAGGCGTGCCAGGACTTCGCCGGCCTCCGAGACGATGTTGAGGAAATCCGGCAGCACCGTGAGCTGCTCGTCCCAGCGGACCGGGCCGCCTATCGTCGCCTCCAGGGCTGCGGGGCTGCCGCCCCGGCGCAGGGCCAGGAGATCGGGGCCGAAGGCGGTGGCGGCCTTGTTGCCGAGGACGACCTGCAGCACGCGCGTCGTCTCCGGCGTCAGCGGGCGAAGCGGGTTGTCGACGGTGATCGTGCCGCTCCGCGTCACCCAGAGCGAGACGGCGCCTTGGCCCTCGTAGAACGCACCCTGGCCGTTGTCGCAGACCACGATGAGCTCGGGCAGTTTCACGGGAGCGAGATTGGCCGCCGGCGTCGGCAGGGGCGCGGCCTGAGGAGCATCGGACGCCTCGGCTGGCTTGGCGACGGGTTTCGGTTTGGGCTTGGGCTTTGGTTTCGGCTTAGGCTTGGGGGCCGGAGCCTCGGCCTCGCCCAATGGCGCGGCGTCCTCTTGTGTGAAACCGGGGGAGACTCCCAGCATCACGCATAAAAGAGCAACGCAGGAGACCAGCGCCAGGCGACTCCCAGTCCGCATCCTCCAAGGCCGAAACGCGGAGTTCGGGTTGCCGGAAGGACAGGACGGGATCGAAGAGATCTGCATGGCTGAGAGGGTTACCCCAGCGAGGGCCGGCTTGCATCCACTTGTGGCGCGCCACAGGAGTGCTTTCGCACAGAGGCAGGCATTGCCGCCCGGGTCGCCCTGGCCGGAACGGTCCTTGCGTCTCGTTTCGGCCCCTTGCGCCGAGGGAACGCGGAGCCGAAACCATGCGGACGGACTAGCCTTGCACGGTGGTGGCGCCGGTTCGCAAAGCGATCCATCGGTGGATGACGGGTCGTCATGCATGCATTGTCGCCGGCGCGACGCCCAACCTGTTCTAAGGCGACTCGGCTTCGGGGCCGTCCTCTTTCTTCTGTCCAGACAAGGTCGATCGATGCGCATGCTTGACCGCAGCCCAGCCAATACGGTGCCCGATCCCGGCAAGCTGGAACAGGATCTCATCGCCCTCATCGAGGATTCTCGCGAACGGTCGAGCGAGGATCCGTTCCGTAATCCCGTCCTGGCGGTGACGCTCGCGATCACCCGCCGCTTCGACCGCGACGAGATCGACGAGGACGACCTCGACGGCCTGTTCACCCGGTTACGCACACAATCCCTGGTAGCCCGGGCCGAGCGCCTGCGCGGCTATGTCGGGCTGGACCGGGACGCGCAGGCATCGGCAGACAGCACGATGCCGGCGCGCCTCGTGGCGGCGATCCCGAAAGGCACAGGGGATTTCGAGACCTTCCGCGATCTCGTGGGCCGTACCGGATTCGCCGTGGTGTTCACCGCCCACCCGACCTTCGGCATGCCGAAGGCCGTGGCGGCCCTCATCGCCGAGGCCGCGTCCCAGGACAGCGAGGCGGCGCGCCGGCCCCTGATGGAGAAGGCCGCCGCCCTCTCGACCCGGCCGGATGCGAAGATCAGCCTGGACGACGAGTTCGAACAGGCCTGCCTCGCGGCCAATCACGGCCGCGCGGCCCTGGACAGCTTCAACGCAGCCCTGCTCGATGCGGCCCGCTCGCGCTGGCCCGACCGCTGGACGGAACTGGTGCTCAAGCCCTTCGCCCTCGCCTCCTGGGTTGGCTGCGACACGGACGGGCGCACCGATATCGGCTGGTGGGACACCCTGCGCTACCGCCTGGAATCGAAGCGCATGCAGCTCGACCGGGTGATGCGCCACCTGCCGAACGTGCCGGCCACCAACGTGGTGCGGGACCTGACGCAGGGCGCGCTGGCGGCCGTCAACCGGCAACTCGCCGTCGCCCCGCGCCTCGGGACCAAGCCTACCCTGGAGGCGGTGCACCGCTTCGCTCTGGCGCTCATCATCGAGCGGGAGCGCGCCCAGACCGATTCCGGGCCGCTCCTGGCGGGCCTCGCCGGAGCCCTGGGCGGCGTCGAGAGCGACGAGGACAAGCGCGCCATCGCTCTCCTGCGCTCCGGCATCGCGACACACGGCCTGTCGAACGCCCTGCCGCATTTCCGGCTCAACGCCAGCCAGATCCACAACGCCGTGCGCCGGGTCATCGACCTCGAAGGGGAGCCGACGGACGCGGCGCAGCGGCGCTCGCACCTCTCGACCATCCACGCCCTCCTCAACGACGTGCATCCGGTGGCCGTGGATTTCGGCGCGCTCGCCGCCGAGCGTGCCTCGGCCGCGCGCCTGATGATGACCATCGCGCAGATCCTGAAGCACGTGGACGGCACCCATCCGGTGCGCTTCCTCATCGCCGAGACGGAGACCGGCTACACCCTTCTCGCCGCCCTCTGGCTCGCCCGGCATTACGGGATCAGCGACAAGGTCGAGATCACGCCGCTGTTCGAGACGGCGAGTGCCCTGGAACAGGGCATCCGCGTCCTCGACGATGCCCTGCGCAACCCGCATTGGCGCGCCTATCTCAAGCGCATCGGCCGGCTGACGGTGCAGTTCGGCTACTCGGATTCGGGCCGCTATGTCGGCCAGCTCGCCGCGAGTTTCTGGATCGAGCGCCTGCGCCTGCGCATCACCGACCTGATGACGCAGAACGGCCTGTCCGGCATCGAACTCGCGATCTTCGATACCCATGGCGAATCGATCGGCCGCGGCGCCCATCCGACCTCCCTGCGGGACCGCCTCGCCTATCTCGCGCCGGAGGATTCACGGCACCGGAACCGCAAGGCCGGCATCAAGGTGCGGCTGGAATCCAGCTTCCAGGGCTCGGACGGTTACCTGATGTTCGGCACGCAAGCGCTCGCCCGCGCCACGGTGGAGCGGATCGCCGAGCACCTCTTCGCCTTCGACATCGCCGACGACGATTCCTTCGCCGACTATGTCCTTTCCGACGCGCCGGGCGCCGACGAGACCGACGACCCGATCTATGGCGAGGCGGATTTCGCCGCCGAGTTCTTCACCGTCGCCCGCCAGGACATGGAAGCCCTGGTGGACGACCCTGGCTACGCCGCATTGCTGGGCACGTTCGGCCCTAGCCTCCTCGACCGCACCGGCTCGCGTCCGGTGGCCCGCCAGACCGATAGCGGCGGCCCCAGCATGATCACCCATCCCCGCCAGATGCGGGCGATTCCCAACAACGCGATCCTGCACCAACTGGGGTACCTCGCGAATTCGCTCCACGGCCTCGGCCGGGCGGCGAGCCGCGCACCGGATCTGTTCCGCGACATGCGCCGCGATTCGGTCCGGTTCTCCCGCGCGTTCCGCCTCGCCCAGCATGCCTCGGCGGTGGGCGACCTCGATGTGCTGCGCGCCTATATCGATACGCTCGACCCGGCCATGTGGCTGGAACGGGCACGGCGCACGCAGCGCGACGACCGGCGCGACGAACTTCTCGTCATCGCCACCGCCCTCGACCGTCTGCGCCTCGCCCCCGACCTGCGCCGCCTGTTCGGTCGCCTCACCAGCGACTGGCTGAGTTTGCAATCCGCCGCCCCGGACCTCGGCAAGATGTCGGTGAGGCTGACGATGCTCCACGCCCTGCGCCTCGCCCTGATCCACCGGATCTGGTTCCTGGCCGTGCACATTCCCGGCTTCCGCCCGCAATCGGGCATCACCCGCGAGCAGCTGATCGAGCGCTTCCTCCGCCTCGACATCGACGGCTGCCTCGCCATGCTCGACGAGATCTTCCCGATCACGCCGGACCCGACCCTCGGCCTCAATTTCGGCGAGCCCGCCGGACCGCGCGATGTCGGCACCTACGAATCGGAGCACAAGACGATCTTCGGCCCGATCCGCCAGTCCTTCGCCCGCGTCCGCGAGCTGTCGGGCATGATCCAGCACGAGGTGGGAGCGTTCGGGTAGGGCACCGTGGATCCCGGGTTCCGCTGCGCGGCCCCGGGACGAGCGGTGCCGCTCAGGCCCCTGCGGCGCGGGGGCGCTCCCCGAAGATCGCTGTGCCGACGCGGATATGGGTGGCGCCCATCTGGATCGCCGCCGGGTAATCCGCGCTCATGCCCATGGAAAGGATGGGCAGGTTGTGGCGCTCGGCGATGCGGGCCAGGAGGGCGAAATGCGCCGATGGCGGGGCTTCGGCCGGCGGGATGCACATGAGCCCGTTGATCGCCAGACCATGGGTCTCACGACACTCGCTGAGGAGGACGTCCACCTGCGAGGGCGAGACCCCGGCCTTCTGCGGCTCGTCACCGGTATTGACCTGGACGAGCAGCTTCGGCGTGCGCCCCGTGCGCTCGATCTCCTTGGCCAGGGCCGCCGCCAGTGACAGCCGGTCGAGGGCATGGATCACATCGAACAATTCCACCGCCTCGCGGGCCTTGTTCGATTGGAGCGGCCCGACGAGATGAAGCTCGACATCGGGAAAGCGCTCGCGCAAAGCCGGCCACTTCGCCTTCGATTCCTGAACGTAGTTCTCGCCGAAAACCCTATGCCCTGCCTCAAGAGCCGGGACGATGCCGTCCGCATCGATGAGCTTCGAGACCGCCACCAGCGAGATCGTGGCCGGGTCCCGCTCGGAATCCTGAGCCGCCTGGACGATCTTATCGCGCACGGCTTCAAGCCCGGCGACGACGGCGGCGGCGTCAGGATGGGCGTATCTCGGCGTGGTGGAGTCGGGCATGATGTCTCGCGGGCGAAGGAGGGGGCGGGTTACGCCTGACCTATCATCCGCAACGCCGGCCGCAAGCGCCGGGCTCCACCGGTGACGGCTCTGTTGACCGGCAAACAAGCCGTGTTAGTCCGGCATCCAACCGTTCCGGCGCCGCGTGAGGCGCCTCGCCAGGCCGTCCTGGCCGTAGTCAGAGCCCGCACCATGACTTCCTCCCCCATGCCCGTTCCAGAGCGCTACAACGCCAAGGATGCCGAGCCGCGCTGGCAGGAGGCCTGGGCCGCCCAGGGTATCTACGCCACGAAGAACGACGACCCGCGCGCGAAATACTACGTGCTCGAGATGTTCCCCTACCCGTCGGGGCGCATTCATATGGGCCACGTCCGCAACTACGCCATGGGCGACGTGGTGGCCCGCTACAAGCGCGCCAAGGGCTTCGCGGTGCTGCACCCTATGGGCTGGGACGCCTTCGGCCTGCCGGCCGAGAACGCGGCGATGGAGCGCAAGGTCAACCCGCGCGACTGGACCTACGCCAACATCGCCACCATGCGCGGCCAGTTGCAGAGCATGGGCCTGTCACTGGACTGGAGCCGGGAGATCGCAACCTGCGATCCCGACTACTACAAGCACCAGCAGCGTATGTTCCTCGACTTCCTCGACAAGGGACTCGTCACCCGCCGCACGGCCAAGGTGAACTGGGACCCGGTGGACCATACCGTGCTGGCCAACGAGCAGGTCATCGACGGGCGCGGCTGGCGCTCGGGCGCGCTGGTGGAGCAGCGCGAGCTGACCCAGTGGTTCTTCAAGATCACCGATTTCGCGCAGGATCTCTACGACGCACTCGACGGCCTGGAGCGTTGGCCGGAGAAGGTCAGGGTCATGCAGAAGAACTGGATCGGCCGCTCGGAAGGGCTTGAGGTCCGCTTCGCCTTCGATTCGCGTGACGGCGAGATCAAGGTCTACACGACCCGTCCCGACACCCTGTTCGGCGCGAAGTTCCTGGCCATTGCCGCCGACCACCCGGTCGCGGCGTCCGTGGCCGTCACGCGTCCCGAACTCCAGACCTTCATCGAGGAATGCCGTCGCACCGGCACGGCGCAGGCCGCGATCGACACGGCGGAGAAGCTCGGCTTCGACACGGGGTTGCGGGTGCGCCACCCCCTCGACCCGTCCTGGCTGCTGCCCGTCTACGTGGCGAATTTCGTCCTGATGGATTACGGCACCGGCGCCGTGTTCGGCTGCCCCGCCCACGACCAGCGCGACCTCGACTTCTCGAACAAATACGGCCTCGGCAATACGCCCGTCGTCTGTCCGGAAGGGCAGGACGCGGCGAGCTTCGTCGTCACCGACACCGCCTATGACGGCGATGGCCGCATGATCAATTCGCGCTTCCTCGACGACATGACGACGGACGAGGCCTTCCACGCCGTGGCGAACCGGCTCGAGGCCGAGATTTTGGACGGGGAGGCGGTGGCGGCGCGCAAGGTCCAGTTCCGTCTGCGAGACTGGGGCGTCTCGCGCCAGCGCTACTGGGGTTGTCCGATCCCGATCATCCATTGCGATGCCTGCGGGCCGGTCTCCGTCCCGGTCGCCGACCTTCCGGTGAAGCTGCCCGACGAGGTCTCCTTCGATACCCCCGGCAATCCGCTGGAGCGTGATCATGCCTGGCGCAACGTGCCCTGCCCGCGTTGCGGCGCTGCGGCCCGGCGTGAGACCGACACGATGGACACCTTCGTGGATTCGTCCTGGTACTACGCCCGCTTCACCGCTCCCTGGCTGCAGGACGCGCCGACCGACCGTTCGGCGGTGGATCACTGGCTGGCCGTGGACCAGTATATCGGCGGTATCGAACACGCGATCCTGCACCTGCTCTATGCCCGCTTCTTCACGCGAGCGATGCAGGCGACGGGCTGGTCCGGGGTTTCCGAGCCTTTTGCCGGGCTCTTCACGCAGGGGATGGTGGTCCACGAGACCTACAAGGACGCAGCGGGTGCATGGGTTCAGCCCGCCGATATCCGCATCGCCGCCGAGGGCGGCGGGCGTCAGGCGTTTCACGTGAAAACAGATGCACCGATCTCGATCGGCTCCATCGAAAAGATGTCGAAGTCCAAGAAGAACGTGGTGGACCCGGACGACATCATCGCGAGCTACGGCGCCGATACGGCTCGCTGGTTCATGCTGTCCGATTCGCCGCCCGAGCGTGACGTGATCTGGACGGAGGATGGCGTCCAGGGCGCGGCCCGCTTCGTTCAGCGGGTCTGGCGCCTGGTCTCTCTCGCTGTGGGCGTGCCGGCAGCGAGCGGAGCGTCGGACGCTGCGCTTCGCAAGGCCGCCCACAAGGCTCTCGCCGCGGTGGAAGAGGATGTGGAGCGCCTCCGCTTCAACCGTTGCGTCGCCCATATCTACACGCTGTCGAACGCTCTCGATGAGGCGATCCGCACGGCCACCGTATCGCGCGACGCGGCGACGGAAGCGGCGGGCATCCTCACGCAGCTCGTTGCGCCGATGATGCCGCATCTGGCCGAAGAATGCTGGTCGGCCCTCGGACGGCAGGGATTGGTCGCTCAGGCCGCGTGGCCGGTGGTCGATCGCGCGCTACTGGTGGAGGACGAGATCACCCTCCCCGTTCAGCTCAACGGCAAGAAGCGTGCGGATGTCACGGTGCCGCGCACGGCCGATACCGCGACAGTGGAAGCTCTCATCCTCGCCGATGAGGCGGTGCAGAAGGCACTCGAAGGCCGTCTCCCCCGCAAGGTCATCGTGGTGCCCGGGCGAATCGTGAATCTCGTGGTGTGAGAGCATCGAGCCTCTCTTGCCGGCCCCGCGTTCCATCGTCAGGAGGCCCATCGGCCCCCGCATTTCAGGATGCGGGGGAATGGTAGGAGGAGGAGCGACGACCATCGTCCCGCCGCAGAGGAATCGTAAAGCTTGCTGCTTATACAGGTGACGCAAGGGGCGGGATCGCCGTAAAGAGCGAGACCGGACGGAGAGCATTGCTGCGATGATGATGCATGGGCTGAGACAGGCGGTACGGTCCCGCGCGGTGAAGGTCGCGTTGGTCTCCCTCATGGCCGTCAACCTGTCGGCCTGCTTTCGTCCGCTCTACGGACCGACCGCGTCCGGCGAGCCCATGGCCGCCCTCCTTGCCTCGGTACAGGTGGACGACGTCTCCACGGCCGCGGGCCAGGAGCGGCTCGGCCATTACCTGCGCAGTGAACTCATCTTCGATCTCGACGGTTCGGGCCAGCCGTCTCCGAAACGCTACCGCCTGAAGATGCAGGGCAGCGAGTCGGTGAAGACCCCCATCGTGTCATCTCAGACCGGACGTGCCGAAGCAGGCACCCTGGTGGGGACCATCCGCTTCTCCCTCGAATCCCTGGACGGAGCGAAGATCATCACCGAGGGTGTGGCGGTGGCCACGACCACCTACGATCGCTCGATCCAGCGCTTCGCCTCCCTGCGTGCGGCCCGCGATGCGGAGATCCGTCTGGCCAAGACCCTGGCCGATCAGATCAAGACGCGGATCGCTTCCGTTCTGGTGACCAAGCCCTGACCGCCGTCAAGGCTGGCGATATCGAGGCGCTGCTGCGGCGCGGACCGGCGTCGCAGATCGCGGTCATCCTCGTCTACGGGCCGGATACCGGCCTCGTTTTCGAACGAGCCAAGCGTCTGGCCGAGAGTTTCGTCACTGACCCGTCCGACCCCTTCGCCCTGGTCAAGATCGACGGCGATGTCCTCGCGTCCGATGCGGGACGCCTCGTGGACGAAGCCGGCACGGTTGGCCTGTTCGGCGGCCAGCGCAGCATTTGGGTAAGGCCAGGAAGCCGCAACTACGCTCCGGCCGTGGACGCGGCGCTTAAGGCCGAGATCGCCGGTGCACGCATCGTGGTGGAGGCGGGAGACCTCGCCAAGAGCGCGCCCCTACGGACGCTCTGCGAAAAGTCGACTCGGGCGCTTGCCCTGCCCTGCTACGCCGATGACGAACGGGCCTTGGCCGAGCTCATCGACCGCACCCTCCAGGAGAATGGCCAGCGCATCGCCCGTGAGGCACGCGATATCCTGGCGATGAGTCTGGGCGGCGACCGGCGAGCGAGCCTGTCCGAGATCGAGAAACTGGCGCTCTATGCCAGGGGCCAGACCGAAATCACCCTGGACGATGTGGAGGCCGTGATCAGCGACGTCGCTGGCAGCGTCCTCAATACGCTGATCGATGCCGCCTTCGTCGGCCGCGGTGAAGAGGTCGAGCGGGATTATCGCCGCTTCCGCCACGAGGGTATGGACCCGTCGATGATGCTCGGCTCGGCCCTGCGCCACGCCCTGACACTCCTCTCCACGCGGATCACGGGGGAGGGGCAAAGTCCGAGCATGATGGTGGGCAATTGGCGCGGCCTGCACTTCCGCCGCAAGGCCATCGTCGAGGCCCAGCTAGGGCGCTGGTCTCCCGTCGCCCTCCGCCATGCGGTTCAGCTGCTCCAGGAGGCCGTGCTCGCCTGCCGCCGCGCCCAGCCCGACCTCGCCCATGCTCATGCTTCGGCGACGCTTCTGCGCATCGCCACGGAGGCCGCCCGTCGGCGCGGCTGATAATCTGCCATCCTGCGCGCGCTTGCCCGCCCATGTCCCATCGCTCGTCAGAGGCGGATCCGAGTTTCGGGAGGTCCATCGCGAAAATCGGATGCGATGGAACGTCGATGGTCGTCGCTCTCCTCGTTGACGACTCGCTCCGGTCGCGCCTAATCACCCTATGTCCCAGACGAGCTCTTCTTTCGACGTGGTCGTGGTTGGCGGCGGCCATGCCGGCGTGGAAGCGGCCGCCGCCGCCGCCCGCACCGGAGCCCGCACCGCCCTGGTCACTCACTCGGCCTCCACGATCGGCGCGATGTCGTGCAATCCGGCCATCGGCGGTCTTGGTAAGGGACATCTCGTCCGTGAGGTCGACGCCCTCGACGGATTGATGGGCCGGGTCGCCGATGCGGCCGGTATCCAGTTTCGTCTGCTCAACCGGCGCAAGGGTCCCGCCGTGCGAGGCCCCCGCACACAGGCCGACCGTAAGCTCTACGCTCGGGCGATGCAGGAGGCGGTGGCCGAGACCGCCAATCTCGTGGTGGTGGAGGGGGAGGTCGCGGATATCCTCGTCGACGCCGCACGGGTGGAAGGCGTGATCCTGGCAGACGGCCAAACCCTGGCCTGCCCGGCGGTCGTATTGACCACCGGCACGTTCTTGCGCGGACTGATCCATATGGGCGAGGTGCAGATCCCCGCCGGGCGTGTAGGGGAGGGGCCGTCCGTCGGCCTCGCTCAGACCCTGGACCGGCTGGGCTTTGCCCTGGGGCGGCTCAAGACCGGTACACCTGCCCGCCTCGATGGCCGCACCATCGACTGGTCCGGGCTCGAGATGCAGTCGGCGGATGACGATCCTGTGCCGTTCTCGACGCTGACGGACCGGATCACCACGCCCCAGATCCAATGCGGAATCACCCGCACCACCCGTGCCGTGCACGATCTCATCCGCGCCAATCTCCACCGCTCCCCGATGTATTCCGGTGGGATCAGCAGCCGTGGTCCGCGCTATTGTCCATCCATCGAGGACAAAGTAGTGCGTTTCGGAGATCGTGAGGGGCACCAGATCTTCCTGGAGCCGGAGGGGCTCGACGACCCGACGGTGTATCCCAACGGGATTTCGACCGCCTTGCCGGAGAGCGTGCAGCGCGATTTGATCGCCCTGATTCCCGGCCTCGAACATGCAACGATCGTGCGTCCGGGCTACGCCATCGAATACGATTACGTCGACCCGCGCGAACTCGACACCGGCCTTCAAGCCAAGCGCCTGTCCGGCCTTTTTCTCGCGGGGCAGATCAACGGCACCACCGGTTACGAAGAAGCGGCGGGGCAGGGGCTGGTGGCCGGGATCAATGCGGCCCGTCTGGCGGGCGGATCGCCCCTCGCCAGTTTCGACCGGGCGGAATCGTATCTCGGCGTGATGATCGACGATCTCGTGACCCATGGGGTCAGTGAGCCCTACCGCATGTTCACGTCGCGCTCGGAATATCGGTTGTCTCTCCGCGTGGACAATGCCGACGAGCGCCTGACCCCACGCGGCGCTGCCCTCGGCTGTGTCGGCTCGGTGAGGGCCGAGCATTTTGCCCGCTCCCAGGGCGAACTCGAAGCGGCGAGAGCACGGCTCGACGGCCTCAGTCTGACACCGGCGGCAGCGGCTCGGCACGGCATCGCCCTCAATCAGGACGGCATCCGCCGCAGTGCCTACCAATTGCTGTCCTATCCCGAGATCGGTTGGGACCGTCTCACCAAGGTCTGGCCCGAACTTCGGAGCGTGTCCCCCCGAGTGGCGGACCGTCTGCGAACGGACGCGACCTATGCCGTCTATCTCGACCGGCAAAGTGCCGATATCGCGGCCTTTCGACGGGACGAGGCCGTGGCCTTGCCGATCAAGCTCGACTATGGGGCGATTCCCGGCCTGTCCAATGAGATGCAGGCCAAGCTCGAAGCGGTCCGTCCCGGCACGCTCGGTCAGGCGGCGCGGATCGAGGGCGTGACCCCCGCTGCCCTCACCCTCCTTGCGGCGCATGCTCGCCGTGCCGACCGCTCCGGCTTGGCCATCGTCCATGGCCGTTAAGCAGGACGACCGGGCTCGGGTGCTCGCCCAGGCAAATGTTTCACGTGAAACAGCCGCGGCGTTGGACATCTATGTCGAGCAATTGCGCCGGTGGCAGAACGTCAAGAATCTCGTCGGACCGGCTACCCTCGCGGAGGTCTGGACACGCCATATTGCCGATGCACTACAACTCCTCGATCTGGCTCCGACCGCCACCACATGGCTCGATCTCGGTTCGGGGGCGGGCATTCCCGGCCTCATCCTCGCCATCGCGGGGCGCGAACGGCCGGGCTTTCAGGTGGATCTGATCGAGAGCAATGCGCGCAAATGTGCCTTCCTCACTGAGGCTGCGCGCCTCATGAAAGCCCCGGCGCGGGTGCGTAACCTTCGCATCGAAGACGCGGTTGCCGACCACGTCGGAATCGATGTCGTCTGCGCCCGCGCTCTGGCCCCGCTTCACCAGCTGCTGGACTGGACCGAACCGCTGTTGACAACCGGCACCACCGCCCTGTTTCCGAAGGGCCGTGATGCACAAGCGGAATTGACCGCTGCAGCGCAACGGTGGAGATTCGTTTACGATCTGGTGACGAGCCGTACTGAGTCGGAAGCGCGGATCGTCCGCGTCACCGCCCTCTCCCGCGTGGATTCATGACCATCGAACCCTCTTCCGCCTCCAGGGCAGTGCCCGAGCGGCCGCTACGCATCCTCGCCTTGGCCAACCAGAAGGGCGGCGTCGGCAAGACGACGACGGCCATTAACCTCGGTACCGCCCTCGCTGCCATTGGCGAACGCGTGCTGGTGATCGACCTCGATCCGCAGGGCAACGCCTCCACAGGACTCGGCATCGATCGTCGCTCGCGCAAGGTTTCGACCTATCACGTGCTCGCCGGGGACTCGTCCCTGGCTCAGGCCGTGGTGCCCACCGCCGTGCCTCGCCTGCTGCTCGCCCCCTCCACGATGGATCTGCTCGGCCTCGAACTCGAGATGGCGAGCTCATCGGACCGCGCCCATCGCCTCCGCAACGCCATGAGCGATATCGGCAAGGCCGGTGCGACGGAGGGCGTCACCTATGTCCTGATCGATTGCCCGCCGTCGCTGAACTTGCTGACGATCAATGCCCTCGCGGCCGCCGATGCGGTGCTCGTGCCGATGCAATGCGAGTTCTTCGCCCTCGAAGGGTTGAGCCAGCTTCTGCGTACCGTGGAGCAGGTACGTACGGCGTTGAACCCCCGGCTGACGATCCAGGGTGTGGTGCTGACCATGGTGGATCCGCGCAACAACCTTTCGAACCAGGTCGCCGCCGACGTGCGGAGCTTTCTTGGCGATAAGGTCTACGAGACCACGATTCCCCGGAACGTGCGTGTGTCGGAGGCCCCGTCGCATGGCAAGCCGGTATTGCTCTACGACCTGAAATGCGCCGGCTCGCAGGCCTATCTGCGCCTGGCTTCGGAGGTGATCCAGCGCGAAGGCCGGCTGCCGGTCGCGGCCTAGGTCTCTCGTTCTTTCCTGTAAATGCGTAGCGTGTCGGAGTTGGAAGCAGGTGGCGATGGCGGATGATGTGGCGCGGCCCCGGCTCGGGCGTGGGCTTGCGGCCCTGATCGGTGACTTCGGCGACGACAACGGCGATGCGGGCAAACCGCAGGCACAGCGTAAGGTCGCCGTCGAGTTTCTCCGTCCCAACCCACGCAATCCGCGCCGACGCTTCCATGACGCCGAACTGGACGAACTCGCCGCGTCCATCAAGCTGCGCGGCATCATCCAACCCATCGTCGTGCGGGCACTTGCGGGCGTCCCGGATACTTTCGAGATCGTCGCCGGTGAGCGCCGCTGGCGCGCGGCGCAGCGCGCCGGTTTGCACGAAGCCCCCATCGTCGTCGTCGAAATCGACGACCGGACGTCCCTCGAATACGCCATTCTCGAGAACGTCCAGCGCAGCGACCTCAACGCCATCGAAGAGGCGGCCGGTTACGAGCGGCTGATGAGCGAATTCCGCTACAGCCAGACGGAGCTCGCCGAGATCATCGGCAAGAGCCGCAGCCATCTCGCCAATACCCTGCGGCTATTGCAATTATCCAGCGCGATCCAGGACCGGGTCGTCGCGGGCGAGATCACGGCCGGTCATGCCCGCGCCTTGCTCGCGGTGAGGGACCCGGAAGGGGTCGCCCGGCGCATCGTCACAGAGGGCCTGTCCGTGCGTGAGGTCGAGGCCCTCGCCTCGGCGGAAGTGCCGGAGGGCGACGCACCCCGCCCAGGACGCCCTCGCAAGCCCGAGCGCGATATTCAGGTGCGCAGCCTCGAACAGGCCATGGCTCGCGCGCTCGGCGTCTCGGTCTCCCTGAAGGCCAAGGGTCAGGCCAGTGGCGAGATCCGAATCCGCTACGAGACGGCGGAGGAACTCGATGCCCTATGCAAGCGGTTCGAGGTATCCGATGGAGCGTGAAGCTCGTTCGGCACCGTCATCCACACCTTCGCGGAACGCTTGATGCATCGGCACAAGGCGATTTCGGACGGGAAAGGAATCCCGGCTCGGTCTGTCTGCATCCCTATTTGCCGATACAGAATCCTGAGAACAGGCGGTCGAGCATGTCCTCGACGCCAACCCGGCCGGCAACCTCGCCCAGGGCGCGAACGGCGAGGCGTAGATCCTCGGCCAGAAGTTCCGGAAGGGCAGGGCCCGACAATACCCTGTCCAGGTGATCGCGGCAGCGGGTCAGCCCGTCGCGGTGGCGTTCGCGGGTGACGAGGGCATCGCCACCGCCGAGGGCGGCCTCCGCCCGTGCCTCGATGAGGTCGAGCAGGCGATCGATGCCCTGCCCGGTCAGCGCCGAGACTGCTATGTCGCCGCCCCCATCGCTTCCGAGATCCGCTTTCGTGCTCACGAGAATGCTGCGATCGGGTAGGGGGAGCGCTTCATCGGTCGAATAGTCGCCTGCGCGGAGAGCGAGGACGAGGTCGGCCTGCTCCATCCGCTTACGGGTGCGGCGAATGCCTTCGGATTCCACGGGATCGGCGGTGTCACGCAGTCCCGCCGTATCGACGATGATGACCGGCAATCCGCCGAGATCGCAGCGGATCTCGATGAGGTCCCGCGTCGTGCCGGGAATCGCCGAGACGATGGCGGCATCGCGTCGGCTCAGGGCGTTGAGCAGGGTCGATTTGCCAGCATTCGGCGGGCCGGACAGCACCACCACGAAACCTTCCCTCAGGCGCTCTCCCCGCCGGGCATCGGCAAGAGCCACGTCGATCTCGTCGCGGATCGCGCGGGCCTTCACATGCAGCGCAGCGTCGAGCGCCGCTTCATCGACATCGCCTTCATCGGAGAAATCGAGGGCGGCCTCGGCTCCGGCCAGGAGATCGATCAGGCGGTCCCGCCAATCGGCGACCTTGCGACCAAGGACGCCGTCGAGTTGGCGCAGGGCCTGGCGCCGTTGGGAATCGGTTTCCGCGTCGATCAGGTCTGCTGCGCCCTCGGCGGCGGTGAGATCCATCCGCCCGTTCTCCACTGCACGGCGGCTGAAGGCCCCCGGTTCGGCGAGGCGGCATCCGGCCTGTGCGGCGAGGGAAGCCAGGACGGCGGACCGAACGGCGAGACCGCCATGGAGGTGGAGTTCGGCCATGTCCTCGCCGGTGAACGTGGCGGGTCCTGGCATCCAAACGATGAGGGCTGAGTCGAGCACGTCACCGCTTGCAGGGTCGCGCAGCGTGCGGAGCGACAACCGTCGGGGCGGCGGCAGGCGCCCGGCCATCGCCCCAAGGAGAAACGAGGAAGCCGGACCGCTGATGCGGATCACGGCAACAGCGGCCCGGCCGAAGCCGCTTGCCGGCGCGAAGATAGTAGTGCCGTCGCTCATGGCCGACATGCTGCCAAGTCTCGATGCAGCGGGGCGAATGCCCCCACTCGACGACTACATTCGCCGCCCGTCATGTTGTGTTCTCCGTGATCGACCTCTCTCCAAGCTCCCGGCAGGAGATGACACGAGGTCGAGAACAAGCATCCTCCCTCGCCAGGAAACACCCGTCGTCTATCGACGGGCGTCCGAGCTGGAGGGAGGACCGTTCTCAGGTGTTCATGGAATCGAAGAAGTCATTGTTGCTCTTGGTCTGGCGCAGCTTGTCCATGAGGAACTCGATCGCGTCGGTGACGCCCATCGGGTTGAGGATGCGGCGCAGCACGTAGGTCTTCTTGAGCGAATCCGGCGGGACCAGGAGCTCTTCCTTGCGGGTGCCCGAGCGGGTGATGTCGATGGCCGGGAAGATCCGCTTGTCCGAGACCTTGCGGTCGAGAATGATCTCGGAGTTGCCGGTGCCCTTGAACTCCTCGAAGATCACCTCGTCCATGCGCGAGCCGGTGTCGATGAGGGCGGTGGCGATGATCGAGAGCGAGCCGCCTTCCTCGATGTTGCGCGCCGCGCCGAAGAAGCGCTTGGGGCGCTGGAGCGCGTTGGCGTCGACACCGCCGGTGAGTACCTTGCCGGAAGACGGCACCACGGTGTTGTAGGCGCGTCCGAGGCGGGTGATCGAATCGAGCAGGATGACCACGTCCCGGCCATGCTCCACGAGGCGCTTGGCCTTCTCGATCACCATTTCGGCGACCTGAACGTGGCGGGTGGCGGGCTCGTCGAAGGTAGAGGCGATGACCTCGCCCTTCACCGAGCGAATCATGTCGGTGACTTCCTCGGGGCGCTCGTCGATGAGCAGCACGATGAGGTAGCATTCCGGGTGGTTGATGGTGATGGACTGCGCGATGTTCTGCATCAGCACGGTCTTGCCGGTGCGCGGCGGCGCCACGATCAGGGCGCGCTGGCCCTTACCGATGGGGGCCACGATGTCGATGATGCGCGGGCTGAAGTCCTTCTTCGGCGGCGCATCGAGTTCGAGCTTGAAGCGCTGGGTCGGAAACAGCGGCGTCAGATTGTCGAAATGGACCTTGTGCTTGATCTTCTCCGGGTTCTCGAAGTTGATCGTGTTCACCTTGAGCAGGGCGAAGTAGCGTTCACCGTCCTTGGGACCGCGGATCGGTCCCTCGACGGTATCGCCGGTCCGCAGGCCGAAACGGCGGATCTGAGTGGGTGAAATATAGATGTCGTCGGGGCCCGGCAGGTAGTTCGATTCCGAAGAGCGAAGGAAGCCGAACCCATCCTGCAGCACTTCCACCGTGCCGGCGCCGATGATCTCGACCTCCTTGGCAGCGAGCTGCTTCAGGATGGAGAACATCAGCTCCTGCTTGCGCATGGTGGAGGCGTTCTCGACCTCGACCTCCTCCGCGAAGGCGATCAGGTCGGTGGGGGTCTTCGACTTCAGATCCTGAAGCTTGACCTCGCGATGCTGACTGAGATCGGCCGCGACCAACCCGACTTCGGCCGGCGGATCAACGGGAATGAGGGAGTCGTTCTGTGACGTCATGGGAGAATGAGAACCGACGATGGACGAGGGTTGATCGGGCGGGACAGTCGGAGAAGCGCCGGATGCCTTGTCGGCACCTATGTCGAAGCGTCGGTAAAGACCGGCTCCGCGCATCGTCTTGAGGGAGCCTGTGGCTCTCGGATGCAACACGGCGTAAAAGGAGGGACTTCCCGCATATCGCGTTTTCGCATCCGGCTCAAGTCCCACTCGCGCGAGCGCAGGGCGAGCCGGCTGTGGCCTTCGCGAGACGCGGTGGGGACAGACGCCTCAGCGACGCCTCAGACGCACATACAGCGCGCCCGCGCCACCGTGGTGGCGTGCCGCCTCCTCGAAGCCGATGACGATGCTGCGCAGTTCCGGCGAGCGCAGCCAGTGGGGAACCTGACGGCGCAGGACGCCGCGCTCCGAGAACGCCTCGTCATAGCCCGCCCCGCCTCCCTTGCCGGTGACGACGAGGACATGGGCGTGGCCCGCCGAGCGGCAGCGCATGAGGAAGCCGACCAGGGCGCCATGAGCCTCGGCCTGATACATTCCGTGAAGGTCGATCCGCGCCTCGACCTTGAGCGATCCGCGCCGCAAGGCGAGGCGCGCCTTGCGTTCGAGACCGGGCAGAGGCGGCGCCGTGACGACGGTCGCCGGGGCCGCGACCGGGGAGGGCGCGGGGATCGGCTTCACGATGCGTTTCGCCGGGGCCTGCCGGCCGCTGGGCGAGGCGGTCTTATCCGTGACCGGCTTCGTCACGGGTTTGGCGGCGAGCCCCGGCGCTTCCGGCCTCTTCTTCGGAAGAGGCGGACCTCCCGCAGCCGGAACCTCGGACATCGGAGTCTTGGCCATCGGCACGGCACGGCCGCGCAGCGGGGTGATCAGCCGCGCGATCTCGCCCCAGAGGAACGCATCCTCGCCCGACAGGCCGCGGGGTCTGCGCGGCAACCTCATGGAACGGGCGCCATACGCGGCTTGGGCAGCAGGACCACGAAGCCGACCGCATCGCGCAGGTTGCCGGCGGCGACCCCCGCCGCTTCGCCCGTGCCGAGATAGAGGTCGCCCCGCGCGGGACCGACGATGGCCGAGCCGGTATCGGCGGCGACCACCAGACGCCCCGGCGCATCCTCCCCCGCGATCCGTCCCTCGAGCCAGAACGGCGTTCCATAGCGCCACAGGGTGGAATCGACCGCGAGGCTGCGGCCCGGAGTCAACGGTACGCCGGCCGCTCCGGGAGGACCGAGGCCGGCATCCTCCACCTCGGCGAGGCGGAAGAAGATGTAGGAGGCATTGGCCTGCATCAACGGCTTGGCGAGGGCCGGATGGGCGCGGAGCCAGCCGGTCCAGCGGGCCAGCGTCAGGCCTTCGAGGGGCAGGTGTCCTGCCTGGACGATGAGCTTGGCCACCGAGGTGTAGGGACGGCCGTTGCGGCCGTCATAGAGCACGCGCACGGCCCGCCCATCGGGAAGACGCACGCGTCCCGAACCCTGGACCTGGAGCACGAAGAGGTCGACCGGATCGCGCAGGTAGAGGAGCGGTCGGGCCCGCTCCCCGATCCCGCCCGCCTCGATGGACGCCCGGTCGGGATAGGGCTCGAACCCGGTCCCCGTCGCCCGTGCCGCCCGCAAGGCCGGGTCGAGGCCGGGCTTCGTCTCGCCGGGGGCGAGACTCACGAGATCGTCCGGCCGGGCGAGGGCAGGGGTGGTGAAGCCGGGACGGGCGACGAGGGCGCCGGTGAGTTCAGGCTCGAAATAGCCGGTGAGGAAGCCCGTCCGGCGCGGCGGACCACCCGCCTCGCCCGGCCTGACGATGCGATAGGCATCGAAATTCCGCGCGAAGAAGGCCCCGGCCTCCTGAGGCTCGACCGACGCGGCACGGCTGCAGGCGGCGGCGAGATCTTCCGCCGCGCCGGCGACGGTCGAGGCGATTTCCACCGGGGGGGCGGCGCAGGTCCGGCGGAACGCGTCGAGGGAGGCGACCGGGTCGGGGCCGGGAAATCCCGGCAGCGTCACGAGGTCCACCGGCTCCAGAATCGCCTCTCCCACGCGAAGCGGCCCGGCCGCGAGAGCGACCGGGCCGGGGAGACAGCCAGCGACGAGAGCCAGGGCGACGGCGGACGCCCGATTGAAAAACCCACTCACGACAAACCCTGGATCCTCAGGCGCCGGCTTCCGTGGCCACCAGCTGCCAGTTCGGATCGCGGCTGCCCAGCGTGCGGGCGAAGGTCCACACGTCCGGCACTTCGGCCACGGCCTCGGCATTGCCGTCGATGACCTGACCTTCGGCGTTGCGGGTGGCGGTGATGAGGTGTGAGAGGAACCGCACCGTCACCTGCGCCACCTTGTTGCGGACGTCCACGGCGACGATCTCCGCCTTGTCGAGGGAGACGAAGGTGGTCTCGACCGTCTCACGGCGCGATTCGCGGGCGGTGATCTCGCGCTCGAACCCTTCGCAGACCTCCCGCGAGAGCAGGCTACGGAGGGTCTTGCGGTCGCCCTTGGCGAAGGCGATCACGATGGCTTCATAGGCGCCCTTCGCGCCCTCCACGAAGGCACGGGGGTCGAAGCTCGGCTCCGCCTGGACGATGGCTTCGAGCCCTTGGGCGACGGCCGAGCCGGGCTCGGCGATGCCCCGCCAGTCACGGACCTCGGCGATTGCGGCGGGTGCCGAATCGCTCTGCGGCTGGCCGCGGTCCGCGCCCGGCAGGCGCACCACGTTGTCGCCGTCCGACCGCGCCGGCGGCGGATTGCGGCTCCGGTCCACCGGTTTGAACGGCGAGCGCTCGGTTCCGGTCTTCTGCCCGAGCACCGACCGGAGCCGCCAGATGACGAACACCGCGAGCGCCAAAAAGATCAGGGTCGTCAAATCGAAGGAATCCTGCATCACCGATCCGATCGTGGCCGTCGCACGATATGTGTGTTCGAGGGGGCTCCCGAAAATCCCACCGCTACGCCCTTTATCGGAGCGCCGCGCAAGGATCGAGCCGGAGAATCCAAGGATCCCGCCCTGGATGAGGAGGACGCGACCCACGATCTCAGCCCGCATATGGGACTCGCCGCGCGCCGTATCCAGCCAAGGAGTGGCCATGCCGGAGGGTTCAGGGTCAAGTGCGGATCGCCGAGTTCGGAGACGGCTTCGTTTCACGGGCCGAACTCCCGGCACTCGCGCCTCGCCTGCTCCTGCCGCTCGTCTTGTCCGAGGTGGCCCATCGTGTTAGCGCGCTGTCGCTCGGACCCGGCCCTGCGACGATCAGACGATACGCCGCGCAGCGGATCGCCGAGGTGCCCCGAAAGACCCCGCGAAAGAGGACGAGAACGCCATGGCCGACACCCCGGCACCGAACGGCAACGGCGCGGCTCCCGCCGAAGACCAGTCGCCCGCCATCAACGCCCTGGCGCAATACGCCAAGGATCTCTCCTTCGAGAACCCGAACGCGCCGCGCTCGCTCCAGCCGCAGGAAAGCGGCCCGCAGATCAACATTCAGGTCAACGTCAATGCCAAGCAGTTGGCCGAGGCCGATTTCGAGGTCGAGCTGACCCTGGAAGGCGATGCCAAGATCAACAACGAAGTGCTGTTCGCCTTCGAGTTGAACTATGCCGGCATCTTCCGCATGCGCAACATCCCGCAGGATCAGCTGCATCCGGCCGTGATGATCGAGTGCCCGCGCCTGCTCTTCCCCTTCGCGCGCCAGATCATCGCCGAGGCCGTGCGCAACGGTGGCTTCCCGCCCCTGTATATCGACCCGATCGATTTCGTCGGCCTCTACCGCCAGAAGGCCTTCGAGGCCCAGAACCAGCAGGCCGGGCAGACCGGACCGCTGGCTTCCTGATTCGGCGAGACATCGTCGATCCCGGAAACGCCTCGGCCGCTCTGCGCGTCGGGGCGTTTTCCGTTTCGGGATGCGAGCTGCGTGTTGCACGTGAAAACAGCCGCGCTTGGACTCCGACGCCGATCGATGCGCAGTGCATGCCGGAACCCCGCTCCGGTGGGAGGGTTGCCCGGCGAAGCACAGCGAGAAGCGGTGACGGAATGGGTCGGGACGACAAGCGTACGTTCACCGTGAGCGAACCCCGTGCCGTGCCCTGGCTCGGCATCGTCTTCGGTTACGGCCCGATGCTGCCCTTTACCATCGGCGCGGCACTGGCTTGGTGGCGGCGCGACGATCTCGGGGATGCGATCCTCTACCTCACCATCCTCTGGGGCTGCGCCATCCTGCTGTTCCTGTCGGGCGTGCGACGCGGCGTCAGCTTCCGCACCGAGGGCGGCCCCACCTTCATCCAGATCGCCACCATGCTCGGACTGTTCGGCCTCGGCTTCGTCGCCCTGGTCTCCGCTTCCCTCGGCCTGACGGTGGTGGCCATCGCCCTCCTGATTGCCGGCTTCACCACCGTGGCGATCCTCGATCCCATCGCCGCCCGCACCGGGGAGGCGCCGCTTTTCTTCGCACGCCTGCGCCCGACGCAGATCCCCATCGCCATCCTCAGCCTGTGTGCGCTGCTGGCCCTGAAGCTCTGACGACGACATCCCTTGCCACGCCCGACGCGCTTGCCGCTCGGGAGCGCGCGGGATAGAGCCCGGCTGACACCGACAGACCGAACGCAAAGCGAAGACACCATGGCCAAGGCCGATCCCAAGAAGGCCGATTCCACGAAGGCCGACACGCTGAAGGCGCGCCTGCCGCGCGGCTTCGTGGACCGCCGCGCCGACGAGATCGCCGCGCAGCACCGGATGCTGGAGACGATCCGCCAGAGCTTCGAGCTCTACGGGTTCGAGGCGCTGGAGACCCCCTTCGTCGAATACACCGAGTCCCTCGGCAAGTTCCTGCCCGATCTCGACCGCCCCAACGAGGGCGTGTTCTCGTTCCAGGACGACGATGAATCCTGGCTGTCCCTTCGCTACGATCTCACCGCGCCGCTCGCCCGCCACGTGGCCGAGCATTTCGACGCGATCCCCAAACCCTATCGCAGCTTCCGCGCCGGCTACGTCTTCCGCAACGAGAAGCCGGGCCCGGGCCGCTTCCGCCAGTTCATGCAATGCGATGCCGACATCGTCGGCGCGGGCTCCGTCGCGGCGGATGCCGAGATCTGCATGCTGATGGCCGACACGCTCGAAAAACTCGGCCTGTCTGGCCGGTACGTCATCAAGGTCAACAACCGGAAGGTGCTCGACGGCGTCATGGAGGCGATCGGCCTCTCGGGCGAGGACAAGGCCGGGCAGCGCCTCACCGTATTGCGCGCCATCGACAAGCTCGACCGCCTGGGCGTCGAGGGCGTGCGCCAACTCCTCGGCGAGGGGCGCAAGGACGAGAGCGGTGATTTCGCGAAGGGGGCAGGGCTCGCGCCCGACGCCATCGAGCGAATCCTCGCCTACGTCTCGTTCCAGGCCGCTCCCGACGCAGAGGGCGACCGGATGGCGTTCTGGGAGCAGTTCTTCGGCTCCTGGAGCGATGTGGTCGGCTCGTCCGAGACCGGCCGCGAAGGCATCGCCGAACTGCACGCCATCATGCGCCTCTGTGCGGCGGCGGGCTATGGCCACGACCGCATCCGGGCCGACCCCTCGGTGGTGCGCGGCCTCGAATACTATACCGGCCCGGTCTACGAGGCCGAGCTGACCTTCCCGGTCACCAACGAAGACGGCCAGACCGTGCGCTTCGGATCGGTGGCGGGCGGCGGTCGCTATGACGGCCTCGTCGGGCGCTTCCGCGCCGAGCCCGTGCCGGCCACCGGCTTCTCCATCGGCGTGTCGCGGCTGTTCTCGGCGCTACAGCTCACCGGAAGCCCGCTTCTCGAAGGCACCGCGAAGCCCGGCCCGGTGGTGGTGCTGGTCCTCGACCGCGACAACATCGCCGATTACCAGCGCCTCGTGGCGCGCCTGCGTGAGGCCGGCATCCGCGCCGAACTCTATCTCGGCGGCTCGGGCATGAAGGCGCAGATGAAATACGCCGACCGGCGCGGCAGCCCCTGCGCGATCATCCAGGGCTCCAACGAGCGCGAGGCCGGCGAAGTGCAGGTCAAGGATCTGATCGAGGGCGCCAAGGCGGCGGGTGCCATCGCCAGCAACGCCGAATGGAAGGCGGCGCGCCCGGCCCAGTTCTCGGTGAAGGAAGACGAGATGGTCGAGCGCGTCCGCGAGGTGCTGGCGCGGCATTTCTGAGGACGGCTCCGCCCGATCTTTGCGCTCGTTCCCGGCGACCTTCCGCTTCGCTGCAGGTGGCCGGGAAAGGGGCGGGGTCATCCGCCCCGTCGCTGCGATGGGACAGGCCGTGCCGGGCTCGCCATCCCTCGGCCCTCTGTCTTTCCTGGCCGCTTGGACCACAACGGAAGGCGAGCCGGGACCCGCGGAAGAAGGCCCTCGCCATCGTCGGCACGACCGTTGCCAGGACCGGTCACGTCCGGCATTCAGGGCGCGTGACGGCCTCTAGGGCTTCGGGGAGAGTGGGAATGAGACGCTGCGTTCGAATTCTGCCGGGTCTGGCGCTCGGTCTCATGGCCGGTCCTGCCCTCGCCCATACCGGGCAGGGCGATGCGTCGGGCCTCGCCCATGGGTTCCTGCATCCCCTGACCGGTCTCGACCACATGCTCGCCATGGTGGCGGTGGGCCTCGTCGCCGCGCAGGTCGGCGGCCGGGCGATGGTCCTCGTCCCGCTGTCGTTCATCGGCATGATGATGGTGGGCGGCGCTCTCGGCGCGGCCGGCGTGGCGCTCCCGCATGTGGAGACCGCCATCGCCCTGTCCGTGGCCGTGCTCGGTGCCGCCGTCGCCCTGCGGCTGACGATGCCGGTCGCGGCGGCCATGGCCCTCGTGGGTGTCTTTGCGGTGTTCCACGGCCATGCGCACGGCGCCGAAATGCCGGAGGCGGCCTCCGGTCTCGCCTATGGCGCCGGCTTCGTGGCCGCCACCGCCCTGCTTCACGCCGCGGGCCTCGGTCTCGGCCTCGGCATGGGGCGTCTCGGTGAGGGGAATGGGCGTCCGGCCCTGCGTGTCGCCGGCGCCGCTTTCGCCGCCGCCGGCCTCGGTCTCCTGGCCGGCGCTTTCTGAAGCCGGGGCCCTACAGCGTTCGCGCCAGGGCTCCGGCCTCGGCGCGGGCCTGCTCGCGGGATTCCCGGTCGAGATCGGCTCCCATCAGACCCTTCTCCACCGCGATCTGGTGGACATCGGTGATGCCGACCATGCGCAGCCAGGTCGCCATGTAGGTCGATTGGTGATCGTAGATCTCGGCGGGGAAATCCTCGCCGATGGCGACGCCCCGCGCATTGACGACGACCGCCTTCGCCTCGAGCATTCCGTTCTGGCCGCGCTCGTCGAAGGTGAAGAGCAGGTCCTTCTGGGAGACCAGATCGAACAGGTGCTTGAGCTTGTAGGGGATGGTGTAGTTCCACATCGGCACCGCGAACAGGATCAGGTCGGCGGCCTGGAACCTGGCCGCCAGGGCGCGGATGGCGACCCAGGCCTCCTCCTGCGCCGGGCTCAGGACGTCACCCGCCAGCGCCGCGTATTTGCCGGCCAGCGCCTCCCCGTCGAAATCCGGAAGCGGTGTGGTCCAGACGTCGAGTACGTCCACAGTGCCCTCCGGATGCGTCTCTCCCCAGGCATCCAGGAAGGCGCGGGCGACTTCGATCGACGCCGAGCGCTCCTTGCGCGGTGACGCTTCGACGTAGAGCAGATGGGGCATGCACAGGGCTCCAATGGCGGTGAGCGGAGGGATGTATCGCGCATCCCGCTCCGGCCCAGGGGCGGGCCGCTTTCCCGGATGATGCGTGGGGCCATCGCATTCCGTGGACGGACGACCCATGTCAGCGGGACATCGTCATTCGCAGGACAGGCCGATGCACCTCACCGGACTTCACCACCTCACCGCCATCACCGCGCGCGCCGCCGACAACGCGGCCTTCTACACGCGGATTCTCGGGCTGCGTCTCGTGAAGAAGACGGTGAACCAGGACGACGTCTCGGCCTACCACCTGTTCTACGCCGACGGCATCGCCGCGCCCGGCACCGACATGACGTTCTTCGACTGGCCGGCGCCCCCCGAGCGCCGCGGCACCGACAGTATCGTCCGGACGGCGTTCCGCGTCTCGGGCGAGGGGACGATCGCCTGGTGGCACGAGCATCTCGCCCGCGAGGGGGTGACCCACGAAGAGCCGATCCTGCGCGACGGCCGCCTCACCTTGGATTTCGAGGATGCGGAGGGCCAGCGTCTGATGCTGGTGGATGACGGCGGCGCAGGCGAAGCCCATCCCTGGCCCGCCGGCCCGGTGCCGGTGGAGCGCCAGATCCGGGGCCTCGGACCGATCCGCCTCAGCCTCGCGCGGATCGGGGCGACGGAGGCCGTGCTCGCCGAGGTGCTCGGCATGAGCCACGCCCGGAGCTATGACATGCTGGAGGGCGAGGTTCGCGTCTGGCAGATGGGCGAGGGGGGCGCGGGGGCTGAGCTCCACCTCTTGGAAGAACCCGGCCTGCCGCCCGCGCGGCAGGGAGCGGGGGCGGTCCACCACGTCGCCTTCCGCATCCCCGATGCGGATTACGGCAGTTGGGCCGACCGGCTGAGGCAGCGCCGCATGCCTTCCAGCGGGCCGGTGGACCGCTATTACTTCCGCAGCCTCTATTTTCGCGAACCCAACGGCATCCTGTTCGAGATCGCCACCGACGGTCCCGGCTTCACCGCCGACGAGCCATTGGAGACTCTGGGCGAGCGCTTGTCCCTGCCGCCCTTCCTCGAAGGTCGACGCGCCGAGATCGAAGCGGGTCTGAAGCCCCTGTGATCGCAAGGTCACCGGACCAGGCAGGTTTCACGAGATGACGAGCGCCGACCCGGATCGGCTGCGGCGGAGCGGCCGATGGAACGGGAGGCGGGCGCTCGGGCCGCCATCACCTGCCTCGTCGGCGCGATGTCGCTCGAACGAAGCCGCGAACGGGCCATTCGACGCGCCCGCTGCATTCCAAAGGAAAGCATCGCCCCGATGGGCGATGATCCCCTCGTCTGCATGCAGCCCCTGGCAGGTAGATCGGGCCGGCTCTGCCGGTGATCGTGCCCACCCCCAGACAACTGCACCATGCTAGCGATACGATCTTACTCCCCTATAGCGGCTGATTCTGAAGATGGTGGAGCCGGGATTCGGACAGGAAGAGAATTGGACTAGAATATAGCTTGAATCTTACAGATTACACTATTGAATGTAGTTTTCACTCGAAATCGATTCCAATTAACGAATGTTTAGTTTGTATTCGTGATAATGGACAACGGAGGCGAAACCTCCCGTCGGCAAGAGCAGTAAACAGGCCCCCGACACCCTCCCGTCCTATCGAAATCCAGGCTGAACGATGTCGAAGTTATCGATCGCAAAGAAGTTGGGATTGTTCTCAGGTCTCGGAATTCTACTGGCGGTTGGATTGGTCGCCAACCAGTGGATGGGCAACCAAAGGATCACTCAATCGATCGAAGCCGTCAGTCGGGAGCAGACGATCCTCGACGGCATCAAGAACGCGCAGCTCGCCTTGTCCCAGATCCAGGTCGCCGTCCGCGACGCGCGCCTGTCCGAAGCGGAGGAGACCTACAAGGAGGCCGTCGGCCGGATCCGGACGAGCTTCGATTCAGCCCATGAGGGACTCAAGGCACCGATCCGTATCGCCCTGAAGCCCGACGTCCTCAAGGACATCGATGCCGGGCTGGCGCAGTTCACGGAACTCGCCCTCAAGTCGGCGGCCACCATCACGTACGACCAGGGTCGCAAGAGGATCGACGAGGCGGCCCTGGCGGTGGCGGGGGAACAGCGGAATGGCGCCCGCAGGAAGGCGCTCCTCGCCATCGAACAATCGCTGTCCAATGCGCAGCGCTTCACGGACGAGGCTCGGCTGTCGTCGATGGGCGCCGTGGAAACCGCGAGCGTGCTGGGCCTCGTGATCGGAGCCGTGGCGATCCTCCTTCAGGGCGGGTCGGCCCTCTTCTCCATGCTGACGGTCGCCCGTCCGATCCGCGGAATGACGGACGCTATGAACCGGCTCGCCGCTGGCGATGTCGAAGTCTCGATCCCGGACCGGACACGCACGGACGAACTCGGTGCCATGGCGGGCGCGGTGCAGGTGTTCAAGGACGGCATGATCCGCAACCGCGCCCTCGAGATCGAAACCGAGCGCCTGCGCCTCGCCGCGGAGACGGAACGCAAGGTCGGCATGCATACCCTGGCCGACGAGTTCGAGGCGGCGGTCGGTGGGATCGTGAGCATGGTGTCCGCGGCGGCCACCGAGATGCAGGCCACGGCCTCGCAGCTGACGGCCTCCGCCGAGGAGACGTCGGCGCAGTCCAGCGCGGTCCTGACGGCAGCGGAGGAAGCCTCGGCCAACGTCACCGCCGTGGCCGGTTCGGCCGAGGAGCTCGGTGCCTCTGTGGCGGAGATCGGCCGACAGGTCGCACGTTCGGCGGAGATGACGGCCGCCGCCGTCCGCGAGGCGGAGCAGACCGCACTTGCGGTCGCGGAGCTCCGTGAAGTCGCCGCCAGCATCGGCGACGTCGTGAACCTCATCTCCAACCTCGCCGGCCAGACAAACCTCCTCGCTCTCAATGCGACGATCGAGGCGGCGCGGGCCGGAGAGGCGGGCCGGGGCTTCGCGGTGGTCGCCTCAGAGGTGAAGGAACTCGCCAACCAGACCGCCAAGGCGACGACGGAAATCTCCGCGAAGATCGCGGCGATCCAATCCTCGACCCGCCAGGCGACCAGCGCCATCGACGGGATCTCCTCGACGATCCACGGGATCGACGAGACGGCCGCCGTCATCTCCGCATCGGTCTCGCAGCAGGGTGCCGCGACCCGGGAGATCGCGGGCTCGGTGGCGCAAGCCTCCATCGGCACCGGCGAGGTCAGCGCCAACATCACCGGCGTCGCCCGAGCGGCGCAGGAGACTGGCGCCAGCGCCGGCCAGGTGTTCTCCGCCTCATCGGAACTGGCACGGCAGGCCGAACGCCTGAGCTTGGAGGTGCAGAAGTTCCTCCACACGGTCCGCGCCGCCTGAGCCGAAGCCCATCGCACCTGCCCCGTCCGGAGCCATGAGCGCCGCCCGCCTCGCGTTGAGGCGGGCGGCGTCACCCTGGCCGGCCCCCGACCGCTCCATCCCGGCGGACGCTCACCGGAATGCGCGCCGAACCCCACTTCCTGCGTTTCTTGCCGCATCGTCACGAGCCAGAATCGGCACGAGGTCGCATCCCCCGTGGCGGCGATGCCTCAAGTCAGAGCGATTCCAGACAGTTGGCGGTTTCGCTGCCTGCGCGCCTGCTATGCCTTGACGGGCGCGCCGCAGGTGCGAGAAGACCCGGCTGAAAGCCGAGATTCGCAAGCGAAGTTTGAGACGGACCCGTCGATGAGCAAGTTCAACGAGGAGCGTGTGTTGAGCGTCCACCATTGGACCGACACGCTGTTCTCCTTCCGCACGACCCGCGATCCCGCGTTCCGCTTCCGCAACGGCGAGTTCGTGATGATGGGCATCGAAGTCGAGGGCCGGCCCCTCCTTCGCGCCTACAGCGTGGTCTCGGCCAATTACGAGGAGGAACTCGAGTTCTTCTCGATCAAGGTCGAGAACGGTCCGCTCACCTCGCGGCTGCAGCACCTCAAGGTCGGCGATCCGATCATGGTCGGCAAGAAGCCCACCGGCACTCTGGTGCTCGACAACCTCCTGCCGGGCAAGAACCTCTACCTTCTCGGCACCGGCACGGGCCTGGCCCCGTTCATGTCGATCATCAAGGACCCGGAGACCTACGAGCGTTTCGAGAAGGTCGTCCTCGTCCATGGCTGCCGCCAGGTCTCCGAGCTCGCCTATGGCGAGACGATCACGCAGGACCTGCCGAATCACGAGTTCCTCGGCGAGGTCATCACAGCCGGCCTGATCTATTACCCCACCGTCACCCGCGAGCCCTTCCGCAACCGAGGCCGGATCACCGACCTGATGACCTCCGGCAAGCTGTTCGAGGATATCGGTCTGCCGCCGATGTCCGTCGAGAACGACCGCTTCATGCTGTGCGGCTCGCCGGACATGATCCGCGACACCCGCCAGCTCCTCACCGATGGGGGCTACGAGGAGGGTAATCACGGCGAGGCCGGCCACTACGTCATCGAGAAGGCCTTCGTCGAGAAGTGAGCACGCGTGCCCGCGCCGTCTTCGTCGCCGGCGCCGGGACCGAGATCGGCAAGACCTACGTCACCGCTTCCCTGACGCGCGCCCTGAGCCGCCGGGGGAACGACGTTTCGACCCTGAAGCCGCTGGCGAGCGGTGTGCCGCCTTTCGGCGAACCGTCGTTTCGCGAGAGCGACACGGCGATCCTTCTGGAAGCCCAGGGATTGCCGGTGACGCCCGAGACGGTGGAGGCCTGCTCGCCCTGGCGCTTTCTCGCACCGCTCGGCCCCGATCTCGCCGCCGCGCGCGAAGGGCGGAGCCTGCACCTCTGCGACCTCGTCGGCTGGTGCGAGGACCGGATCCAGGATGCCGATCCGGAGACGATCCTCGTCTTCGAGGGCGTCGGCGGCCTGATGAGCCCGGTGACGGCGGCAGCGACCGGTCTCGACTGGCTCAGGGCCCTGGCCCTGCCGACGATCCTCGTCTCCGGCAGCTATCTCGGGGCGATCAGCCACGCGCTCACAGCGGCGGAGACCCTGCGCTGTCACGGGCAGACGCTGCTCGGTGTCGTCGTCTGCGAAAGCCTCGGCGCGCCGACGTCGCCAGAGACGGTGGCGGCCGCCATCGCCCGTCATGTGCCGGCTCCGGTCCACTGCATCGCCCGCGACGGCGAATGCCCGGAGGCCTTGGTGCGGCTGGTCTAGGCCTTACGACAGGACGCAGCGAGAGAAACCTCGATGACGAATCCGGCCATCGACGTCTCCTAAAAATCTGGAATTCCCGCCGATCGTGACGATCGAACAAGGCGTTCATCGCCAAGACGTTGTACGGAGTTCGGTCTCACCTTTGCCGATCTCTGTTGCCGATATGGCAGGCGAGCGGGCAGGCGTCATCGATGCGAGGGGGCAAGGCTTCCTCACCTCTCCGTGACTCATGAAATCCCTCCCTGGACGGTGGAGCCGCCACCGCTAGGTTCGGTCAGGCGGTGACCCGAGCGCATCCGGGCTGCCCGTGGAAGGAAACGCCCCTTTGGCCCAACACGTATCCGCCCATGGGGCTTCGGCGGAGCGCCCGGATCCTCCGCGCGCCGGCCTGCCTCTTCTCCTCGGGGCGCTCGGCATCGTCTATGGCGATATCGGCACCAGCCCGCTCTACGCCTTCAAGGAAGCCGTGCGGGCGGCCTCCGGCGGCGGCCCGCCCCAGGCCATCGCCGTGGTCGGTGCGGTGTCGCTGATCTTCTGGGCCCTGATCCTCATCGTCTCGCTGAAATACGCGGTGCTGATCCTGCGTGCCGACAACAGGGGCGAGGGCGGCATCGTCGCCATGCTGGCACTGCTCGGCGCCCGTCATGCCAGGCCCGGCACGCGTCAGGCCGCGCTCCTCGTGGTCGGCCTCGTCGGCGCGGCCCTGCTCTACGGCGACGGCGCGATCACCCCGGCGATCTCGGTTTTGAGCGCGGTGGAGGGGCTCAAGGTGGCGGCCCCCGGCCTCGACCATGCCGTCCTGCCCATCACCATCGCCATCCTGGTCGGGCTGTTTCTGGTGCAGAGCAAGGGTGTCGCCTTCATCGGCCGCATCTTCGGCCCGGTGATGGTGGTGTGGTTCGTCGTCCTGGCGCTCCTTGGCCTCGGTGGCATCTGGCACGCGCCTCAGATCCTGGGTGCCCTCAACCCCTGGCGCGCGGTGGATTTCCTGGTCCATGCCGGCTGGCACGTGAGCTTCGCCATGCTGGGCGCGGCCTTCCTCGCGGTCACCGGGGGCGAGGCGATGTATGCCGATCTCGGCCATTTCGGCGCCAGACCCATCCGCCTCGCCTGGTTCGGCCTCGTCCTGCCGGCCCTCGTCATCCACTATTTCGGCCAGGGCGGCCTGCTGCTGGTGGAGCCCGACGCGATCGAGAACCCGTTCTACCGCCTCAGCCCGGACTGGGCCTATTACCCGCTGATCGCTCTCGCGACGCTGGCCACCGTCATCGCCTCTCAGGCCATCGTGTCGGGCGTGTTCTCGCTCACCCAGCAATCGATCCAGCTCGGCTTCCTGCCGCCCATGCGGGTGATCCACACGGCGCGCGAGGAGCGTGGGCAGATCTACGTGCCGGTGATCAACTGGCTGATGGCGGCCGCGACTCTCACGGCCGTCCTCACCTTCGGTTCCTCCGACAAGCTGGCCGGCGCCTATGGCATCGCCGTGTCGTCGCTCATGGCGATCACCACCCTGCTCGCCGCCCTGGTGGCGTTGAAATGGGGCTACAACCCCGTCGCGGTCTTCGCGGTCAACGGCTTCTTCCTCGCCATCGATCTCGTCTTCCTCGGCGCCAACAGCGTGAAGCTGTTCGAGGGCGGCTGGTTTCCCCTGGTGCTGGCCGGCTTCGTCGCCTTCCTGATGCTCACCTGGCGCAAGGGCAACCTCCTGGTGGAGGAGGCCCGCGCGTCGTTGCGGCAGCCCGAGGCGGAGTTCATCGAGCAACTGCGCCGCGCGCCGCCGATCACCCTGCCGGGCAACGCGGCCTTCCTGTCCTCGGCCACGAGCGGCATTCCGCTCCACCTGTCGCGTTTCGTCGAGCGCAGCCGTGCCCTGCACAAGCGCATCCTGCTCGTCACCGCGCTCTACGAGGAGGCGCCGAGCGTGCCTCGGACCGAGCGCGCCGAGGTGACCGAGATCACCCCGGACATCTTCCGCCTCGTCCTGCATTACGGCTTCATGGAGGACGCCTCGATCCCCGACGGACTGCGATGCGCCGTCGAATGCGGGACCCTGCCGAAGGAGTTCCTCGACGACCTGACGATCTTCATCGGCCACGAGACCATCATCCCGAAGAGCGACGACCGGGGCATGGCGACATGGCGTGAGACCATCTTCGCCTTCCTCCTACGCAACGCCGAGACCACCGGCGCGCAATTCTGCATCCCCACTCGCCAGCTCGTGGAGGTCGGCACCGAGATCGAGATCTGACTATTCGGCGTCCGGGCTGCGCGGTATCCGCGCGGCCACGCATTCGCGCATGGCGTCCTCGATCCTGGCGGCCTTGGCGTTGCCGTAGGCGGCCACGTCATCGATGCATTTCAGGAAGTAGCCGGCGGTGAAACTCTCGCTAAGGCTGTTGAACGACTTGCCGAGACGCGAGGCGATCTGCATGCGGTCCATGGCCGTGCCCTTGGTCCATTCCGTGAGCGGGTCGTTCATCGACAGGGCCTGTGCCGGGGCGGATGCCAGGAGCGTCGTCGCCACGAGGACGGCACGGGCAGCTCTCTCGTCGATCATCTCGTATCCTTACCCCCGATCACGCCGGCTGATCCGCCGATCCTTCGCCTCCGGCTTGCCGGGGAATAGCGAAAGCTTCGCGATCAGGCAATAATCTCAAGTCACTGACGCGTTTTGTCGCGTTTTTCATTATAATTACTTATTATGTAATCTATCGTCCGCCCCTGATATTCTCCTCCCGCTTGGGCTGTTGCTGGAGCGTCGCCGCCGATCCGGTCCGCCCCGTGCCGTCCTCAGGCACGTTGCGCTCGTCACCCTTGCATCCGGCCTCCCGGCACCGCACAGACGCAGACGGCGTCCTTCTCATCTATCCAGCCGGTCGCAGGACCATTTTCCATGACCGACGTCTCACCCGCCCTGGCCTTGCGTCTGCGTCAGCAGGCCCTGCTCTCGGATTTCGGCGTCGAGGCCCTGCGTGCCACCGAGCTGCTGCCCCTGCTGCATCGTGCCGTAGAACTCTGCGCGGAAGGCATGAAGGCTCAGTTCTGCAAGGCGCTGGAATATTCCAGAGAGCAGGACTGCCTGCTGATCTGCGCCGGTGTGGGCTGGAAGGACGATGTCGTCGGCAAGGCCATCATAGGGGCCGATCTCGCGTCCCCGGCGGGCTTTGCCCTCAAGACCGGCCAGCCGGTGATCTCCAATCACCTTCAGGTGGAGACCCGGTTTCGCACGCCGCAGATCATGGCCGACCACGGCATCAAGCGGGCCATCAACGTGCTCATCGCCAACCGCGACGGGCATTACGGCGTGCTCGAAGTGGACGACACCCGCGAGGGCAAGTTCGAGGAGGCGGACATTGCCTTCATGCAGGGCTTCGCCAATCTCCTCGGCGGCGCCATCGAGCGTCAGCGCGGCGAGGCGCGGCTGAAGGCGGCGCTGGAACGGCAGGACCTCCTCTCCCGCGAGATGAGCCACCGGGTCAAGAACAGCCTCGCGGTGGTCGCCGGGTTCCTGGCCCTCCAGGCTCGCGGCTCTGACGACGAGAAGGTGAGGGAGGCCCTGGTCGATGCGCGCACCCGCGTCGAGGCCGTGGCCGCGGTCCACGATCAGCTCTGGCGCCAGCCGACCCTCGGTGCCATCGATGTCTCGGGCTTCCTGGAAGCGCTCTGCGGCAAGCTTCAGGAAAGCGCCCGGCGCAACGTCATTCGCTGCGAGGCGGTCCGTCTCGACATTCCGGCCGATCTCGCGATTCCGCTCGGGCTCTTCGTCAACGAGCTCGTCACCAACGCGATCAAATACGCCTATCCCGACGGCGAGGGTGAAATCCGGGTCACCGCCCGTCCGCATGAGGAGGGGGGCCTCGTCATCGGCGTCGCCGACGATGGCGCAGGCCTGCCGGACGGGTTCGACCCGACCCAGGCCCGGAGTACGAGCCTCGGCATGCGCATCATCAACAATCTCGGCCGCCAGCTCGGCGGCCCGCTCACCGTGGCGCCCGACGTGAAGGGCGCGCATTTCTCGCTGAGGATGCTCCTGCCCTCATAGCGGAACGCGAACGACGCCCGTCCACTCGAAGCGCCGTTACGATCGATGGAAACGGGCCATGTGAGGCAAGGCCGTCCCCGGATCTGCTTCCGAGGACGTCTTTCCCAGTGCGGGCGCGAATGCCCCCGCTGTCACGCCAGTCCGAGTTTCTGGGCGAGGCCGATGCGCTGGAGCTTGCCGGTGGCGCCCTTCGGGATCTCCTCGAGGAAGATGATCTTGGCCGGCACCTTGAAGGGTGCGAGGCGCTCCGAGGCGAAGCCGCGCAGCTCCTTCTCCGACAGGGCGTCGTGGCCCTCGCGCAGGACGATGGCCGCCACCACGTCCTCGCCGAGCTTGTCGTGCGGCATCGCGAAGGTGATGCACTGGGACACGGCCGGGTGATCCATCAGGATTTCGTCCACCTCGCGCGGGGAGATCTTCTCGCCGCCGCGGTTGATGATCTCCTTCAGGCGCCCGGTGATCGAAAGGTAGCCCTCCGGGGTCAGCGTGCCCTGGTCGCCGGTGCGGAACCAGCCCTGCTTGGTGAAGGCTTCGGCATTGGCCTTCTCGTTGTTCTCGTAACCGGTCATCACGTTGTCGCCGCGGATCACGATCTCGCCGGTCTCGCCGGCGGGCAGGGGCTCGCCGTCATGGTCGACGATGGCGATCTCGGGGCCGGCGGCGAGGCCCACCGAGCCGGCGTAATGCGGCCGGGGCGGCAGCGGGTTCGAGGCCATCTGATGGGCGGCCTCGGTCATGCCGTAGGCTTCCAGCAGCGGCGCGCCGAACACCTCCTCGATCTCCTTCATCACCTGCGGCGGCATGGAGGAGGAGGACGAGCGGATGAAGCGCAGCGGGTTGGCGGCGATGACCTCCTTGTTGCGGGCGGCGCGGCCCAGGATCGCCTGGTGCATGGTCGGCACCGCCGTGTACCAGGTCGGGCGGACCTCCCCCATCCAGCCGAAGAACTTCAGGGCGTTGAAGCCCGGCGTGCAGCAGACCTGCCCGCCCGCCGAGAGCGGCGCCAGAATGCCGGCGATCAGGCCGTGGATGTGGAACAGCGGCATGATGTTGAGCCCGCGATCCTCGTCCGTGAAGGCGAGGGTGGTGCGGATGTTGCGGGCCGAGGCGCAGACGTTCGACTGTTTCAGCGGGACGATCTTCGGACGCGACGTGGTGCCCGACGTGTGGAGCACGAGGCCGATATCGTCGGGATGGGCCGGGCCGGAATTGGCGGCCGGCGTCACGGTTCCGGCGGGGAAGGCGAGGGTGAAGCTGCCCGCGCCCTGCTCGGGCGTCGGGGTCAGGCGCACCACCGGCACCCCGAGCTTCTCGGCCACCGCCACCGCCGGGCTCTGCGAGCCTTCCGCCGCCACCAGCAGCTTGGCGTTGAGATCGGTCAGGTAGAATTCGAACTCGTCGGCCTTGTAGGCGGGGTTCAGCGGCGCCGAGGTGGTGCCCGCCGCGATGGCGATGAAGGCGGCGGCCATTTCCGGGCCGTTGTCGAGCACGATGGCGACCCGGTCGCCACGGCCGATACCCTGCGCGTTGAGGGAAGCGATGGTGCTCTCCGTGAGCGCCCGCAGGGTCCCGAAGGTCAGGGGAACGCCGCCGGGGCTCGACAGGGCGGTGGCCTCGTCGGCGCCCGCCTGGATCAGGGCGTGCAGGGTGGTTGCGGTCTCGGCCATGGTAGCTGTGTCCTCATCGTCAGTTGCCTTCGGGGAGGAGAAGGCGGTCCGCCGCATGGGGAGCGGCACATGTTCATGCGGATCGGCGGTCGCGGGCGACCGCCGGGGAAACGGTGGTCAGGCCGTCGCGATGGACAGGCGCCCCTGCGCCCGTTCGAGGCTCTGGGACAGCAGCCGCATCAGGGCATAGACGGTGCCGATATGCGGGGTCGGGGTGTCGGTGAGGCGACCGAGTTCGATGATCGAGCCGACGAGGGCTTCGAGTTCGATCGGCCGCCCGGCCTCCACGTCCTGTAGCATCGAGGTCTTGTGCGCGCCGACCTTCTCGGCCCCGGCGATGCGCCGCTCGATCCCGAGCTTGAAGGTGATGCCGAGCTTGTTCGCGATGGTCTCCGCCTCGCGCATCATGTCGGCGGCGAGCGCCCGCGTCTCCGGGAACTGGCAGATATCCACCAGGGTGGCGTGCGCGAGCGCCGAGATCGGGTTGAAGCTGAGATTGCCCCAGAGCTTGAGCCAGATCTCCGCGCGGATGTCGCTGGTGACGGGTGCACGGAAACCTGCCTTGATGAGGAGCTGAGCCAGGGCCTGGACCCGCGGGCTCATGCTGCCGTCGAGTTCGCCGAGACCGAAACGGTGGCCCTCGATCACCTGGACCACGCCGGGTTCGGTGAGAACGGCCGCCGGATAGACCACCGAGCCGATCACATGCTTCGGGTCCAGATACTCCGCGATGAGCCGGCCCGGATCGGCGGTTTCCAGGTGCGTCCCGGCGAGTTCGCCGCCATGGCCACCCGAAAAATACCACCACGGGATGCCGTTCTGCATGGTCACGACGATGGTGTCGGGGCCGATGAGGTGGTGCAGGTCGGCCGCGATCGGCCCGACCTGATGCGCCTTCACGGTGAGGAGCACCACGTCGTGGACGCCGGCCTCCTCCATGGACTTGGTGGCCGTGAGGTTCTTCACGTGGATCTCGGAGCCGTTCTCCTCGATCAGGCGCATGCCGTTGGAGCGGATGGCATCGAGATTGGCCCCGCGTGCGATGAAGGTGACGTCCTCGCCGATATTCGCGAGGCGAACCCCCAGAAATCCGCCGATGGCGCCTGCGCCGACGATCGCGATGCTCATGCTGGTATCCTCATTGTCCGGATGTCGTGTCGGTCTGGTCTGTACGGCTCAGGAGAAGCGGTTCGACAGGATTCCGATCCCCTCGATCTCCACCTCGACGGTGGCGCCTTTCGGGATCGGGCCGGAACCGTTGGAGGTGCCGCAGGCGATGACGTCGCCGGGCTCCAGCGTCATGCCCCGCGAGATCATGGCGACGATCTCGTGCGGGCGGAAGATCATGTCCGAGAGGGGATAGGTCTGGCGCTCGCGCCCGTTCACCCGCACCTTCACCGAGAGCGCCTCGGGGTCGAGATCGGTGGCGATGGCCGGGCCGAAGGGACCGAACCCGTCCAGTCCCTTGGAGCGCGTCCATTGGGCGAAGCTCGGATCGGCCTTCAAGATTTCCAGCGCGGTCACGTCGTTGACGCAGGTGTAACCGAAGATGTGGCCGGCCGCCTCCTCCGGTGTGAGGTCGCGCGCGCTTCGGCCCGCCACCTTGCCGATGACGATGCCGAGCTCGCCCTCGAACAGGATACGACCGGCGCAATCCGGCACCGCGATCTCGGCGCCGCTCGGGCGATAGGTATTGGCCGGCTTCAAGAGGAACAGCGGGGCGACGGGCGGGGTCAGCCCCTGCTTCTCGGCCATGGCGGAGAAGTTGTTCCACAGCGCGATGACCTTGCTCGGCCGGCAGGGCAGGTCGAGGACCACCTCGGCGAGGGGCAGGATCTCTCCCGTCGCCCGGGGCGCGTCGAACAGGTCGCCCTCGTGGACAGTGACCTGCTCTCCGTCGAGGCGGCCGAAACCGGCGCGTCCGTCGTGGGTGTATCCGATCCAGCGGGCCATGGTTCAGATGCTCCGGGCAACGATATTTGTGGCCTGCTGGAGGTAGTTGGCCACGGGCACGAGAAGCGCGGCGGTGCCCTTGGCGGTGTAGAGCAGGCCGGCATTGGTGGCGGCGAACTTGGTGCCGAAGGTGTCGGTGCAGGTGGAGGGGAAGAGGGAGTAGATCTCGCCCCAGGCGAAGAACACGAACCCTGAGAGCAGGACGAACCACAGGGGATCGTGGCCCCAGAGGTAGAGCATGTAGATGCCGAAGCCTTCCATGGCGAAGGCGATGAACATGGTGTTCTCGCGGCCGATCTTGTCGGAGACCCATCCGAAGAAGGGGCGGGTCAGGCCGTTGAGGACGCGGTCGATGGTGGCCGCGAAGGTGATGGCCACCATGGTGATGCCCATGATGGTGACSGGCACCTTGTCGACGCCGATRTCGGAGGCGATGGGCTTGAGGTTGGCGGTGATCATCAGGCCGCCGGCGCCGACGATGACGAACATGAAGTACATGAGCCAGAAGATCGGCTGGCGGGCGACTTCGCCGGGGGTGTAGTTGCGCCGGGTCTGGATGATGTTGGCGTTGGCSACGACCTCCGGSACCTGGCCCTTCTTGGGCGAGGTGAAGAAGAAGGCGAGCGCGCAGACGACGAGGCCCTGGCCGATGCCGAAGTTGAAGAAGGCGGCCTGGAAGCCRTGGTCGGCGATCATCCACTGGATCGGGGCGACGGTCAGGGCGGAGCCGGCGCCGAAGCCGGCGGCGATGATGCCGGCGGCSAGCCCGCGCTTGTCGGGGAACCACTTCAGGGCCGAGCCGACGCAGGTGCCGTAGACGGCGCCGGCGCCGATGCCGGCCACGACCTGGCCGAGATAGAACATGTTGAGCGAGGCGGCGTAGGAGTTGATGACCCAGCCGATGCCGCAGAGCGCGCCGCCGAACAGCACGACCACGCGCGGGCCGTACTTGTCCACGAACCAGCCCTCGATCGGGACCAGCCAGGTCTCGAACAGCACGAACAGGGTGAAGGCCCACTGGATCGCCGCCCGGTCGAAGCCGAACTTCTTCTGGATGTCGGGGACGAAGAACGTCCAGCCGTATTGCAGGTTGGCGATCATCACCATGCAGATCACGCCGATCACCAGCTGACCCCAGCGCNGAACTTCTTCTGGATGTCGGGGACGAAGAACGTCCAGCCGTATTGCAGGTTGGCGATCATCACCATGCAGATCACGCCGATCACCAGCTGACCCCAGCGGTATCCATCGGATACTCGCCCGGTCGTTGTTTCCGCCCTCGTCATCGCGTCCTCCACGTTGTTCTATTGTGCATCATTCGAGGCATTGGAGCCGGTTGACCGGCATCCGATCCAAAAGAAAGCCGGCCATTGGCGCTGCCGACATTCTGGTATGTGGAATACCAGCCTCTCTCGGACGTGTCGGCTCGTCAAGAGCGAGATACAGAAAAATCGATTCCGCAACGCAGCAAACAGGGATTATTTTCAAGATGTCATCAAATCGAACAAAGTTCGATGTGAGCCATGCAATAGAAACAACACTAATGGTCGAACACCAATTCGCCATGCTCGTTCGTGCATATTACGTTACACGCGAACGGAAACCGCCCGGATCTCAAATCGGAGACAGGCAGACACGTCATTAGCTGGAAACGACGATCCGTGCGGTGGGTCCGTCCGTACGCCTAGATCCTGCCCCTGGGGATTCCCCACGCCACGGTCATCAGGCGACACCCATCGGTGGAATCGAGGGTGGCGCTCTTCCCGGTCCAGGCACCGGCACCATAGTTCTATTTCTTTCATTGACAATAGGTATTCTGCATACCAGAGTCTTCCTCCAACAAGCGATCCCTGAGGGAGGCGACGCCATGGAAGCCAGCCAGTGGACCGGCAATGGCGCGGCCCGACTCCAGTATATCCGCATGGATCGGTCGGCGAGGGACGCATTGCGGTTGCTGCGCAGTCCTGGGGTCGAGGCCCTCGTCGTGATCGACGGTGATCGTCCGACAGATGGAGCCATCATCGGGATCGTCACCGAGCGTGAGATCTTCCGCGCCATGGCGGCGCGCGGTCTCGAAGCGCTGGACAACCTCGTTTGGATGCTGGCGAAAGAGGATTTCACCTCCGTCGACGTCGGAATGTCCCGTGCCGACAGGCTGAAGCAGTTCTGCGCCCACAAAACCGATCATCTCGCGGTGACGGATGGTTTCGTCCTCACAGAGGTCCAGAGCATCTGGAACTGCGTCGATGAGATGTCCGCAGGCGGTGGACCGGCCGAGGCCGGAGCATGAACGCGTATTCAGTGCCGGGATCGTAACCAACCCACAATTGTAGCCCCTGGTGCCGCAGACTAGGTTATGCGCAATCGATCTTCGCATTGTAGTATTGCAGCGCAAAACAAACGTATCGCAACCGCAGGACAAGATATCCTGCGCATGATCATTGACCCACACCCGTTTTGCATTCAAAATTTATCCAAGGTGCCCAGGCATTTCGGCCTTCGAACGAGGCGCGATTCAGACTGGGTATCGAGGCAGGGAGACGCTACGGGATCGTGCCGGTCGGCAACAGACCGGCCCTGCGCATCTCGTGGACAACAGGGTTAGCAGCGATGCGTTACTTGGCCATTCTTGAATGTCCCGTCATCTTCGGTGGTGAATCTCCCAATGGGATGACCAGCATGGACATGTGTCCCTCGGCTGGCATCACACGCGGTCTTATCAGCCGACATGTTAAAGTGATCGATTCCAGGGTCATCGCCGTCTGTATCTGGCAGAGCGAGTTCTGCGCCAAGCTGTTCTTCGACGCGGATTGGTACGAGAAGGCGGGAGTCCTCTGGGGGGACCGCTATCAGCTGCGTCTCGAGGCCATTGACGAGGCAGCTGTCGCGTAAGTTCAGGCGAGCTGGATTTCTTGACGACGACGCCCGACCGCCAGCGAAGGTGCTGAATCTCGGAGCGGTCGGTCATGTCCATCCCGGAGAGCAGAATCGCGGATCTGGCTGAGCCAAGGTCACGGGAAGAAGACGGCCCTTGGAATCCGGGTCTCGAATCGAACCTGCCCAGGGCGTTCCTCGCCCTGGAGACGATCTACCGGCCCGACAATGTCGAGACCACCCTCGCGGACGCTCGCGAGATGATGGACGTTAGCGGGCTTCCGCTGATGCAACTGGTCCGGTTCCGGGCAGAGCGCCTCGTCGTCCACGAAGTTCTCATCCGTGTCATGGCCGACCTGTCGGTTCCGGTCGGCCGGACCTATGGCGATCTCGGAGTGAATTTCCGCGCCATGGTCGGCACCATCCTGCGCGACGGAATCGCGTCCCATGAGGATGAGATCTCCGACCTGCTCGACCGCGTTCGAAGCGATGCGACGCAGATCCTCGAGCGGGAACTCTCCGCGATGTTCCTGTCGAAAGGTCCAGAGAAACCGGTCAGGACACGGGCATCCTTGTGGCAGACGATCCTCGGCTCGTCCGGACATGCAGGGTGCCGGGGAGTAACTCTCACACCGGAGCAGTCTGCACTCCTGCATCTCGACGCATGGCAAGCCCGATGTGCGGCAGCGCCTGAACCCATCGAGGCGGCGACCTGCACGGCATTGCGTCAGGTGGTGACGAGTATCATCAGCCGGCGCGGTTTCCTTATCCGCGACAAGGCGCTTCTCTCACGTCTCGCCTGCACGCTCGTTTCGAACCAGCATGGCAGCACGCGGATCGGACAGCTGATCGAGCCATGGGTTCGCGATGTCGTCGCCAGCCAAAGCTACCATGTGTTGAAGGCCCAGATCCGGCCGGTAGTCATGAACGTCAAGGGTGCCTCGGCATCGGGCAAGAGCACGATCCGGCCCTATCAGCGGGCGCTTGCCGGGCGACTCGGGCTCGATGAATCGGATTTCGCGGTGATCACGCCCGACGTCTGGCGCAAGTTCCTGCTCGATTACGAAAGCCTCGGCCCGGCCCGGCGCTATGCCGGGACCCTGACAGGGCGAGAGGTCGAGATCATCGATCGCAAGCTCGACCGGCATATGGCGGTGAAGGCCGCCGAAGGCCGCATCTCGCATCTCCTCATCGACCGCTTTCGTTTCGACAGCTTCACCGTCGATGCCGGCGCCGAGAGCGGCAGCCAGCTCCTCACCCGCTTCGGTCACAGCGTCTACATGCAGTTCATGATCACGCCGCCGGAGGCGACGGTGGAGCGGGCTTGGAAGCGCGGCGAGCAGTTCGGCCGCTACAAGGCGGTGGAGGATCTGCTCGCCCACAATGTCGAAGCCTATACCGGCATGCCGCGCCTGTTTTTCACCTGGGCGCTGAGAACGGACAAGCAGGTCCATTTCGAGTTCCTCGACAACAGCGTGCCGGAGGGTGAGCGGCCGAGAACGGTTGCCTTCGGCATCAACGGCGCGATGACAATCCTCGACCTGAAACTTATTTTCGACATCGATAGGTACCGCAAGATCGATGTCTCCGCGCGGTCGGCCGACGAGGTCTATGCCGCCGCCGGCTCGATGGAAGCTCAACAGAACATGAGCTTCCTGCGCGACTGCGTTCGCCGGATGACGACGATCCGATTCGCCGATCACGGAACGGGGCGGGTCTATGCGCGGCTCGAAAGCAGCCGCCTGTCCCATCTCTCCGCGGACGCCGTCTCACGCGCGGCCGAGGACCCTGACCTGCACGCGGCCTTGGCCCTTATGGGCGTAGCGGACCAGTGTCCGGCCATCGCGGAACCAGGAGAATGGCTTCGACCGGAGGACACCCACACGCTGGGCCGATGGGGCGACGCGGCCAGGTCCTGACTGTCGGCCGGCGAATGCCTCTCAGTCCCGGGATCACATGAGAAAGTGCCTTTCGCGGATGCGCCCGACGCCGGCTCCCGGCTGCAACCAACTTCCGCATGCGTCTGAGACATGCCTGGTCGAAGGAATGTGATATATCAGCTTGCGCTGCACCATGGCATCACGATGTTGCAACGCGCCATCGGGAGCCCACTATGCTCGTCACTATCTTCGCCGCCGTTCTCTGCATGATCGCTCTTCAGGTCGTTCTCGTGGTGAAAGCCGCCGATCTCCTGTCGGTGCGCCCCGACAAGACCGGTTCCGAGAGCCGCGGTTACGTGGGCGGTTCGGCCGGACGCTTCACCGGCATTGCCTGATCGACTGCCCCTGAACGAAAGAGCGCGGCATCGGACCCGAGGCCTACACCGCGCTGAGTCGGGAGGAGTTTCACGTCGTGCACGCGAGCCGGGATGTTGAGACAATCGGCTCGCGCTTCGTTCAGGAGCGGATCATTCGGCGGCGATCCTCTGGACTGCGCCGATCGCCCCTGATTCCGAGATCTTGAGCCGATCGTTCTCGGAATAGCCGAGGACGTCGCGCAGGATCTCGTCGGTATGCTCGCCCAGCAGGGGCGAGCGCTTGACCTCGACCTGACTCGCCGAAAGTCGGATCGGGTTTCCCACGGTCAAGTATTTCCCGCGCTCCGGATGGTCGACCTCGACCACGGTGCCGGATTTTCGCAGCGACTCGTCCTCCGCGATCTCCTTCATCGAAAGGATTGGGCCGCAGGGGACGTGCAGCGCGTTGAGCGTTTCCATCGCCTCGAACTTGGTCTTCGACATCGTCCAGGCTTCGACCCGCGTGAAGATTTCGTTCAGATGCGGCAGGCGCGCTTTCGGTGTCGCGTAATCGGGATGCGTCTTCCAGGTCGGCTCGCCGATGACGTCGCAGATCGGCTCCCAGACCGCGCCTTGCGCGATGAAATAGATGTAGGCGTTGGGATCGGTCTCCCAGCCCTTGCACTTCAGGATGCGACCCGGCTGGCCGCCACCGGAATCGTTACCCGCGCGCGGCACGGAATCGCCGAAACCGATGCCCTCCCCGTACTGGCTGTATTCCTCGAGCGGCCCGCGCTCCAGCCGCTGCTGGTCGCGCAGCTTGACCCGGCAGAGGTTGAGGACGCCATCCTGCATGGCGCAATCGACCTTCTGTCCAAGGCCTGAATGGGTCCGTTGGTAGAGCGCCGTGACGATGCCGAGGGCCAGATGAAGGCCGGTGCCGGAATCTCCTATCTGAGCGCCGGACACCATCGGGATATCCGTGCGGAACCCCGTGGTGGAGGCGGCACCTCCCACGCATTGGGCGACGTTCTCGTAGACCTTGCAATTCTCGTAGGCGCCCGGTCCGAACCCCTTCACCGAGGCGAGGATCATGCGCGGGTTGGCTTCATGAATCGCCTCCCAGGTCAGGCCCATCCGGGCGAGAGCGCCCGGCGCGAAGTTCTCTACGAGAACGTCGCACTCCTTCACCAGACGCCACATCACCTCGATCCCCTTGGGGTTCTTGGTGTCGAGGGTGATCGACCGCTTGTTGTGGTTCAGCATCGTGAAATAGAGGCTGTCCACATCGGGAATGTCCTGAAGCTGCTGGCGTGTCGCGTCGCCAACGCCCGGACGCTCGACCTTGATCACGTCCGCGCCGAACCAGGCCAGGAGCTGGGTACAGGTCGGGCCGGATTGGACATGGGTGAAGTCGAGGATCTTCACGCCTTCGAGGGCATTCATAGGACTCTTCCGCGTTGAAGGGCGTTCGGCGGATATGGGCGCCGGCCGCTCCTGCATCGCTGACGCGGGAGCGGCCGGACGGACCGACGGCCTACTTCTTCTTTTTCACTGCGCTTTGCGGGTTGAGGCTGCCGATATTGCCGCTCTCGGTGCCGGCCTGGGGGTCGATCACTGCGTTGATGAGCGTCGGGCGACCCGAATCCATGGCTGCGTTGACGGCCTGGGAGAGCTCGTCCGGCGTCGTCGCGTTGGCGCCCACGCCGCCGAAGGCCTCCATCATTTTATCGTAACGGGAATCCCGGACGAAGACCGTCGTTCCCGGATCGCGGCCGGTCGGGTCCGTATCGGTGCCGCGATAGATGCCGTTGTTGTTGAACACGACGATGCAGACCGGCAGGTTGTAACGGCAGATGGTCTCCACCTCCATGCCGGAGAAGCCGAAGGCGCTGTCGCCCTCGACGGCGAGGACGGGCTTGCCCGTTTCCACGGCGGCGGCGATGGCGAAGCCCATGCCGATCCCCATGATGCCCCAGGTGCCGACATCGAGACGCTTGCGCGGCTGGTACATGTCGATGATGCCACGCGCCAGATCGAGGGTGTTGGCGCCCTCGTTGACCAGGATCGCGTCGGGCCGCTCGGCGATGATGGTCTTCAGTGCGCCGAGCGCGCCGTGGAAGTCCATCGGCGTCGAGTTCTTGCGCAGCTTCGACGCCATTTTGCCGAGGTTCTCCTCCTTCTTGGCGGAGATGGCATCGGTCCAGGATGTCGGCGGGGCCTGCCAGTCTCCCTTCATGCCGTCGAGGAGCGCTGAGACGCAGGAGCCGATATCACCGACGATGGGGGCCACGATCTCGACATTGGAGTCCATCTCTTTCGGCTCGATGTCGATCTGGATGAACTTCTTGGAGCCGGGGGCGCCCCAGGTCTTGCCCTTGCCGTGCGAGAGCAGCCAGTTGAGGCGCGCGCCCAACAGCAGGACGACGTCGGCCTCCTTGAGGACGAGCGAACGGGCGGCACCCGCCGATTGCGGATGGGTGTCGGGCAGGAGGCCCTTGGCCATGCTCATGGGCACGTAGGGGATGCCACTGGTTTCCACGAGAGCCCGGACCTCGTCATCGGCCTGCGCATAAGCCGCGCCCTTGCCGAGAACGATGAGGGGGCGTTTGGCGCTCTTCAGGACATCGAGTGCGCGCTTGATCGCGGAGGGGGCCGGCAGCTGGGCCGGGGCCGCATCGATGACCTTGACCAGGGATTTGGCGCCGGCCTCGGCCTCCATAACCTGGGAGAAGAGCTTGGCGGGCAGGTCGAGATAGACACCGCCCGGGCGGCCGGACACCGCCGCGCGGATGGCACGGGCGACGGCGATGCCGATATCGGCGGCATGAAGCACGCGGAAGGCCGCTTTGCAGAGGGGCTTGGCGATGGCGAGCTGGTCCATCTCTTCGTAATCGCCCTGCTGCAGGTCGACGATCTCGCGCTCGGACGAGCCGGAGATGAGGATCATCGGGAAGCAATTGGTGGTTGCGTTGGCGAGCGCCGTCAGACCGTTGAGGAAGCCGGGGGCCGAAACCGTGAGGCAGATGCCGGGCTTCTTCGTGAGGAAGCCCGCGATGGCGGCCGCATTGCCGGCATGCTGCTCATGGCGGAAGGAGATGACACGCATGCCCGCAGCCTGGGCGAGACGACCGAGATCGGTGATCGGAATACCGGGAACACCGTAGATCGTATGAATATCGTTGAGCTTCAACGCATCGATGACGAGATGAAAGCCATCGGTGAGCTCAGGCTCCGCCGATACGTCGACATCGATTCTCTGGGCCAAAGCGGACATCGTGTTCTCTCCCTGGTTCTTTGCTGTTTTGTTATGATTTGTGACCCGCTGGGCAGGCGAGCCGATGAGGTGACGTCCCCATCGTGGGGCGGCGGGGGCGTCCACGGCCGCACGTCTCGGCGAACCCGTATTTTTCTTAAGTCAGACCGAAAAAATTATGACCTCCTCAAGCAAACAGCTCATGCTTATCTTGAAGACCGTCCGTAAACCTCCCGACCGAAGGGCTACGGAACGTAATGCGTTATAATGCGTGTCCCTACGTCGACAGCGTGCTGTGATGCCACCGCCAATCCGCCGAAGCCTCATCACGACCGCGCTCAGGCCGCGTTACAGTCGGATAACCCTCCGCATCTCTCGACAATTGGTGGCATACCAAATACCAACTGTCAAACGGTTTTGCATGATCTTGCCGGTTTGGTCGGGCTTCAGCGAATGCGCGGCACTGAAACGAACGAGACGATGGCGAGTGCGGCATCGACGCGGCTCCAACGACCGAATGCATGTCCTCCGGATTGCTAGGACAAGAGATGCCACTATTCTTGTGTTGAAGGATTTCTTTGCCCCGAAGCGTTCCTTGTATTTTGAACGCGGGTTTGGCATGCTTCACACCAAGTGTGCTCGACCCTGTGTGCGAGTTGAAATCATTCTAGGTGTCGAAAATGGTTAAGACGGATACGTTTCAAGTAAAGCCCATCGTTGCGACTTCGAGCTTGCGTGCATTGGCCTACGACGCGCTCAAGGAAGCAATCACGAATATGAACATCTATAATCAGCGCGAGGAGGTGAGGCTCGACGAGAGGAAGCTGTCTCTCAACCTGGGAGTGAGCCGCACCCCGGTGCGCGAAGCGCTGACGGTACTCGAGCAGGAAGGTTTCGTACGGTTCGAGGCCCGGCGCGGCGTCTTCGTGATCAAGAAGTCGAAGAAGGAGATCGTCAGCATGATCCAGGCCTGGTCGGCCCTGGAGAGCATGGCCGCTCGCCTCGCCTGCGAGCGAGCCACAGACGAGCAGTTACACTGCCTGCGCGAGCATTTCCCGGAATTTTACGAGGGTCGTCCGTCGGATCATCTCGACGAGTATTCGGAAGCCAATATCCGCTTCCACCAGAAGATCATTTCGCTGGGCCAGTGCGACGTCATCAAGGATATCACCAGCAATCTGCTCATGCACGTTCGCGGCATCCGCAACACGGCCATGCGCCAGGGCGACCGTGCCGCCAACTCGATCAAGGAACACGTGGCGATCATCAAGGCGCTGGAGGCGCGCGACGCGGAACTTGCCGAACGCCTGGTGCGCGAGCACGGCCTCGGCCTGGCCAACCATGTCGAGAAGTACGGCGACTATCTCGACTGAACGGCATCGTCGCCGGTTTCCGGTCGCTGCGACCGCCAATGTCGGCGAACGAGACGAGACAGCCGGCTTCGGTCGGATCGAAGCGTCTGTATCGGCTCGCCGATCCGTCACAGTGATCGAAACGAATCCCCGATTCTGCGGCGAAGCCAGCGACCGGTAGCACCGTCGCTATTGAACGACCACGCCGAGGCGATCGGCCCTCGGGGTGGGATGTCGTCGGGATGGAGCCGACTTGCGAGGCGCGAACCGCCAGCCGGGCTCCGGCGCCGGGATGCCGGCGAATGTCCGCCCAGGAACAAACTCTACCACCGCGTTAACGGAACCCTTGCAGAACACTTCCAGAACGTCTACCGTGTTCGTGTTTTGTTTCAGCGGCGTTAGTCGCGGCCATTGGCTTCAGTGGAAGAGTGATCTGTATGTTGACGCGTAAGCAGCTGGATCTTCTCCAATTCATTCAGCAACGGATGCAGGGGAGTGGTGTCCCGCCCTCGTTCGACGAGATGAAGGACGCGCTCGATCTCAAGTCGAAATCGGGCATCCACCGGCTGATCACGGCCCTTGAAGAGCGCGGGTTCCTGCGGCGCCTGCCGAATAGGGCCAGGGCGATCGAGGTGATCCGGATGCCCGAAAGCCTGACCGGCGCCCCCGCGCCGAAGCCGGCTCCCGCCGGCGAAGTCCGCCGCTTTACGCCCAGCGTCGTCGAAGGCGGACGGTCCAAGGCGACGCCATCCATGCGCCCGCCGACGACCCAGGCTCAGGACGAGAGCGGACGGGCCATCACCATCCCGGTCATGGGTCGGATCGCGGCCGGTACGCCGATCTCGGCGATCCAGAACCAAAGTCACTCGGTCACGTTGTCTCCCGACTTCCTGTCGGGGGGCGAGCATTATGCCCTCGAGGTGCGCGGCGATTCGATGATCGAAGCGGGTATTCTCGATGGCGATCTGGTGGTGATCAAGAAGCAGGACACCGCGAATACGGGGGACATCATCGTGGCCCTCATCGACGATGAGGAAGCCACCCTGAAACGCCTGCGTCGTCGCGGTTCCTCCATCGCCCTGGAGGCCGCCAACCCCGCCTATGAGACGAGGGTGCTGGGTCCCGACCGTGTACAGATCCAGGGTCGCCTGGTCAGCCTCGTCCGCCGCTACTGAGGCCGGTCCGAGGGTGTGTCCGGCAATGGATCGCCTTCGTCGATCTCGGGATCCTGTAGTTTCGCGGTCTCGGCCGGTGTCGAGTGCACAGGCGAGGCCTCGGCCATGACCCGCCGCCACGGAGGCCGGACGTTCGGCGAGCGTGCCGATGTCGCGACAGGACCGTCCGGCCCGAAGCGAACTGCTGTCGCCCCCCGCTCCGCCAGGAACGCCCGATCGACGATGAGGCCGACGCGGCATCCTTTGGGAGCGTCGCGGCGGGCTATGATGATGCTTGCCCTCTCACAATCCTCGGTAAAGGCTCGCTTGTCCTTGACGAGCGCCACGATGCGCCGTGTCTCCGTCCCTGCGGTGCAGCCGACCGCATCGCAACGGCCTTTCGTGGAGACGGATACGGCACCGGCCTTCCGAGAATCGCCGTCCGCCTTGAGCCATTGTTCGAGGACGAAGGCGGGCGGGTTTCCGAGGATTGCGAGCCGGCCGTCTGGGTCGCGCAGGGCCGCGCCCCCACCCTCCCGGTCGATATAGAGGTCGTAGCGAGGTGGCGTGGCGGCGAGCGCGATGCCGAGGGCGGCCGGAGCGAGGCCGATCCAGCGCAGCCCCGACACGGGGAGCGTCAGCAGGAGCAGGGCGAGGGCCAGCAGGCAGAGGGCCGTGCTGCCATAGGCCGGCACGACGAGGGTGGCGTGGCCAAACCCGCTGATCCACCCGGAGATCGTGAGCATCCCCCGTACCGCGAGCCCCATCGCCCACCAGACCGGCTGATCGAGGGCAAAGGGATAGGCGAGGATTCCGAGCACCGCCGCCGGCATCACCGCCAGAGATACGAGGGGCAAGGTCAGCGCGTTGCCGACGATGCCGAACGGCTGGACGGTCTGGAAATGATAGGTCGCGAACGGCGCCGTCGCGATCTGGGCGACCATGGTCGTCGCCAAGGTGCCGAGGACCGCGACGGTGAGGAACCGCCATGCGCGGGCCAAGAGACTGGCGCCTTCGCGTGGCGGCATCCAACGATTGAGCGTGCCCGCGCAGGCGATGAGGCCGGCCACCGCGCCGAAGGACATTTGGAAGCTCGGGCCGAGTAGCCCGTCGGGCTCGCGCGCGAGGGCGATCAGCGCGGCCAGGGCGAGGTTGCGCATGCTGAGCGCGGGACGATCTACGAGGATCGCGCCCAGCATCACGAGGGTCATGATGAGCGATCGCTCGGCGGCGATGTCCCAGCCCGAGAAGACGCAATAGGCGGTGACGCCGACCATGGCGAAACCGGCGGCGATCTTCTTGATCGGCCAGATGAGGGCGAGGCCCGGGACGAGGGCGAGGAGCGCGCGAACGAGCCAGAACACCACTCCGGCGGCGAGTACCATGTGGAGCCCGGAAATCGAGACCACGTGGTAGATCCCCGCCGCGCGCAGGACATCGTTGGTCTCGGCATTGATGAGGCCGCGCTTGCCCGTCACCAGGGCCGCGGCCACCGCGCCGGCCTGCCCGCCATTGGCATCGGTGATCCGCCGGGTCAGCGCGTTGCGCGCATCGTCCACGGCAGCGGCGAGCGAGACCTGCCAGGGCAAGGGTCTCGGCGGAGGCTTCACCTCGATCTTGCCCACGAGAGAGCCGACGGCGCCGATCCCGCGAAAGTAGGCATCGCGCGCGAAATCGTATCCGCCGGGCCGGGCCGCCTCGGGCGGGGGCAGGAGCCGCGCCGTCGCCGAGATGTAATCGCCGGGCTTCAGGGTGAGCGCCTTTTTGTAGGACACGCGAACCCGCGTCGGCCGGCGATCCGGCGTCAGGGTGCCGAAACTCTCCACGAGGACGATGAGCCGCGCACCGACCTCCCGCTCGTCGAGGGCTTCCACAAGGCCTGTGAGCGGCGCGATGGTCGTCCGGGCCAGGACGGGCGCCGCCACGATCCGCAGGCGCAACACAGCGGCCGAGAAGCCGAGGAAGGACGCGGCGAGTCCGAGAACCAGAGCGAGGGCGACGGGCCTTGAACCGAGGAACGGTACGGCGGCCGAGAGGGCGAGCGCCACGAGGAGCGGTGCCGCCAGCGATGGCTCGCCGTTGGTGGCGGTGAAACAGACGAGAATGCCGAGGCCGAATGCGACGGCGAGCCACGGAAACAGGCGGCGCTGTTCGGATTCCTCCGCGAGCCCGCCGGCGAACCAGCGTTTTGCCGCCTCTACCATAGCCGACGGGGATCGCGGACGGGCCAGGCCCGAAAACGTCGCGCCCTTTGCTCGCGCGCTGGCCTGGGCCATCTGCCGCTGCGTCTCCCTCAGGGCTCACCCTTTTGGAGAGAGCCCGCACGAGCGGCACCGCCTCCGCCTCGCGACTCGGCGCCACGTTTTCTTAACGTCACCGCAAACGCATGCTACATGCGCCGATCCGGGCCGGTCGATCCGCCCTCCCACCTTCACGCACAAGTTTAGCCGCCCGATGTCGTCACCCGTCGTTACGCGTTTTGCCCCCTCCCCCACGGGGTACCTGCATATCGGGGGAGCGCGCACGGCGCTCTTCAACTGGCTCTATGCCCGCCATTTCGGCGGTCGCATGCTGCTGAGGATCGAGGATACCGACCGGGAGCGCTCCACCCAGGGCGCCATCGACGCGATCCTCGAAGGGTTGCGCTGGCTCGGCCTGGATTGGAACGGAGACGTCGTATACCAGTTCGCCCGCGCGGATCGGCACCGCCAGGTCGCGGAAAGCCTGCTCGCCTCGGGCAACGCCTATCACTGCTATGCGACGCCGGACGAGCTCACCGCCATGCGCGAGGCCGCGCGCGCCGAAGGCCGCCCGATGCGTTACGATGGCCGCTGGCGCGACCGCGATCCGGCCGAGGCACCGGCCGGTGTTAAGCCGGTGATCCGCCTGCGCGCTCCGTCCGACGGCGAAACGGTGGTGGAAGATCAGGTCCAGGGCCGCGTGACCTGGGCCAACAAGGATCTCGACGATCTCGTCCTGCTGCGCTCCGACGGTAACCCCACCTACATGCTCGCCGTCGTCGTCGACGATCACGACATGGGCGTGACCCACGTGATTCGCGGTGACGACCACCTCACCAACGCCGCCCGGCAGGGACAGATCTACGACGCGCTCGGCTGGTCCGCGCCGATCATGGCGCATATCCCGCTGATCCACGGGGCTGACGGCGCCAAACTGTCGAAGCGTCACGGAGCACTCGGTGTCGACGCCTATCGCGACCTTGGCTACCTGCCTTCGGCCTTACGCAACTACCTCGTCCGCCTGGGCTGGAGCCATGGCGATCAGGAGGTGTTCTCGACCGAGGAGATGATCGCCGCCTTCGACCTGAAGTCGATCGGCCGCTCGGCTGCCCGATTCGATTTCGCGAAGCTCGAGAATCTCAACGGGCTCTACATTCGCGGGGCGGACGATGCCGTGCTGATCGATGCGATCGAGACGATCCTTCCGGTGCTCGCTCCCGATCGCGGATTGCCCACCGCTTTGTCGCCCGAGCTTCGTGCCAAGCTCGGCGCGGCGATGCCCGGTCTCAAGGAGCGCGCCAAGACCCTCGTGGACCTCCTCGACAGCGCCTATTACCTCACCGCGTCGCGTCCCCTCGGCCTCGACGACAAGGCGAAGGCCCTCCTGAGCGAGGAAGCTCGCCAGCGTCTCGCGGCGATCCTGCCGGCCCTCGCCGACCTGCCGGAATGGAACGCGGCCAGCACGGAGGGCGCGGTGCGCCGCTTTGCCGAGGAAAACGCGCTAAAGCTCGGCCTGATCGCCCAGCCATTGCGGGCCGCGCTCACGGGGCGCGCGACCTCTCCGCCGGTCTTCGACGTCATGGCCGTGCTCGGACGCGAGGAGTGTCTGGGGCGCCTCGGAGATCAGGCATCCTCGACCTGATCACAGACGCTCGACGGGTGACAGATCGGCCCGGTTTTCGCTTGCGCGGCCGAGTGGCGAGGGGGATCGGTTGTAGGCGGTGTGCCGATCCGCTAACCCGATAGGTGTGTGAGCACCTGCAGCAAAAGCCTGTTCGTGCGCGCCGGTCCGAAGTGGCGGATGTCGCCATTCGGGCCGGCGCTACCCTCTGCCAAGGTCTGCCTTCTGCCAAGAAAGGGTCCACGTCTCCATGAGCGCCACCAGCACGATCTCCGTGGGCGACAACCAAGTCGATCTTCCGATCAAGACCGGTACGATCGGACCCGACGTCATCGACATCGGCAAGCTCCACGCCAAGACCGGCATGTTCACCTTCGATCCCGGGTTCACCTCCACCGCGTCCTGCGAATCGAAGATCACCTATATCGACGGCGACGCCGGCGTCCTCCTGTATCGCGGCTATCCCATCGAGCAGATCGCCGAGCAGGGCGACTTCCTCGAGACGTGCTACCTGATGCTGTTCGGTGAATTGCCGACGCCCGCCCAGAAGGCGGATTTCGACTACCGGGTCACGCGCCACACCATGGTGCACGACCAGATGAACCGCTTCTTCCAGGGATTCCGCCGCGACGCCCACCCGATGGCGATCATGGTCGCCTGCGTCGGCGCGCTGTCGGCGTTTTACCACGACTCGACCGACATCTCGGACGACAAGCAGCGCATGATCGCCAGCTTGCGCATGATCGCCAAGATGCCGACGCTCGCGGCGATGGCTTACAAGTATTCAATCGGTCAGCCCTTCGTCTACCCGAAGAACGACCTCGATTACACCTCGAACTTTCTGCGGATGTGCTTCGCGGTTCCGTGCGAGGAGTTCGTCGTCAACCCGATCTACGCACGCGCGCTGGACCGGATCTTCATCCTCCACGCCGATCACGAGCAGAACGCCTCGACCTCCACCGTACGTCTGGCCGGCTCGTCGGGCGCCAACCCCTTCGCCTGTATCGCCGCCGGCATCGCCTGCCTGTGGGGGCCTGCGCATGGCGGCGCCAACGAGGCGGCGCTCAAGATGCTGGAAGAGATCGGCACGCCCGACAACGTGGCGAAATACGTTGCCAAGGCCAAGGACAAGAACGATCCGTTCCGTCTGATGGGCTTCGGTCACCGGGTCTACAAGAACTACGATCCGCGCGCCCGCATCATGCAGAAGACGACGCATGAGGTTCTCAGCCAGCTCGGCATCAAGGACGATCCGCTGCTGGAAGTCGCCGTACAGCTCGAGCAGATCGCCCTGAAGGACGAGTACTTCATCGAGAAGAAGCTCTACCCGAACATCGATTTTTATTCCGGCATCACCCTCAAGGCGATGGGCTTCCCGACCTCGATGTTCACCGTGCTGTTCGCGCTCGCCCGCACCACGGGCTGGATCGCCCAATGGGCCGAGATGATCGAGGATCCCTCGCAGAAGATCGGCCGCCCGCGCCAGCTCTATATCGGCCCGGACAAGCGCGAATACGTGCCCATCGGCCAGCGCGGCTGATACTCGGGTTCAGACTCTCCGCCGTATCCAATCTTGGTTTCCGAGAGCGGACTCCAGGCTGCGAGTTGATCGTCCGTTAGAAGAGTTACCGAAGGCGGGGTGGCCAGATAGGCTGTCCCGCCTTTCTTGTGCTCTACCCGCACCGCAGGCCGCCAGCGGAGCGCAACCTGACCCGTTCCAAAGAGCATCGGGCAAACAAAAAGGCCGCCCTCTCGGGCGGCCTTTTTCGTCTCGGTGATGATCCGGTGGGATCAGCGCGAATAGAACTCGATCACGAGGTTCGGTTCCATCTGGACCGGGTAGGGAACTTCGCTGAGGCTCGGCACGCGGGTAACGCGAGCGGTCATCTTGGCGTGATCCACCTCAATGTAGTCCGGCACGTCACGCTCGGCGAGCTGCGAGGCGACGACGACGATCTCGAGCTGCTTCGACGAATCCTTCACCTCGATCACGTCGCCCGGCTTCACGAGGAAGCTGGCGATGTTCACGCGACGGCCATTCACCTTGACGTGGCCGTGGTTCACGAACTGGCGGGCAGCGAACGGGGTCGGCACGAACTTGGCGCGGTACACCACGGCGTCGAGGCGACGCTCCAGCAGGCCGATCAGGTTCTCGCTCGAGTCGCCGCGCAGGCGGATCGCCTCGGCGTAGTAGCGGCGGAACTGCTTCTCGGTGATGTTCGCGTAGTAGCCCTTGAGCTTCTGCTTGGCACGCAGCTGCGTGCCGAAGTCGGACATCTTGCCCTTGCGGCGCTGGCCATGCTGGCCGGGGCCGTACTCGCGGCGATTGACGGGGCTCTTCGGGCGGCCCCAGATGTTCTGGCCCATACGGCGATCGAGCTTGTGCTTCGCCTGAATACGTTTTGACATCGCGGTTCCTCTCAGCGAGTGAGATTGGTCGAGGAACGCGCCCTCCTCTTTCCGAAGCGGCCCGGGGCCGAAGCGGAACGACAGAGCGGACATTGCCGCTCACGGGTGCGCTTGAAAAAGCTGCGGGGCCCCTCTCGGAGCCCCGTAACTGAGCGCTGCATAGGCGAGAGAGGCCCGGAGGTCAATGCCGAGGCGGCAACGCATCTATTGCAGAGCGAGCGGCATCATCTCCACGGCGACATCGCCGACGCCCCTGGCATCGAGAGAGCGACGCAGGGAGGGCGTGATGCCGGCACCGCTGGTGAAGGCCGTCAGCCCCGGAGGGATGTCGTCCAGCGGCTTGCGCCGGGATGGACCGAGAAGCTGCGTGACCCGGCGGGCGATGGCCGGGGCCGGATCGATCCAGGTCACCTCCCAGGGGGCGAGGCGCTGGAATCGCGTGAGCAGCAGGGGATAATGGGTACAGGCGAGGCAGACTACGTCCGTACGTCGCCCGTCCTCGCTCTCGACGAAGCATGGGGCGATCTCGGCGGCGATCAACGCGTTGTCGACAGGGCGGCCCGCGAGTTCGGCCTCGGCATAGGCCGCCAGATTCGGCGATCCGACCAGGGTGACCGCACAGGCGCCCGCATAAGTCTCGATGAGGTCGTGGGTATAGGGCCGCGCCACAGTGCCAGGCGTCGCCAGGAGGCTGATCCTGCGCGAGCGTGTCGCCTCCGCCGCCGGCTTGATCGGCGGCACGACGCCGACGAACGGTGTCGAAAAGCGCGCCCGGAGTGCAGGAAGCACCAGGGTCGACGCCGTGTTGCAGGCGATCACGACGAGATCGGGGCCGTGGCGTAGGAGAAGTCTCTCCATCACCGCCAGGACGCGGGCGACGAGGATGGATTCCGATAGACGCCCGTAGGGAAAGGCGGCGTCGTCGGCGGCATAGACGTAACGCGCGTCGGGCCGGGCGCGCCTCACCTGTTCGAGAACGGTGAGGCCTCCAAGACCGGAATCGAACACGAGAATGGTTGGGGTCGGCCGGATTTCAGCCGCCAGGGCCGCCGTCATCACTCCTGCCATCAGATCGATCCGCATACGAGCCTTGCCTGGACACTGTGCGTGGATGGAGGAGTGTCGGGCCGGCAGGGTTAAGGCCGTGTCACTGAGGCATGAAAAAGGCCCGGCATTTTTCGCCCATGCGCGCCGCGTCGATGGGCGCAGGCGAACGGCCGTTGCCGAATGGCGGCGGGGCCATATTTCCGCATCATGGATGCGAGTGGAGTGATCGACATGGCAGCGACGGCGGCAATCCGCGAGACCTCGCATCGTCAGACGGAAAGCGCGGCATTCCCGCCGCCAAACGTCTCGGAAAGGCCGGTGGATCGCGCGGCCTGGATCAGGGCCTTCCGCGCCGTGCGTGACGAGACAGAGCGCCGCGCCGCGCCGCTATCGCCGGAGGACCAGCAGATCCAGTCCATGGCCGATGCCAGCCCGACGAAGTGGCACCGGGCGCATACCACGTGGTTCTTCGAGCAGTTCCTCCTGCGCGATCACGTGCCTGGCTACCGCATATACGACGAGCGGCTGCACTACCTCTTCAACTCCTATTATGTCGCCGCAGGCCCCCGCCAGCCGAGAATCATGCGCGGTCTCATCACACGGCCGACCGCGGACGAGGTCGCCGGTTACCGCACCCATGTGGACTGTGCAGTGGAGGGCCTCCTGGCGGATTCGACCGAGGCGACCCTCGACACGGTGCTGTCGATCCTGGAGATCGGCCTTTATCATGAGCAGCAGCATCAGGAGTTGCTCCTCACCGACATCCTCCATGCCTTCGCGCAGAACCCCCTGAGCCCCGTCTACGATGCCGGATGGCTTTTTCCTCGTCCTGTATCGCGGGGCGGAACCGCCGAGTTGGATGGGAGGGTCGAGAAGATCGGGCATCAAGGCGACGGATTCTCGTTCGATAACGAATCCCCACGCCATGAGACGCTGATCCTGCCGTGTCGGATCGACAGGGGCCTCGTCACTAACGCGCAATGGCTCGCCTTCATCGAGGATGGCGGCTACGCGCGGCCCGAACTCTGGCTCTCGGATGGCTGGCTCGCGGTGCAGGCGGAGGGCTGGGAGTCCCCCGGCTACTGGCAGCGCAATGAGGCCGGGCAATGGTCGAGCATGACCCTCGCCGGACAGGCCAGTATCGACCCGGCCCTGCCCGTCACCCACGTGAGCTATTTCGAGGCGGATGCCTTTGCCCGATGGGCGGGGCGCGATCTGCCCACCGAGTTCGAATGGGAGATCGCCGCCAAGGAGGGTCTGCTCGACGACGCCTTCGGCCTCGTCTGGCAATGGACCCGTTCTGCCTATTTGTCCTACCCGGGCTACAGGCCGGTGTCCGGTGCGCTCGGCGAATACAACGGAAAGTTCATGTCGAACCAGTTCGTCCTGCGCGGCTCTTCCGTGGCCACCTCCGAAGGTCATGCCCGGATCGGCTATCGCAATTTCTTCTATCCGCATCAGCGCTGGCAGTTCACGGGGCTGCGGCTTTCGAACTATCGCGACTGATCTCCGTTTCCCTCTCCCGCGAAACCTTACGTCCTTCGGCGTTCCTCGGAGACTTGCCCGTGACCATCAACCCCGTCTTCACGGACGCCACCCCCGTCTCCTCCGTCACTCCGGAGCATCAGTTCCTCGACGACATCCTCGTGGGGCTCTCGGCGGCACAGAAATTCATTCCGGCGAAGTATTTCTACGACGAGATCGGCTCCGACCTGTTCGAGGCGATTACCCGACAGCCGGAATATTATCCGACTCGCACGGAAATCGGCATCCTCGATGCGTCGGGGCCGGACATCGCATCGCTTCTTCCTTCACGAGCGAACCTCGTGGAATTCGGTAGCGGCTCGACGGTGAAGGTCCGGCGGCTTCTCGTCCATCTCACGGATTTGGCCGCCTACGTTCCGGTTGACGTTTCGGAGAACTTCCTACGAAGCGAAGCCGAAACCCTGTCGCGGGACTTCCCACACCTGTCGATTCAGCCGGTCGCGGCGGATTTCACCCGGCCCTTTACTCTCCCCGACGGGCTCTCCGATGGCGCTGTAGCGGGGTTCTTCCCAGGCTCGACCATCGGCAATTTCGAGCCGCCTCAGGCCGCTCATCTCCTTGCCCATTTCGGGCGGGTTCTCGGGCCTGGAGCATCCTTGATTGTCGGCGTCGATCTCGTGAAGGACAAGACGGTGCTGGATGCGGCCTATGACGATGCGGCTGGCGTGACGGCGCGTTTCAACCTCAACCTGCTCGATCGGATCAATCGCGAACTCGGTGCCGATTTCGACCGATCGGCCTTCGCCCACCGGGCCTATTTCGCACCTGAGGCGTCGCGGATCGAGATGCATCTCGTTAGCTTGCGCGCCCAGGATGTGTCGCTCGCGGGCCGCCGCTTCAGCTTCGCGGGTGGAGAGACGATCCACACCGAGAACAGCTACAAATACACGATCGACGGCTTCCGCGCCCTTGCGGCTCAGGCAGGATGGAAGGTTGCGAAAAGCTGGACCGATGCCGAGCGCCTGTTCTCGGTCCATGCCCTCACCCGGTAAGGGTCAAGCCTTCTTCTCAAGCATCTGCTTGACCTGCATCAACTGGTCCCAGACCGTGCCCGGAGTCGTTCCGAGCACGTCGAATCCGGCGCTGATCCCCCAATAAATTCCGTAGCAGATGATCGGAACGAGGATCCAACCCAGGATTTCCTCGCCCCGGCGCCGCCGTACACGACGACGACGTCGCTCTTCGCGCCGGGTTAGTTTTTGCGGGCGGGCCGCGACATGCGTGCCCTGGCTGGAGAGCGGTGTCAGGGGGCCCTCTTGCAGATCGCTCATGGATACTCCCCTGTCATCGCGAGTGGCTTCAACGATCCCACTCCAACCTTTCCCGCACCGGCATGAGCCGTGACGGGAAATCGAAGTCTGTGACGTTGCTCGGCGAGCCCCTCGAAGGTGTCACGGCCGAACGTGCGCTGATGCATTTACTCAAAGGCGCTAGCTAGCGACCGAGCCCGCGCATGTCGACAGCAGGACCGCGCATTTTCAGCCCGAACGCGAACGGGGCGCGCCTCCCTCGTAAGGAAGACGCGCCCCGTTCGGCAGAGCTTCGGTGCGATCAGGCCCGGACGAGAGGAACTTTCGGTACCGTGCGGACACCGCCCGAACCACCCTTGTCGTCCTTCTTCGCCTCTTCCTTCTTTCGCGGAGCGGCCTTGGCCCGGCTACGCTTGCGCTTACCGCCGGCATTGGTCACGTCCTTCTCCGGTTTCGGTGTCACGGGTCCGGCCGGGAACTCGAAGGCCAGCGCGTCTTTCTGCGCCAGCGTCACACCTTCCTCGGCCTTCTTCAGCACAACCCGAACCGCGCCGCCATCCTTGAGGCGTCCGAACAGGACTTCATCGGCGAGCGCCGTCTTGATCGTGGTCTGGATCAGGCGCGCCATGGGCCGGGCACCCATCGCCTCGTCGTAACCGTTCTCGGTCAACCACTCGCGCGCCTCGTCCGAGAGTTCAATGGTCACGTTGCGGTCGGCAAGCTGCGCCTCGAGCTGGAGCACGAACTTGTCGACAACCTTGGCCACCACGTCCTTCGGCAGATGTCCGAACGAGATGATCGAGTCGAGGCGGTTCCGGAATTCCGGCGCGAAGAGCTTGTTGATCGCTTCGACGTCGTCTCCCGTGCGCTTGGCCTGGGTGAAGCCGTAGGCCGACTTCGCCATGTCCGATGCGCCCGCATTCGTCGTCATGATGATGATGACGTTGCGGAAATCTACCTGCTTGCCGTTGTGGTCGGTGAGCTTGCCGTGATCCATCACCTGCAACAGGATGTTGAAGAGGTCGGGATGGGCCTTCTCGATCTCGTCCAGCAGCAGCACACAATGCGGATGCTGGTCGATCCCGTCAGTGAGCAACCCGCCCTGATCGAAGCCGACATAGCCGGGCGGAGCGCCGATGAGACGGCTGACCGTGTGGCGCTCCATGTATTCCGACATGTCGAAACGGATCATCTCGATGCCGAGTGACGAAGCGAGCTGATTGGCCGCTTCCGTCTTGCCGACACCGGTGGGCCCGGCGAACAGGTACGAGCCGATCGGCTTGTCCGGATCGCGCAAGCCGGCGCGCGCCAGCTTGATCGCCGAGGTGAGAGCCTCGATGGCATCCGTCTGCCCGTAGACAACGCGCTTCAGGTTCTCGGTAAGGTTCTTGAGAACCGCGGCATCGTCCTTCGAGACGGTCTTTGCCGGGATACGTGCCATCGTCGCGATGGTCGCTTCGATTTCCTTCACACCAATCGTCCGCTTGCGGCGAGCTTCCGGCACAAGCATCTGCGACGCGCCGGTCTCGTCGATCACGTCGATCGCCTTGTCCGGCAACTTGCGGTCGTTGATGTAGCGCGCAGACAACTCGACGGCGGCTTTCACGGCCTCGGTCGTGTATTTGAGTTTGTGAAACTCCTCGAAATAGGGCTTGAGACCCTTCACGATCTCGATGGCGTCCGGGATCGACGGCTCGTTGACGTCGATCTTCTGAAACCGGCGCACCAGGGCGCGGTCCTTTTCGAAGTACTGACGGTACTCCTTGTAGGTGGTCGAGCCGATGCAGCGGAGCGAGCCGTTGGCCAAAGCGGGCTTGAGCAAGTTCGACGCGTCCATCGCACCGCCGGAAGTCGCGCCGGCGCCGATGACGGTGTGGATCTCGTCGATGAAGAGCACCGCGTTCGGGTGCGCCTCGATCTCCTTCATCACCTGCTTGAGCCGCTCCTCGAAGTCGCCACGATAGCGCGTGCCCGCGAGCAGGGTGCCCATGTCGAGGGAGAACACCGTTGCGTCGATGAGAACTTCCGGCACTTCCTTGTTGATGATCTTGCGCGCCAGTCCTTCGGCAATGGCGGTCTTGCCGACACCCGGGTCGCCCACGAGCAGCGGATTGTTCTTCTGACGGCGGCACAGGATCTGGATGGTGCGCTGGACCTCGCTCTCACGACCGATCAGCGGATCGATCCGGCCATCGCGTGCCTTCTTGTTGAGATTGACGCAGTAAGCCTCGAGCGCGTCGCCCTTCTTTTTAGTGCGGTTCTCCGTCTCCTCGCCGCTCGGACGCTCGGTGGAAGGCTCCTCCTCCGCGCCACGGACGGGCTTCGGCTCGGACGCGCCGGGACGCTTGGCGATGCCATGGCTGATGTAGTTGACCGCGTCGTAGCGGGTCATGTCCTGCTCCTGCAGGAAATAGGCGGCATGGCTCTCGCGCTCGGCGAAGATCGCCACGAGCACGTTGGCCCCGGTCACCTCTTCCCGGCCGGAGGACTGGACGTGGATGACCGCGCGCTGGATCACCCGCTGGAAACCCGCCGTCGGCTTGGCATCCTGGCGCCCATCGCCGATCAGGTTGGCGAGTTCGGTGTCCACATACTCGACGAGGCTGCGTTTCAGCGTGTCGACCTCGACGTTGCAGGCGCGCATGACGGCCGCGGCGTCCTGGTCGTCCACCAGGGCGAGGAGCAGATGCTCCAGCGTCGCATATTCGTGCCGGCGCTCGCCGGCGAGCGCCAGGGCGCGGTGGAGAGCTTGTTCTAGGCTGCGAGAGAAGCTGGGCAAAAGCGGGTCCTCGTGTGAAGTGCCTATTTTTTTTCCATGACGCACTGGAGAGGATGTTGGTGTTTGCGCGCGAAGTCCATGACCTGCGTCACCTTGGTCTCCGCCACCTCATAGGTAAAGATCCCGCACTCGCCGACGCCATTCTGATGCACGTGCATCATGATCTGGTAGGCATCGGCCTGTGATTTGTTGAAAAATTTCTCGACCACGTGCACGACGAACTCCATCGGCGTGTAATCGTCGTTGAGAAGGAGCACGCGGTACAGGCTCGGCCGTTTCGTCTTGGGCTTGGTCCGGGTGATGATAGCAGTCCCCGAGCGACCGTCGTCATTGCCGCCCGGTCCAATGGGATCGGCTGCGCGCGGCGTCGAAGGATCGTCAGGGATCGCGCCATCAAGCCCAGCGGTCGTGGCGGCGCCGCCGTGATCCGTATTGAGGGAGACCAGACAACGCATCGGGTCGTCGGACATCGGAATAGCATCGACCCCATTTTTGGCAGAGAAGCCCGGACGCGGATCGTGAGACCCCACCGGCTTCCCGACTGCACGCTGGCGCCGCGCGCCTGCTTCACCGTCAATCTATAGGCCGTTTCCCGACTTCGCCAGTCGCCTGCGCGCACTTGTCCGGTACGTGGCGCGGTGAACGCCTGCCGCCGGGCGGACTTTACCCGGCAATGCCGCGGGAAGGTGCGATGACGCACGAAAAAGGGCGACCGAGCCGTCGCTCGATCACCCTTCGGCATATCTTTCCCGTCGTTGCCGGCTCCAACGCCGGACGGACGCTCAGTTGGTAGCGGGAAGCTTGATCTTGGTCAGGCCCTCGAGCGGCTTGCCGATCTCCTTGGCGAGCTCGGCATACAGGCCGCCGACCAGCTTCGCTTGAGCGACCATGCGCTCGTAGGACGCCTTCATGAACTCGGCCTGGATTTCCATGGCGCTCTGAGGGGTCTTCGCCTCAGACAGCTTCTTCATCGTGGCGGTGCCATGCTCGAAGGACTGCTTGGTGAAGTCCGCCATCTCGGTGCCGACGGTCTGGTTCGTCCGGGCGACGAGCGACACGCTCTTCATCGCCGAATCGAAGCCGGACTTGTCGAAAGCGGGGATCTTGTCGAAGGGCTGGAAAGTCATGGGATGCGAGATACCCTTGCGGGCATTCCTCTGGGGCCGGATGTCGACAAGGCCGGTTCCCCGACCCGCGGAATCGACCAACGCCGTCTTTATGTGCAATGCACCATGGATCGTCAAGATTTATATTGCACCGCAACGAAAGCGAGCAAATTGATGCCGAGGCATTAACCGGGCCGTAACCGCGTCGACCTAGCCTGATTGACAGATGTTGCGAGGGCACGGCGGCACGTTCGCCGGCCTTGCAGTGATGATGCAGTGCAAGCCGACCTCAGGGTCGGTTGTCGAGGACACCCCGTCGCGATGCGTAGCGTTCCGAGTCGCTCCCGGACGACCCATGGACTGCCGGCCCTGATTACGGCCGCAGCCGTTCTCGCGGCCATCGCCTCGCCCGCCGATGCGCGTCGTGGGCACCATCACCGGGGCGGTGGCGGGGGCTACAACCCGCCCTACGCCGCCATGGTGGTCGATGTGAAGACGGGCCGCACCCTTCATGCGGTCAACGAGGATTCCCTCCGCCACCCGGCGTCGATCACGAAGGTGATGACGCTCTACATGCTGTTCGAACAGCTCGAGCGTGGCCGTTTCAACCTCGACTCGCCCCTGACCATCTCGGCATTCGCCGCCGCCCGGCCGCCGTCCAAGCTCGGTCTCCGGCCCGGCTCGACGATCGAGGTGGAGGACGCGATCAAGGCGATCGTGACGAAATCCGCCAATGACGTGGCCTGCGCCATCGGCGAGAACATCGCCGGCTCGGAGCCGAAATTCGCCGAGATGATGACCCGCAAGGCACAGGCCCTGGGAATGTCCCGGACCAACTACGCCAACGCCTCGGGCCTGCCCGATGCGGACCAGATCACCACGGCGCGCGACCTGACCATCCTCGCCCGGGCGATCCAGGACCGGTTTCCGCGCTACTACAAGTACTTTCAGACCCGCTCCTTCGCCTTCCGCGGCCGGGTCATCGGCAACCACAACCGGCTCCTGGGCAATGTCGAAGGCGTGGACGGCATCAAGACCGGCTACACTCGCGATTCCGGCTTCAACCTGATGACCGCCGCCAAGTCCGACGACCGCCAGATCGTGGCGATCGTGCTCGGCGGAAAGTCCGGTGCCAGCCGCGACCGCATCATGGCCGATCTCGTCCGGGCGAACCTGCCGCGCGCCTATGCCGGCAACCGCCAGGCACCGGCGGTGACGGAAGTCGCCGAGCGTGGCCGCCCGGCCGTGGTGGCGGACGCCACGTCGCGGACGCGCACTCAGGTCGCCTCGGCCGACGACGAGGAGATCGAGGTGGAGACCACCGCCTCGACCCAACCTCTCGACATCAGCCCGCGCCAGACCACGACCCCTGGAAGTGCCGGTGCCAAGTGGCGGAGCGGCGCCCTCCCGGCCTCGGCTCAGGCCTATGCACCGAGCAGCGCACCCGCCGCTTTCCCCGGAACCAAGGCTTCGCCCAGCGGCAAGTCGGATGCACGTCTCGCATCGGTCGATGGCGCCCGGCCCGAGCCCGGCCCGAAGTCAGCGTCCACGAGCCGCGTCACGCCTACCGCCTGGGTGATCCAGCTCGGCGCCATGGACGACGAAGACAAGGCTAAGTCGATGCTTTCCGAGGCGCGCAGCCGGGCCGGAAGCGCTCTGTCCAAGGCCTCGCCCTACACGGTGAGGGTCGATCATGGCGGCGCCACCCTCTACCGGGCCCGGTTCTCGGGCTTCAGCGAACAGGAAGCCGCGCAGGACGCTTGCTCGACCCTGAAGCGCAACGGCTTCAACTGCTTCGCCACGCGAAGCTGAAACCCGCCATCGCGACGGCTTAGCTTTTCAGAAGCTGGAAGCCCTCCTGACATCGGTGACGACGCCATTTGCGTCCTCGCCGAACCCAGTCGGCTGTTCGCCGGCCGGGTCCGATCGAGCATTTTTCTGGCAACGCGCGTGGAGTATCAGCGATGTCGGCTCACAAGCCTGTCTCGGGCCGCGTTGATGCGCGAAGCCCCCTCGACCGTTCCGCCCTGGTCGGGATGCCACCGTTTCATCAGCGTGCGATGAGCCGTGCGGATCTGCTGCAGGGTCGCCCCGCTCTGAAGCCCCAGGATCTGGTGGGCCTCCTCTTGCGTCATCGCCCCTGGATCCGGCGGACGGCGCGACCGCGCGTCGGAATCTCTCTCAGCGTCTTCACGCCCGGCGGCCGTTCTGCCGTCGAGATACGTCTGTAAACGGCGAGCGGCGATGCGGTCGACTTTGCGGCAGACGGCGAGGATCTGTATCAGCGCCGCTTCAGGAAGCTGCGACAGGCGCCGCCCGGCATAGGGACCGATCTGGACGATCCCGTCAGCGGTCCGCCCATCGGGCATCACCTCGAACAGCACGATCGTGGGCCGCGAGACGGATGCGCGCCTGAACAGGCCGCGAAGCCGGACGAGCACGGCGTCTACACCATCGAGGAACCAGAACGCGACGCCCCCGAACAGGATCGCGAGTTCGATCCGACCACGAACCGCAGCCACGCCGGCCAGGGCGAGCAAGACATAGCCGCCGATCCGTCTCGCCAGTCGCGGCGTGATCAGCCGACCCATGCGCCGGACGAGGTGGGGCTTGGCGGTCTTGGCGTACCACCACAGGACGAACAGGGCCGCGAGGGCGGCAAGGATGGTCATCGGCGCATGTCGTGGTCGAGCGTGACCCGTCCGCCGATCCTGACCTGGACATCGCCGATCCGGTGGAAACCGCCCTGCGTTCCCACCTGCTCGGCGCTGCGATCCGGACACGTGTCGCGCGGCGGGAGGCGCCCCCCCTCGGGAGCATCGTCGAGGCATAGGCGCCGCGACCCGTCCCTCGCTCCGGCCGGCATCACGCCGAGCACGAGCGCGACGCGGACGAGGGATCGGAACAGGCGGGCCTTCGTCGTCATTGCGGTGTCTTGCGTGTTGTCGTTCGGCGCGGTTTCAACCCTACTGCACCGGAAACGGCCTTTGTGACAGCCCGGCCTGGGAAAGCCTTATTGCCGCGTCTCTGCCACATCCGCCGTGATGACCTTCACCTTGCGGATGCGGCCGTCCCGCTCGACGGCGAGATCGACGGCCTTGCCGATGCCCGCCGCCTCCATCGCGGCGGTGAGATCGGCGAGGCGGTGCACCGGCTGACCGCCGGCTCCGACGATGACATCGCCGATCGTACCGGTCTGGACATCGACACCGCGCAATCCGGCCTCGGCGGCCGGCGATCCGCGCAGGACCCGCAGGACCACGACGCCGTCGATCCCGAGACGCGCGGCGGTCGCTTCCTGACCGGCGATGATGCCGATGCCCGGATTGCGGGTGCGGCCGTTGCGGATGAGTTCGGGCACGACCCGGTTCACCACGTCCACGGGGATCGCGAAGCCGATGCCGGCGCTGGCGCCCGAGGGAGAATAGATCGCCGTGTTGACGCCCACGAGTCGCCCCGCGGAATCGAGGAGCGGCCCCCCGGAATTGCCGGGATTGATCGCGGCGTCGGTCTGGATCACGCCGGACAACTCCCTCCCCTCCCCCGTCGGGAGGCGGCGACGAAGAGCGCTGATGACGCCCGTCGTGAGGGTATGGTCGAGGCCGAACGGGTTGCCGATGGCGAAGGCCGCTTGCCCGACCTTGAGATCCGCCGAGGTACCGATGGCCAGGGGCGGCGGAACGACACCGGTGCCGCCGAGGCGAAGCACGGCGAGGTCGTAGCTCGGCGCGGTCCCGACGATCGTCGCCGGGCGGACCTCCCCCGAGGATAGGCGGACGGACACCGAGCCGCCTCGCTGGGCCGCGCCCGCCACCACGTGATTGTTGGTGACAACGTGCCCGGCGGCATCCCAGACGAAGCCCGTGCCCGTCTGCGCTCCGTTGCCCCCTTCGCCCTCCTCGGAATCGGGGCTCATCAGGGAACGCCCCTGGGCAGCGGCTTGGGCGAAGACATGCACGACCGACGGGCTCGCGCGCTCGAACAAGGTCGCGGTGGACGTTTCGGATGGGGCCAGATCCCCCCGAGCCGTGATCGCCCGAGGAGTTTCAGCCGAGAACAGGAGCGCCGCCAGATAGGGCTGTCCGACGTAGAGCGCCATGAGCACCAGGGCCGCCGTGATCGCCATGCGGCCAAAGCGATCCGACATGTCACATCCCTTTCACAGCTTTGGAAAAATTCTGGACTGCGTCCGTCGCATTAACTGGTCGGTCACCCATCTCCGTTCAACTGTTTTCACGGGCGGCACGATCCGGGTGCGCGGGCACACGGTTCCGTCCCAAGGTTCAAGCTACAAGTTCAATCAGCACTGTCACCCTAAACTCTTCATCATAAAAAGAGGGCGTCCCAGGGCAGCCGCTTCAAGCTTTGTGTTCAAAACATGATGTTTAAGGCGGGGGATAAAGGATCGGGTCTGCCATACTCATCATGGCAATGCCCAAATTGATCGCAAAGCTGCCCTAGAGATGCTTCCATTCTCACGGAAACACGTCCCGCTCTGGCTGCACCGAATGCTGGCCCAGCAGCACAGACCCGCGGGGAACGACCCTCTCAGGTTCAAGGAAAACATCGCTATGGAAACCGAAGCCCTCGAACGTCCCGCCGATCTAACGATCTGGCGGACCACTCCCGTCCCGGCGCCGCTGGCCCAGCCCGCGCGCTACGGCACCCTTCGCGAGGCGATCGAGGCCGCCGCAGGCGCCCTGACCGACCCGGCAAAGCAGCCGTGGATCATCACCGAGGAAGGCGAAATCCTCTCGCCGAACTGGATCCGCACCTATCTCAACTAAGGTGATGCGGCCTCTCGCAACCTCCTGACGAGGCCAGGAAGACCCAGCCGCCGGCGCGGAACCGACCGCGCCGCACGGCGGACGTCCCGATCTGTCGTGAACCGAGCCGGGCTGTCCGTTACGTTTTCGGCCCCTGGCGACACGCACGACCCATCCTGCCGGATGACCTGCCCCGATGCGGGCGATCATCCGGCCTCTCCACCGATGGCAACCGGGGCTCAGACCTGCCGGTCCACGACTGCGCCTTGGCCTTCGGGAAGAACGGCCTTCTGTTGATCGGCGGATTGCTGCAAGAGCTGGGCGATGGCCCGATCACTCTCACCTTGCTTGCGTATGAAGGTCGTCTGCATCGACTCGCGCGTCGCAGCGCTCTGGTTCGAGACGATCGACTGCGCGAGGCCGGCGATGGAATCACTCATGAACGGGGTTCCTCATGGCTCAGACGGGCTTAGCCCGCTCGATCTTGCCAAACACTGAAGAAAGCCAGTCGCTATTGTTTGTAATTTCCCCGTTCGATCTCGCCGTGCCTATAAACCTCCGGCTTGTTCACGAGGGAGACCAGAACGTAGGAAACGATCATCAGCAGGTACCAGGAACCAAGCTTCGGCCAGGAAACCATCGCCCAGCTCGATACCTGGTTCGGATAGAGCCAGACCCGCGTTCCGGTGCCGATGTTCTCGGCGAGCCAGATGAACAGGGCGACGAGCAGGAAGCCCAGGAGAAGCGGCATCCGCCGGTGTACCCGCCAGACCTTGAAATACACCCAGGTTCGGCCGAACAGCAGGGCCGTCGCCGCGAACAACCCGAGGCGGATGTCCGTTACGTAGTGGTGCGTGAAAAAGTTAAGGTAGATCGCCGTGGCCAGCAGAAGCGTCGCACCGGTGCCGGGATGGTGGGTGAAGCGGAAATCGAACAGGCGCCACACCCGGGCGATGTAGGAGCCAATGCTCGCATACATGAAGCCCGTGAAGAGCGGCACGCCGGCGATGCGGAACAGGCTCACCTCCGGGTAGATCCATGATCCGACGGCGGTCTTGAAGATTTCCATTACCGTCCCGACCACATGGAAGAGAGCGATCACCTTCGCCTCCTCCCAGGTCTCCATGCGCAGAGCGAGAAGGACGACCTGGATCATCACGGCCGAGAGGGTCAGCATGTCGTATCGGCTGAGCGTGGCCTGGGCGGGATAGAACAGGTAGCTGCCGATCAGGAGGGCGCACAGCAATCCGCCGAACAGGCAGGCCCATCCCTGCTTGATGCCGAAACGCAGGAATTCGTAGACCCCGGCCACCAGAGGTCCACGTGCCAGAGCCAAGGCGCCGACCCGCGCCTCGATGGCGACGAACCGGGCAATGGGGCGCCATAGGCGGGCCGCGCTGGCGGTCGGAATGTCTGTCACGGTGGCTGTCCCGAAGCTTTTGCGGTCTCCCTTTACCCGAATGGAGACCAGGCCCACATCGAGGCTCGGCCTTATCGATCGCGCGAGGGACCGACCGTTTGACGATCCACACGTTGTCCGACGAAACCGATCCCGAAACGCGCCGCGTGCGGCGGAACCTCGCCCGGCTTCAGGTTCTGCTCGAACGCCGCCGCGTACGCGCCGTGGCCATGCGCGGTGTCCGTGGGGCTCTCGGCGGCGGCGCCAGCTTCGCCGCCTTGGTGAAGCTGAAGCTCGCCGGCTCCCTCTTGCTAAAGGGCGGGCTAGCCCTGCTCGTCGGGCTCTGTTTCGCTTGGCCTGTCGTGGCCGGTCTACTCCTCGGGCTCGTCCTCGTCGTTCTCGCCGTGGTGGGTGCCTTCGAGGGCGAGGCGCCGAGTTGTCCCGATTCATGCTGGAGCGCCTCGAGGCGACGCGACAGGCTGCGCGAGCTGATCGACGAGCGTCTCGGATGGCTCGAAAGCCGCACCGGCCCGGCACCGCGATATCGCCGACCGTGATGAGATTGTCCCGCTCGTCGAACCCGGACCGACCGGTCCGATGACGTCACTGTTTCTCAAAATGGATTTGAGAGGGATAGCCCGAAGCCGGTGCTTCACTATAATGCTTCGCCAAACGCCGCCGCACGAGTTCGATCACATGACGTCCCGTATCCCCGATTTCGCGAACGTCCCATACGCGGCAGATGCCTTCACGGCGCCAGTGCCGCCGGCGGGCGAGCCATGGATGACGCCCGAGGGCATCCCGGTGAAGGGCGTGTACGGGCCGGAGGATCGCGAGGGGATCGAGTTTCTCCATACCTATCCGGGTGTGGCGCCCTACCTGCGCGGCCCCTACCCGACCATGTACGTGACCCAGCCCTGGACGATCCGGCAATATGCCGGCTTCTCCACGGCCGAGGATTCGAACGCGTTCTATCGGCGCAATCTCGCCGCCGGACAGAAGGGCCTGTCGGTCGCCTTCGATCTCGCTACCCATCGCGGCTACGATTCCGATCACCCGCGTGTCTCGGGCGATGTCGGCATGGCCGGCGTGGCGATCGATTCGATCTACGACATGCGGACGCTGTTCTCGGGCATCCCGCTGGACGAGATGACCGTGTCGATGACGATGAACGGCGCGGTGCTGCCGATCCTCGCCCTCTACATCGTGGCGGCCGAAGAGCAGGGCGTGCCGCCCGAGAAACTCGCGGGCACGATCCAGAACGACATCCTCAAGGAGTTCATGGTCCGCAACACCTACATCTACCCGCCGGCGGGCTCGATGCGGATCATCGGCGATATCTTCGCCTACACCTCTGCCCATATGCCGAAGTTCAATTCGATCTCGATCTCCGGCTACCACATGCAGGAAGCCGGGGCGACCAACGACCTCGAACTCGCCTACACGCTCGCCGACGGCGTCGAGTACATCAAGGCAGGTCTCGCCGCCGGGCTCACCATCGACAAGTTTGCCCCACGACTGTCGTTCTTCTGGGCGATCTCGACGAACTTCTTCATGGAGATCGCCAAGATGCGGGCGGCGCGCCTGATCTGGGCCAAGCTCGTGAAGGAGTTCGAGCCGAAAACGGATAAATCCCTCCCCCTGCGCACCCACAGCCAGACATCGGGCTGGTCTCTGACCGCACAGGACGTGTTCAACAACGTCACCCGCACGTGCATCGAGGCGATGGCCGCGACGCAGGGCGGCACCCAGTCGCTTCACACCAACGCCCTCGACGAAGCACTCGCGCTCCCCACCGACTTCTCGGCCCGCATCGCCCGCAACACGCAGCTTTTCCTGCAGCAGGAGAGCGGCACGACGCGCATCGTCGACCCGTGGGGCGGCTCCTACTATGTGGAGAAGCTCACTCAGGACATCGTCGCCCGCGCCTGGGAGCACCTGCGCGAAGTCGAGGAATTGGGCGGTATGGCAAAGGCCATCGAGGCCGGCATCCCCAAACTGCGCATCGAGGAAGCGGCGGCCCGCGCCCAGGCGCGGATCGATTCCGGCCGTCAGACCATCGTCGGTGTCAACAAATTCAAGCCCGAGGACGATCGCGCCATCGAGTTGATGCGCGTCGACAATGGCAATGTCCGCATGCTGCAGATCGACAAGCTCAAGAGGCTGCGCGCCGAGCGCAATCAGGCCGATGTCGATGCCGCGCTGGCGGCACTGACCGCAGCCGCCCAGGGAGAGGGCAATCTCCTGGCGCTAGGTGTCGAGGCTGCCCGCGCGAAGGCCACGGTGGGAGAGATTTCCGACGCCCTGGAGAAGGCCTGGGGCCGGCATCGCGCCGAGATCCGCTCGATCTCGGGTGTCTACAAGCGAGAGGTAGGTGGCATGTCGCCGGTGGTCGAGACCGTTCGTCAGCTCGTGGAGACCTTCGAGGAAAATGACGGGCGGCGCCCGCGCATCCTCGTCGCCAAGATGGGCCAGGACGGGCACGACCGTGGCCAGAAGGTCATTGCGTCGGCCTTCGCCGATCTCGGCTTCGACGTCGATATCGGCCCACTCTTCGCCACTCCGGCCGAAGCCGCACGACAAGCTGTGGAGAACGACGTCCACATCGTCGGCGTTTCGTCTCTCGCCGCCGGCCACCTGACGCTGGTGCCCGAATTGAAGGCGGCGCTGACTGAACAGGGACGCGGCGACGTGATGATCGTGATCGGAGGCGTGATCCCCCCGGGTGACTATCCGGCGCTCTATGCCGCTGGCGCATCAGCGATCTTTCCGCCCGGCACGGTCATTGCTGAAGCAGCCGTGAAGCTGATCGAGGAATTGAGCGGCAGGCTTGGCTACAACGCGCGGCAGGCCGCCGAATAGGATGACCGTATTGCTGCATCGGAATTCATGAAGTTAACTCCGAGGCCATTGCCGGACGCTCACCTCCTGCCCTAATCGCGTCCGTCGCATATTTTGCCCCGCAACGGGTTGGTTGCGGCGCAGCAAGATCGTATTTCCCGGCATCGTACTGAACCTGAAATTGTGAGTTGACGCCGATGGCCTCAGGATTTTCCGCCCTCATCCATCCGGTCATCCTATGCGGTGGCTCCGGTACGCGATTGTGGCCCGCCTCCCGCGAGAGCATGCCGAAGCAGTTCACGCCGCTCGTGAATGCCGATAGTTCGACCTTCCAGGACACGGCCCGTCGCGTCGCGGATGGAACCGCCTTCTCGCGGCCGACGATCATCACCAGCAGCGACGCCCGCTTCATCGTAGCCGAACAGCTGCTTCAGGCCGAAGTCCAGGCGGACATCGTTCTCGAGCCCGAGCGGCGCGACTCAGCCGCGGCCGTCGCGGTCGCCGCCCTCCATGCCGCCCGGCGCGACCCGGAAGCGGTAGTGCTCATCCTGGCCGCCGATCACGTCATCGGCGACACGGCTGCCTTCGTGGATGCTGCGCGCGCCGCCGCTGTTGGCGCGCAGGCCGGTCGGATCATGACGCTGGGGATCGAGCCCACCGCACCGTCCACTGCCTATGGCTATATCCGCAAGGGCGCATCGATCGACGGGGTCGAAGGCGCGTATGAGGTCGGTCGCTTCGTGGAGAAGCCCAACCGTCACGGAGCGGAAAGCCTGATCGCCGACGGCGCCTTATGGAACAGCGGCTACTTCCTGTTCCGGGCCGACGTCATGCTGGCCGAGCTGGAGACCTATGCTCCGGAAATCCTGGCCGCCACCCGCGCCGCTCTCGATGGGGCGACGACCGATCTCGATTTCCTGCGCCTGGATGCTACCGCCTTCGCAAGCGCGCCGAAGACCTCGATCGATTATGCCGTGATGGAGCGGACCGATCGCGCCGGAGTCTTGCCGGTGTCCTTCCCCTGGTCCGATGTCGGCACCTGGGACGCGGTCTGGGACGTGTTGCCCCGTGATGCGTTGGGTAACGCCGTGCGCGGTCGCGTGGAACTCGTCGAGACCCGCGGTAGTCTCGTGCATAGCGAAGGCGAGCATCTCACTGCCGTGGTGGGTCTCGACGATGTCGTCGTGGTCTCGACCCCGGACGCCGTCCTCGTGACCTCGAAGGCGAAAGCCGGCCTCGTGAAGGAACTGGTCACGCAGTTGCGCGAGAAGGCCCATCCCGAGGCGGATGCGCATCGTCGGATGTTCCGCCCCTGGGGTTGGTACCAGCGCATCGATATCGGCGAGCGCTTCCAGGTGAAGCGCATCATGGTGACGCCGGGCGGGCGGCTCTCGCTGCAGAAGCATTTCCACCGGGCCGAGCATTGGGTCGTGGTTCGCGGGACCGCCGAGGTCACCGTGGACGATCGCGTCGTGCTGGTTCACGAGAACGAGGCCGTGTACCTGCCCATCGGTTCGATGCATCGTCTCACCAATCCGGGCAAGATCCCCCTCGAACTCATCGAGGTCCAGGTCGGATCCTATACCGGTGAGGACGACATCATCCGCGTCGAGGACATCTACGGACGATAGGCGCGACGGTCGGGCTCAAGCGGCTACGGGTCGCTCGACCCGGCCGCGATAGGACAGGGCCTCGGCGAGATGGAGGCGGCGCACCTGCTCTTCGCCGTCGAGATCCGCCAAGGTTCGTGCCACGCGCAATACGCGGTGGAAGCCTCGTGCCGAGAGACGCATCGTCTCCGCCGCGTTCCGGATCAGAGCCGTACCGTCTGCATCAGGCGCTGCCATCTCCTCGATCAGCGGCACCGGACAGGTCGCGTTCGTAATGACGCCGGTCAGGCCGTGCGCCGCGAAACGTGCGGCCTGCAGCGCCCTTGCCGAGGCGACACGTGCCGCTGTCTCCGCCGAGCCTTCGGCTGGAGGAGGCAAGATCAGATCGGCCGCCGTGACGGCACCGACTTCGATCCGCAAGTCGATGCGATCGAGGAGTGGCCCTGAGATCCGCGCGCCATATTGGGCGACGCAGCGGTCGTTGGGTCCGCGCCGGCAGGCATAGCCCGGCTCCAGGGCCTGACCGCACCGACAGGGATTCATGGCGGCAATCAGCTGGAACCGCGCGGGGTACGTCACCCGGTGATTGCCCTGAATTGATATTGTCAACCCGAGGTCAAGCAATTGAGATTGTTGGTAATTTTCTCGGCATGCGCCCCGCCCGATGCCGAGCTTGATACCCGCGCCGAAGCTTCTCAGCGGTAGGTGATTTCACCGATCTTTCTGGTGACGAAGCCAGGACCGCGAACGGGCTCTTCCGGCTTGGCGCTGGCCTCGGCGACCACGGCAGCGGCAGCGATGGCCCGGATCGCCGCGAGCATGGCCGAACGCACCTTGGGGTTCACCGACCCGTAAGCCTGGAGGAGCTGAGGGGCGCCGGTAAGCCCCATCAGCGGCAGGATGCTGTCCTCGCCGCCCACCGCTTCCTCGCCGCACAGGCTCGCGACGGTCGTCTCAAGGAACCGGGCGATCTCCCCCAGCCGGCCCGCGCCGATCCGATTCTGGCCCTTTTCGTATTTCTGGATCTGCTGAAACGTCACCCCGACAGCCTGCCCCAACTCGGTTTGGGACTTCCCCATTGTCTTGCGCAGGAACGCAATCCGCGCCCCGACCTCGGCGTCCAGGTCGGTTGCCTTCTTCGTGCTCATATCGATCTCCCCGCGCCCCATGGCGCTGCATGTGAGGCCCCCGCGTACGGAGGCGATTCGCGCGCTACTTCGCGAGGCCCTTGCAGCGTGCGGCCTGCTCCACGGCACCCGTTAGGCCCAGCGCATCCTGAACTCGAAAAGCTCGTCCGGCCCGAGCAGGATCGTCGAATTGCCTGAGCGGATCTCTATGCCGCGAGCGGTGAACCACTCGATGAATTCGTCCGCATCGTCGCCGTTCAGCGAATCGGTCGGTGCAGCTCGCGTGAAATCCCGGAAGCGCACCGGGACGATTCCGAACACCAGCCCTCGGTGCCGTGGCATGAACGACAGGACGAGGACGTGCATCTCCTCCGTCACAGCCACACCATCTTGAACTCGAAGGCCAATGCCTCGGGCACGTCGAACCGCTGACCGCCGAACGGCCCAGGATAGATTACCTTCACCCCGCGTCGAGCGAGCCAACGCCGGAAGGATGATGCCGTTCGGCCGCCGACACAGCGGAATTCCACGCCATCATCGAACACGCCCCGATGGTCCGAGAGAGCCACCATCGAATAGAGGAGCGCGCTCGATCCAGGCCCGTCGAGCACCACCTCGATAGTCCAGGCCGGGGCCGACGAATCGCTCACAGCCAGCGCATTCTCAGTTCGAGCGCTTCGTCGTCACCGAGGCGGAGATCGGTCCAGCCCCAGCCTACACGGTGGCCCCTTTCCCGCATCCACTCGACGAACACGGGCACGTCGACATCGCGGAGCCGGCTGCGCGGCGCAGGCGCCCCGTCGAGTTGCCGGATCTCATTGAGGGCAAGATGGACACCGCCGTCGCCGCAGCCGCTTTCGACCGGCGAGCGATACACCTCAATCGAGTAGGTCATCACAACCACCGAACCTTGAACTCGGTTGCCTGTTCTCCGGTAAGTGCGATTGTCGCCGCGTTCGTGGCCAATAGGTGCCCCCTCTTGGCCATCCACTCATTGAAGGCGGGGACTTCTTCCAGCTCGATAAGGCGCGCATTGGCGAAGTTTCTTTCCTCTATCGCGCCCACGGTGTGCGAGGGGCCTAGAAGAATCGTTGCCCCATTGGGCCACGTCAAAGCCCCGAGTACCTGCACTACGTACGGAAGCGTCGGCGGTTTGGTCTGCGGGAAATGGTGTGCCCATATGTGTCTGATGGGCAAGTGCATGGGGTTGGACATGGCCACGTGACCTTTACGTCATGAGAGAATGCATCGGCGACCGGCTCCATCAGAACCATCGCATTCGGATTTCGAGCGCCGTCGCAGACGGGATGAGGAAGACGGACAGGTAACCGGGCTCCGCCGTGAAATCCCGGTCGGCAAGCCAGTCGCGCAGATCCGATCCGCGCTCCCCGCCGAGCCGGGCGAATCCGCTCCAGCCGTCGCTGTCATCCGCCATGGGCCGAAGCCGGACGGTCGTCGGCGAGGCAGGAGTGTCCCCCCAGACTTCGAGGGCGTACCTCTCGTTCATGACCGCCTCTTCCGAGCAGCCTGGACGGACGGCTTCACCCGCACGTCGGTGATGCAGGCGCCAGGGAAGCGCGCAAGCACCGCCCGGACGAGGGGATCGTTGAGGATGGCGGCCACGTCGCGCGGAGATCCGGCGAGGACGGGCACGGCCTGCCGGTCCTTTTGCTCAGCGCTCATCACGCCGCGCACGCAGCGGGCGGAAACGCCTTGGCCAGGGATGTCAGACCCTTTGCCGTCACCCGAACCTGTGTCGACGACCACTCCGTCCCGTCCGGCCGCAGGCCCGTCGTGATCTTGTGTTCAAGGAGCCCGTCGTTGATCTTGGACTGATATGCGATGTCGTCCTTGCCGCCCGGTCGCCTGAAGGTCCATCCGTTAGTCCGCATCCAGCGGGTCAGCGTCTGCGGCGGGACGTTGAGCATCTTTGCGGCGGTCGATCGGCAGAAGGTGCCATAAGTGTCCGCGATTCGGTCCAGGGCCTCGACCTGAGGTGTCATCTCGGCGACGCGGGATTCCAGCGCGATTACCCGCTCGGTGTAGCCAAGGAGCAGGCCGCGCATCGCAGCGGGATCGCTCAGCACGGCGATGGGATCGAGCGTCGCGCCACCCTTCAGCCGGCGCTCGCAATCAATGAAGTACTGCCGGACCCGCCTGCCCTGGTCATTGCGTTCGACCATGCCAAGCTCCTTGGCCATGTCGAGGGTAATGGCGTACTCGCTCGAAACCTGAGGCCGAGATTTTGTGCTCCCCGAAACGGGGGACCGCAAATCTTGTGTGACTACGAAGTCCGTGCCCTCGACAAAGCCGTAGGCGACGATCCGCTCCTTGATCCATGTTGTAAAATCTCGGCCGACGCAGAGGAAGGCGTGAAGCTCGCGAGCATCCACTGTCTGGACCCGTTCGGCTCCAATGTTGGCTTCCGAAACGACCGGAAAATTTGTATCGCTGCTCATCTGCGGTCTCCTGAACCGTGGGTGTGATGCAGAGGTCCGTGCAGGGCCTCGGCATTGATGGGGTGGCGGGCGTGTGAAGCCGCCCGTCACTTCAATGAGCGAGTTGGATCGGCCTTGCCGTCGTCAGCGTGGGCCGCGCATGCATGCGAGCAAGCTCCTCGAACGTGATGACGATGCCGCGCTCTTTTCCGGCCTCGACGAGCCTTACCCAGTGCCAAGCAGGTATCGAATCTCGCTTTATCATCTGCCCGACCTGACCTGTGTTGCGTAGATTCAGTGCCCGCGCCACCTCATACGCTGAATCAAATCGGTCGATGATTCCTTTTACATTCGACATCTTTCTGCTCCCGTGCCGATTGAGCGTTAGACGCCATTGATGCAGAGATCAAACAAAAAGCGCTTCCATAACGCTACGACGGCGCAGGCTACACAATCGACGATATTCGCGTTGCGCTACGAATTGGATTCCAACCAAATATCGCGCCAGCCCGGCCTGAATCTTTACGGAATCTGTACGCTCACACGGCTGCGATCGGCGTATGGATGGCGGACTATACCCACCGAAGCTTCCACTCGACCACATCCTCGGGGGTTATCTCGACCCCGATGATTCCGGCATCAAGCGAGTATCCGCGCGCCTCGATCCACGCGGTGAAATCCTTCGAAGCGCGGAGGTCCACTGTTCCGGTCGCACCCAGCGGGGAGATCCACCAAACGAACGCGGTGCCCTGCACGAAGAGCGGCAGAGGCAGGACGGTTAGGGCGTGCATCGGGACTGGCTCCAGACGTCACGCCAGTCCGTGCCCAGGGTCGGCGGGATTTCGACCCGCACACGGTACCGCTCCAGGGCCAGCGCGGCAGCGAGCGCGTATGCCCCGTTCTGGCCCACACCGTTGGCGTCGTTGTCGGCGAAGATCACCACCTCCTCGACACCATCCGGCGGCCTCCAATCCTTGAAGCCCCCGGCGTTTAGGACGGACCAAACAGGCAGGCCGTAAAGGGATGCCGCGCAGAGACAAGTCTCGATGCCCTCCCCGACACCCATGGAGGTTCCGACGACCGGGAACAGCCGAATCGCCGATCCGCGAGGCATAGGCGACTGCATCACCGCGCGTTGCGGCGTCACCGCAGCCTTGTCGCCGGCGTCCGTGAGGTAGGTGCGGTGGATCTGGCAGCCCGCCCCGTCTGGAGCTTGCACGCGAGCCAGCATGGCGGGATGCAGCGTCTTCGTCGCACCGTGAAAGAGGCGTGGGTGGTAGCGCAGGCATGACGGGACGGCAGTGACCCCGGCCCGTTTAGCCAGCCACAAACCAGCAGCGTCGTCGGGCCGTATCGCGGTGGACTCCTTCGTCCACAGCCGGGCCAGCCGCTTACGGTCGGTCTTGGCGGGTAGCGCAATCGGCGGCGACGTGCAGGCAGGACCGAGAGCGGGTAGAAGCTTATCAAGCTCCTCCGCCACGACATTGAACGGCTTGCCGGTGAACCGCATTGCAAGCGCGATGCCCCCTCCTGGGCCGCAGACCGAGCAGAAGAAGGAGCCGGAGCCCTCCTTGTCGTCGAATCGGAACCGATCACGCCCCGAGCAGACCGGACAGGGGCCATGACGGGCAACGAGAAACTTCCTGTCGATTCCGAGCTTCTGCAGGGCCTCGGGCCAGCGCCCTTTCATCCGATCGACGGTCGTCTGGCGCTGCATCAACGGACTCCTACCGGAGCGGCAGCAGCCGACGCGGTCGGAGCGCGGAATCCGCCCGCCTTTTCGCGACCCTTGGCCCAGCGAATATTCTGGGCCTTGATCCACGACAGGACGCGCGCACTGGGATCGACATCGGGAACATTCCGATGAGCATCCGGCCACTCCCCGAACCAGCTCTTGTACTTGTGGGCGACCCAGCCCCGGCTGTGACCACGCAGGGCCGCGCAGCTCTGGAGCTGACCAAGGATCGAACGCTGCTCCGCGAGATCCGCCTTGGCTTGCGCCTTGGCCCGAGCAGCATCGGCACGGGTCACCTCGATTAGAGATCCTTCCTCGCAAACGATCGTCGTCGGCTTGGCCGGTTCGAACCCGCACGAGGGGCACACATGAACATTGGGCGGCTTCAGGAACGAGCAGGATGGGGACGGGCAGACCTTCGGAAGCGCTTCCTCCTTCGCCTGGATCTGGTGCTTGCCGGCCTTGTTCGGCTTCCCGTCATCGAGGCGGTCAAGGCCGATGTCGGTGACAAATCCGAGCCGAGCGTGATTATCCGTGTGGTCGAGGATGATGCAGTCGGCCTTGGGACCGAACGGGCTGTCGGCCGGCGCCGTTCTCAGGCCCCTCCCGACGATCTGGACGTGGAGCATCGCGGATTTCGTCGGACGGGCCAGGATCAGGCACCTGACGTCCGCATCAACCCCCGTTGTTAGGCATCCTACCGAGGACACCACTCGGATCTCGCCCGCCTTGAACGCCCGGAACAGTTCCTTGCGCTCTTCGCGCTCGGCAAACCCATCAATGTACCCGCACGGTACTCCAGCCTTCTGGAATGCCGCCTGGATCGACTTGGCGTGCGCTCGATCGACTCCGAAGCAGAAGGTCGGGCGCATCTCAGCCCGCTCAAGCCAAGTCGTTACGATGTCGGCCACGAGCTTGGGCTTGTTCACGGCCTTGGTCAGGTCGGCCTGATTGTACTCGCCGGCCGTAGTCCGAACACCCGTCAGATCGGGGCGCTCGCCCGGCGCGAACACCCGGAACGGCGACAACCGACCGGCCGAGATCAGTTTCGATGTCGAGGTCGTTTGGATCAGCGTGTCATACAGCTTGCCGAGCCCCGCAGTGAACGGCGTCGCGGACAGGCCGACAAACGGTACGCCCTTCCAATCGGGGGCTTCCATCCACGGCTTCATCTTGGCGAAAACCTGATGGGCCTCGTCCACCAGAACCACGTCCGCCGGGCTGATCGCGCCCTTCAGGATCGTCTGGGCGGTGCCGACCTGAACGGGCCGCTCGGGATGCCAGCGAGGGTGATCGCCCTGCCGGATGCCGATCAATTCCGGGTCGACCCCGTGAGCCTCGAACGACTCCACGGCTTGTCCGCACAGGGCGATCGCAGGGACGACGAAGGTGACTCGCTTCTCCTTGGCCAATGCCCGCTTGACGATCTCGGACGCGATGACGGTCTTGCCTGCTCCGGTCGGCAACATCAGCATCGGCCTGCCCTTCCCCGAGCGGAGGGCTGAGTACAGGGCGCTCAGGGCGTCGATCTGGTCGGGGTAAAGCTGTCTCATCGGAGGAATCCCAGCGGCATCGAGAACGAGGAAGACGGGGGCGGCAGGCGGAAGGCCGGGGGACATCGGGACCGGGCTTGGATCGACTCAGCGGGTCCGCTGGCGGGCTTCAGTCGGAAATCCGCACTCGCCCTGCTCTGACCGCTTCCCGGCCGTCCTCGCGCCTCGGCGGGGTCTGGCCAGCCCTCGCGCGGGTGAGAGCTAACTGTTCCGAGTTCTTCCGGTTGGGCCGAGGCTGTCCGACCGTCGAGATGCCTTGCCAGGATGAGAGACTTGGCTGTCTGCGGCGTATCCTGATCCGGTTGAGGTGACCCGACCCGGTCTTCGCGACCCAAGTCCTGTTCCTGGCAAGGATCGACCTGTCCCTCACCCTCGGACTGTTCCGGACAAGGCGAGGTCAACCGAGGAGCGTCCAGGCTCTCTCCGTCCTGTTTATACGGAAGGTAGAGTTCTTTAGTGATGCTGACGAATTCGTCCAAAGCGGCCATCGACGGAATTGATGCTGACGAAATCGTCCAACCCCACATTTCGGGTGAGGGATTCGTCGGATTTGCCGGATTTTTCCGGGCGGCATACCAGCTCGAACGACTGACCCCTTCGGCCACCCAAGGCTTCGTTTGGGCCTTGGATTTCACGCGTGGCGTTGAGCCCCGCGACTGTCGCTTAAGCGCCTGATGCGCCGCGTTGGCCGCCAGCCGATCCCTCGTCCGAACCGCCTTCGTCCGCGACGCGGCCGGGATGATGCGGAGACCGAATTCCGCCACCTCGGCGACGGTGACCCCAAGCAGTCGAGCCAGATGGTCTGAGGAGGGGTATCGGCCGGACGACACCGCCTCACATGCGCGCGCCTTCGCTTCGATCCAGGCATCGCCATGTGCTTCGGCGAGGGCGGGCACGTGCCGGGCGACCCACTTGCGGACAGCGCTGAGCCAGCGAATGCGCGAGCCGATGATGTGCGGGAGGGCAGCGTCGAGGTACCGCTCGGCCAGCCCCAGATCCGCGCAAGCCCCCCGGTGCCGGCCGAAGATGATCCTCCCGATATCCGTCAGCCGCAGCCCATTGATCGGGCTATGAGAACCGCAGCGACGATCGCTCACGCGGTCCCCTCGGCATGGAGCAGGCTCAGGTCGACTCGTGGAGGCCGAGGCGCCCTCTGGAAGGGAAGCAGCCATAGGAATACCGTTCCGGGCCTCCCGAGGGAGCCGGCCATGGGGTCCGACGATGTGGTTGGTAGTCTTGGCCGGGCGCGATGCCCGTCAGGTCACGGCGGGAAACGAAGCCCCGCCGAGGTATCCTCGGGTCGCTTCAGGTGGCCGGTGAAGACCTTTTTCGGACGGTCCGGATGCAACCGCTCCGGAGCCGGTGGGTAGGCGAAATCACGCAAGGCCAGCAGGGAATCGGCCGTCACCGCCGACCATCTCGCGCGAGTCCGATTTCTGTCGGAAGCGATCTGAGAGCCCGTGCTGTAGACGTCACCGCCATTACGGCGTTCGATCGCGGCATCCCTCTCGGCCAGCGCTGCGAGAGACCGGGACAATTGGATCTCGGCCTCCGAGATCGAACGGTGATACTCGATCAACCGATCAAGGGTTTCGGCAGGAGGAAGCGCGAGGCCGCTCATTGCATCGCCCTCGCGCGCCGAGGGTGAGAGGCAAGCCAAGCCGAGAGCATCGCTTCGACGTAATCCGGGTCCGCATCGAAGACGAGGCCCCCATCTTCGTCTACAACGATTGCGTCGGTAAGCAGCCTGAGTTCCACGGCGACGTCATCGCGTGAAATTCCTTCGAGAAAGCCGGCAGGCACGAACGGACCGGACCTGACTTCCTCGGCAAGCGGCGCCGGCCATTCGCCGAGCCCGTCATCCCACAGTTGAACGAACGAGTGGTCATTCTCGCTGCCGAGATAAACCGCAGTGCTGGCGATCCCGATCATGACGCCACCCGCGACCGGGTTGCGGTTGACGTCGAAGCGCGAAGCCACATCCGATAGAGAGACGCAAAGCTAACGCCTCGAATGCCGCGCTTACGAGCGGAATCCACCGCCGCGCCCCAGTATCTCACTGGGATTCGTCCCTGATTCCTAAACACAGCCACGAGAGAAATGTCTCGGAATCCAAGATCAGCCGCAACCTCGGAATCCGAAGGCCATCTAGAAAGTATCGTCTTAATCGATGGGTCTTTGGCCATTCCCGTGAATCCCATAACGCCTAATTGCGTAGGGATATTGATAATTATAGCTGAAATGTACGTCAAGCGAGTGCTTCGGAGTCCTGCCGATCTACTATATGTTGACTTCGAAATCCGTCAAGCGGCAGCAGTAAGCGTTAAGTCATTACGATAGATCGAGGCAGAAGAGCTTGAAGAGTGGCGCAGGGCGCTTACTGCCGGTCGTAGTAGAAAGGGTTTTTTTTGCTGTCGGGCGATTCTTTGGGTGCAGCGGCCCTTACTCAAAAGACCTTCGCGGCTCGATGGGAGGGGCGCTTCCCCTCGCCTGAAAGTGCCGACACGACGGCGTGGCATGCGGCACTCCCGCCCCGGTCGCCCCCTGCATCAGGTTTGAGAACTTCGTGCAGCGACGCGGCGCCAGCGAACCACCACGGCGGCGAAACCGAGCGCCCTTGCCCCAAGCGCTACATTCGCGGCACGTCGTTCCTTCAGGCCCTGTCGTCGCCCAATGCGCCATGCCGGGGCGCGAGGCGGCGATGCGGGCGGCGGCAACTGGATCTGGTGACGTCCGGTGCGGCGGCTGGATCATCACCCATCACCATGCTTGATCGAGGCATCCAGAGACGGCAGGCCCCACGCCTCGACGGCAAGGCGAGCGTCATCCACCGACCGGGCGACCCGAACGCCGAACCCGATGTCCCTCAGGCGATCGTGGATCTCTCGCTGATGAGCCGGCACCGACACGCGAGGCGGCTTCACCTCCAAGAAGAAGACCCTCGGGGCGCCATCTATCTGTCCGAACACGGCAAGGTCAGGCCACCCCGAGATGGCGCCCATGGCCTTCTCGCGGGCGCCCTGCATCGCGCTCCGGGGCTTGTTCGCGCAGTGCTGAACGATCCACGCGTGCGGCAGCGTTGAGCGTAAATACCCAAGAATCGCCCGGTGGATCGGCCCCTCGACATCCTTCATCGTCAAAGGGCCGCCCGTTCAGACTCGGCGGCGACCGCATCGGCATCCGCCCTGGCTTGATCAAGGCGGGTGCTCTCTGCCCGCACCATCCTGTCCAGGGTATCGATGGCCGAGATCGATTCGCGCGAGAGCAGACCGCCGTGGGCGTCGTCGATCCGCAGGAACCGGACGGCCCTGCGAGAGGCGGAGAGGAGCGTTTCTTCTGCCATTTCAGACCAGCCCGAGGGCTTCGCGGTACAGAAGCTCGACTGCATCCTCGGCCTTGCGCTCGTCGGAGTCCTTCTTGCGCAGGGCGATGACCCGGCGCAGGGCTTTCACGTCGTAGCCCTGACCTCGGGCTTCCGAGAAGATCCCGGCAACGTCCTCTTTCAGGGATGTGATTTCCGCGAGGACGAACTCGGCCCTTTCGACGAAGGCACGGAGAGCGTCCGCCGCTTCCGAGGAGGTCGGCTCGACGGGGGTTGCAGTGGCTTCTGACATGTAGATTCACCTTTTGTTCTGAAGTAGACGAGGGACGTGAAATCCGGGCAGTTTGGGCGAGCCTTTGGGAGGGCGTCCGGGCGGAAGGACCGTGACCACGCGGCCCCCAAGGGCATCGCCATCGATGACGAACCGATGCGTTTCGAGAGGGTCAGGCCGGGCGCGACGAGGAGCGGCGAGAGACGCGGCGACCTCTTCCAAGATCTCGGCGCGGATCGCCTCGACATCCACGCCCATGACCCTTTCCATGTACCGGACCAGGGCATGGTCGCTGACGATCGGGACGGAGCGACGCGGCGGGGTCATTCGACCGCCCCCTTCACCGCGAGGTTCAATTCGGAGACCGAGTAGAGGTCCAGTCTATGCCCCGGATCGAAGAGGGACGGCGCTCCCCGTAGCGCGCGACGCGCCTCAATTAGATCTTCCCTAGTGAAGCGAGGCCAGTCCGCCTCCCACAGCAATCTCATCGCGTCGAGGCCGTTGGTCTCAGGGGGGATCTTAAGGGCGACAATGACCAAGCCGACCCTGCGGACGCCGCTCATCACCGCGCTATTCGTGCGCCCTCCCCCCACGGTGCCGATCTGGTGCCACGAACGGCCAACGAACCTGCGGCAGGCCCAGAAACCGATCATCCTCGCCTTGACCAGGGCAGCGGTTCTGCGCGGGCCGAGGATGTGAGCAAGAGGCAGGCCGGTGATCCGAGCGACGACCTTCATCATGCTGTTCAGGGTCTTCGGCATATCGGCCCAGGGCGTATCGAGCAGATCCACGACCTCTGGTCGAGCAGAAGTTACCGCCGCCATCGGCAGCGATGACATCGGCGCCGGCTTCGGAGCTGGGCGAGGAGGGGCAGCACCAAAGCACCGCTCTCTCACAGCCCGCGCGTGCGCCCGCATCTCTTCGACAGAGGAAAACTCCCTAACGGGCAGGGGGCCGCCGCCGCTCATCCGCCGTACCCGGTGATGACGCGGCCGAAACGCCCAGCGAAGCTGCCCCAATTCGCGACGTTGCGCGGGTCGAACATCACCTTGTGGGTGTGGAGGACTTCCCGCATCACCGCGACCGGGACTATCGCCTCGGGCACTTCGGCAAGCTCGTGATGACGAAGCGCTGAGGTTTTCGCGTCGAAAACCCGATTGACCTGATCCGCATCAAGCTCGCCGTGGAAGTTATCCATCAGAAGCTCGATCAGTTTCTCCAGCTTGAGGTCGACGACCGCACGGGTGCTGGTGCTCTTGTCGTCCACCAGACAGGACCGCCAAGCCCGGAGGACGTCCTCGGCGCACTCGATGGCGACCGATCGAATATCAACGTTGCCCATTATGCCACCGCCCGCGTGAGGATCTGACGGGAGGGCTTAGGGGGAAGCGCGAGGACGCCCTTGAGGCTGTTCAGATCAACGAAGCGGTCAACCGCCCGCCGAAGTTCGTCCGACGCGATCGCCGGGCTCGAAGCGATCGTTGATACAGCGGTGACACGCGCTCCCCGCCTCTGCGCCTCCTGAACAGCGGCCGTGAAGTCGCCGTCACCAGAGAACAGGACGAGGTGATCGCACCGCTCGGCGGCTCGGATCATGTCGATGGTCATCTCGACAGCGACGTTCCCCTTGAGCCGCTTCTTTCCGTCCGCTCCGATGTATTCCTTTGGCGTCTTGCGCGTCACGCAATATCCATTGAATGACGTCCAGTCGATCAGGGGCTGAAGCGAATTGTATTCGGTATCTTGACTTACAGAGATATAGTATCGCGCGGACGTAAAGCGGCACAAACCTTCGAACTGAGCGAGCAGTGCACCAAAATCCACAGCGAATCCGAGGGCTGCCGCCGCCGAATACACCCCAGCTCCATCGATAAAGATCGCGACCTTTTCGTCGCCGTGGATGCCGAAAGGGGAAGTAGAGGACATATCAAAAACTCCACGGAATCAGCAACGGCCTTATGAGGACTGAATCATCCCGACCGAATCTGATCTAAGCAGCCACCCAACGTGACCGCAGGCCGACAATCGTGCGTGTTCGATCGCATGTCAATATATGATTACGCGGATTCAGCGGAGAAATACAGAATCATGCTTGGGTCGACGGCAGCTATACTTGACGTACTAACGATTCGGTGTATCGTAAGGAAAGATATACTTCAGAATAGGGTTGACGCTGAGATCGGTTCGGGCCACTGTCGCGCATGCCCACCGATACCCAATCCCTCCCCAGCCCTCGCAAGCCGCGTCGCGACATAAGTATTGCGTTCGACGCGGCGCGCGAGATCGAGGCGGCGAAAGTGCTCCGGGAGCAGATTGCTGCCCTGGCCGGCGGTGACGACGAATTCTTGCGGGACACGTTGGAAGGCGAAGTCGATTTTGAGGGGCTGTGTGGCCGGCTTGTCGCCTCGATCGGCGAGGATGAAGCGCTGGCGGCCGGACTGAAGACCTACCGCGACACGCTCGGCCAGCGCATCGCGGCCATGGAGAAGCGGGCTGACGAGAAGCGCGTGCTGCTCCTCACAACCCTGGAAATCTCGGGCCGTCCCGGCATCACCACGACAACGGGCACCGTCTCGACCAGACCGGTACAGCCGAAGCTCCTGATCGTCGAAGAGAGTGAAATCCCCTCGGAGTACTGGACGCCGCAGCCCCCTAAGCTCGATTCGGCCGCCGTCCGCAACGCCCTGAAGGACAGCAAGTCCGTCCCCGGCGCGACGCTGAGCAACGGCGGCAAGACCATCTCAATTCGGAGGGCCTAAGTGATGTCGAACGTTGTCGCCCTGCCCTCTCCCTCACAGTCCTACGACGCGAAGACGCTCGCGCTTATCCGCCGGACTGTCGCCGCCGACACCAACGACGACGAGTTCAATCTCTTCGCGCACACCGCGCGCCATTTGAGGCTCGATCCCCTTCGCCGGCAGGTGTTCGCGATCGTCCATAACAAGGACAAGCCGGACAAGAGGAAGCTCACGATCATCACGGCGATCGACGGTCTGCGTTCGATCGCGGATCGCACGGGCGCATATCGGCCCGATGAGGAAGAGCCGACCTACGATACCGATGCGGCCCTCAAGAGCACGAACAACCCGGCCGGGCTGATCAAGGCCACGGTACGATGCTTCAAGCATTCGCACGGAGCTTGGTTCAAGGTGACCGCCTCGGCCTATTGGGAGGAGTATGCCCCCCTGCGCGACGAATGGGCAGAGAACCGGGAGACTGGCCGGCGCGGTCCTACGGGCAACAAGACCCTCGACACGTCAGGCCAGTGGGGAAAGATGCCCCGGCTTATGCTGGCCAAGGTCGCCGAGGCCCTGGCGATCCGCAAGGCATGGCCGGACGACCTGTCCAACGTCTACGTGGCCGAGGAGATCGACCGCACCCGCGTCGCTGACATGCTCCCTTCAGAAGCTGCCGCCGAGGGTGCCGCTCAGGATCGCATGGAGCGCATCGGCGCCGGCAAGACCATCCTCACCTCGTGGGAGCCCATGGCCCCCCTCGAACCCGTCCCCGTGGGTGTTTTCGCCGATAAGGCCGTCGCGTTCATCCTGAACCATATCGACGAGCCATCGGCGATCCGAGGCTGGCAGATCCGCAATCGGGAGGGGCTCAAGCAGTTCTGGGCGCACGCCCCCGGCGATGCCCTGGAGGTCAAGAAGGCCATCGAGAAGGCGCTTGCTTCGGATGCCGCAGCGCCATGAACGGCAGCACCCTCTTCCTCACCGCCGACCATGTCCGCGAGCGCGCCGCGACGTGGATTCGAAACGCCCCGCACGGGACACGCGTCGAGTTCCGCGAGGCCAAGCGATCGGACGAACAGAATCGGAAGCTGTGGGCCGCTCTGGGCGACGTGTCCCGTCAGGTGGAGTGGTACGGCGCGATCCTCTCGGCGGACGACTGGAAGGATATCTTCACCGCCTCGCTCCGCAAGGCCCGCGTAGTGCCCGGCATCGACGCCGGAACGGTCGTCCCCCTCGGCATGCGCACGTCGACCATGACGAAGGCCGAGTTCAGCGACCTGTTGGAGCTGATCCATGCATTCGGAGCCGAGCGTGGCGTCGTGTTCGGCGACGAGGTCGTGCCATGAGCCACGAAGCACTTGGCCGTTCCGACGAGTGGTACACGCCGCCCCAGGTGTTCGAGGCCCTTGGTTGCAGCTTCGACCTCGATGTGGCGCCCGCTCGATACGGCGTGTCGCACGTCCCGGCTCGCACATTCTTGGCCGGCGATGGCTTGGCGGAGCCATGGTTTGGTTACGTGTGGATGAATCCCCCGTTCGGCGGCCGGAAGGATAAGGCCCCGTGGCTGGACCGATTCTTCGAGCACGGGAACGGCATCGCCCTCACCCCGGATCGGACGTCCGCGCCTTGGTTCTGGCCCGCATGGGAAAGGGCCGGCGCAGTGCTCTTCACCCGCAAAATCCGTTTCCTCCGACCTGATGGGTCCGAAGGCGAAAGCCCATCCAACGGAACAGCGCTCTTCGCCGCCGGAGAGGCTGGTGTGGTCGCGCTGGAGCGGGCGGCGCGGCTTGGCTTTGGCATTATCGGCACGCCTCGCAGGCTGGTGGCCGCGTAATGAGCCGCCGGGAATTCTCGAAGAAAGTGAAGCGCGATGCATTCGTTCGCGCCGCCGGCCACTGCGAAGGTCCGGGCTGCGGGGCGAAGCTGAGCCTCGGGAAATTCGCCTACGACCACGTGAATCCGGACGGCCTCACCGGAGAGCCGACCCTTGAGAACTGCGCCGTCCTTTGCGACCCCTGCCACAAGGCCAAGACGAAGAACGACGTGGCCGACATCGCCCGCGCGAAACGTCGGGAAGACGCCCACCGGGGCATCCGCCCTCCCCCACAGATCAAGTCCGCTGGATTCCGCCCTGGATCTCCCCGGCGCCGCGCCACCACCCCCATCGACAAACTGAAGATCGGATACAGACCCCATGGACGAGACTGAGACCGACAAGCGCATCGTGGCCGCGCTCGGCACCATCGACCTTGAGCTTGAGGCGGAGGAGTACGAGTTCCGGGCCGACGAGGGCGATCACACCCCCACGGACGCCGAGAAGGCGCTCCTGATCGATTTCGGCGCCGGCCTCATGCACGCCGTTCACGACGCGATCCGGCCGCTCATGGCATCGGCGCCGACTGCACCGAAGAGCGACTTGGCGATGCTGCTCGCGAGGCAAATGGTCTGGAGCCGAGAAACCTTTGGGCCGGCGCCGCGCACGAAGGGCATCATCCAGCACATCACCAAGGAGCTTCGCGAGATCGAGGCCGACCCCCATGACCTGATCGAGTGGGTGGACGTGATCATCCTCGCGATGGACGGCTTCCACCGGCACGGCGGGAAGCCCCAGGATCTACCCCGGCTCCTCAAGGAAAAGCAGCTCAAGAATACCCGCCGCCGCTGGCCCGACTGGCGCAAGGTCGCCGAGGACCAGCCCATCGAGCACACGCGCGAGGGAGATGACGATGCCCGCGCCGCAGCATGACCCGGTGAACCATCCCGCCCATTACACGTCGCATCCGAGCGGCGTGGAGGCGATCACGATCACCCGGCATATGAGCTTTTGTGTCGGCAACGCCGTGAAGTACCTTTGGCGCGCGGGGCTCAAATCCGCGTCGCCGATCGAGGATCTGAAGAAGGCCCGGTTCTACGTGGATGAGGAGATTCGCCGCCTCTCGGAAAGCGCAGGCGCCAATGCGACGCCCGCGCCGGCCGTAGGCAAGCCGGGCTAGCCGAACTTACCGGAGCGTCGGAGTTCCGGGCATGATTCTCACTCGACGTGCCATGATCGCCTCACGCTGAAGAGCCTGCATCGGCAGGATCGAGGGGATGCTACCGCCACCGCCCAGGGATGCAAGATGCTGGGGTCAACCTGGGCTCAGGAGACCGAATCGAGATCGCCCCGAACGAAGCCGTGGGAGACCTTCCTGATCGCGGCATCCAGCTTTCTCTCCAGGGTGAGGATGTCCTCGACAGCGAAGAGAAGGGCCGTCGAAACGTCACCGCCAGCGGCCTCTTGGTATGCGATGGCCACGTGTTCGGCGTCCGAAAGGTCTGCGACCTGAGCAATGTGATTGGCTTGCATAATCTTGGCCTGCATGAGAACGAAAAGAGAACGTTCATACGATTCTCACGACGGGATCAACAGGGAATCTCATGGCCCGGAGCAGCGTTCGAGGTCGGACCGCATGACCATCGTTTGGTCCCGCACCTACCCCGGCACCGCGCGCAGCCACGATTTCGTCGCCCATGAGGACGGCGCCCTCGTCGGCCGGATCTACCGGATGGGCGGCGGCCCGCAGGATGGTCGATGGCTATGGTTCGCGAACGGCATCCAGGCCGCGCCCGGAACGGTCGGATGCGCATTGAGCGGCGAGGCCCCGACGAAGCAGGAAGCGGCCGAGGCGGTGAAAGCAGCATGGGCGCGGTGGCGCGAGATCCAACCCGAGAGAGCACCGGACGCCCTCCAGCAGGAATCGTGAAATGACAACGATCGTCTTCTCTTCGGCCCGCATGATGTCCTCGGGCGCCCACACTCACTCGTTCAGCGGCCTCACGGCGAAGCCATCGGCGAAGGACAAGAAACGGGCGAAGGCCCTCAAACGCTCATCGGTGCGGAAGGGCGGAGTATCCGAACCGTCTAAAACGGCCTCCGCCGGATTCGCCTTCGTGGTCAGGGTCGGGCGCAACCCGAAGCACGCGGTCTGGAGGTACGTCACCCCCGAGTACGGGAGAGGGCTCGGAACCTCGCCGATGCCCAGAGGGGTATTCCAGGCCATTACGCCCGAGCTTCACAGAATCTGGAAAGCCGCCGTGATCGACGACGCCTTCGTATGGGACGATCCATTCGTGCAGAAGGAGACGCTGCGACTGGTGGAGGTGCATCTGTCCTCCCTCGACGTGACGGATCGACTGTTCTCCGATCCCGAGGCGTTCGACGATTCCGTGAAGATGGCCGCGCTGGCAAAGCTCTCACCGGCCGAGGCGCAGATCCTTGGCCTGGAGACCGAGTACACGATGCTCCGAATCATCCAGAGCAAGCCGACCGAGGACGAGATGGAGAAGCTTGTCGGCGACGCTCGGCAGCAGCTCGAAGAAGTTGGGTTGACCCGGCTGGACTGAAGCCAACGGCGGAGCCAGCTTAGACGAGAATGGCCTCGGCGCCATCCTTTCATCATTTCGACGTGGTTGATGCACTGGACTGCAGTGGCCGTTGGTGCAACTCTGAGCATGCAGTGAGCCTGCCTTGCCACCAAGTGCGAGCGGCAAGCTGTTCGTAGACCGCGATAAGGCTCGTGCCGGGAACAATGGCCGCATCGCATTCCCTAAAGTTCGAGAAGCAAGGAGGGTGCTCCGATATGGATCTGAAAACAGGCGACCGCGTACAACTTGTCGGCACCGGTCCAATGATGACCATCGAATTCATAAATTATGTCGATGGGATTGCAACATGTGCTTTTACCGGCGCATACAAATCTAAGAAACCGGTAGATTTGCCCCTGGCTGATCTACATAAGGTGAAGCGTTTCGCAATGCGAGCAGGATAGGCGTGCGTAAGATTTAATTAATATAGTACGCGTTGCTCTAACTAAGTAATTTTTTTATCAGACGGATTGCGAAAAATGAACGTTAGAACTCAACTACTTACGTCAATTGCGTCAACTATTGAGGATTACCGGCCAGAGTTGATGCGTCCGCCGACGCCCGATCACGTGGAGCGATGGATCAATCAGTTTCCTCAAAATGTTCAACTACCGATATTGTCGGAAATGAATCATGCGCTCAGTAAGTCCTATTTTCCCAAAAAGAAGGTCAAAAAGATTATTAAAGCAATGATACGCTTTGATGGGTGGGTAGGAGCTGACCCAGTCGCTTTCTGGCGGCAAGTCAACTTCCTAAACATTCAGCCAAGAGGTCATTCACAGACCGAGCTTTTGACGTTCTTTGATCAAATTTTGCGGGAAGAATGCGGTATTTCTACCGCTGAATGCAATAGAGGTAATAAATTCCTATACCTTGACGATGGTCTTTTTTCCGGTGGCCGGATAGGCGCAGATTTAGGTAGCTGGATCACCAATACAGCCCCTCCTAACGCAGAGCTTTTCATCGGTTTAATAGCAAGCCATACACAAGGCCGCTTTTTTGTAGAGAGGGATCTAAAGAGCAATATCGAAGCGTCGGGAAAGAATATTACCGTTAAATGGGGGGCTTATCTAAAAATTGAGAACGGACTTTATAAAGTCAATGATTCTGATGTTCTGCGGCCGACCTCGCAAGGGCTAGACGAAGACGTTGCAGCCTATGTTGCATCTCTCGGAAAGCCTCAAACTTGGCGCACGGGGGCAAGCGTCGGCCCCAAAGAAATCTTCTCTTCAGCGCAAGGGCGAGAAGTGTTGGAGCAGGAATTTTTGAAGAAGGGGATTAGCATTCGCGCAATGTGTGGAAATCTAAATGAATACCAGAGACCATTGGGCAACACGCTGATGAAAACGGTGGGGTTTGGCACGTTGTTTGTCACCTACCGAAACTGCCCGAACAATGCCCCTCTGGTGCTATGGGCTGGCGATCCGTGGTATCCTCTCTTTCTCAGGAAAACGAACTGAAAATTATGGTCGCTACCGAGACACGTGTTTACCGGGCCATTGAGGTCGTCTCTTTCCGCAAAACGGCGGAGGAGTTCGGCGGTTTATCGAACATGGCCCCCGGTTTTCCGATACGGATCGCCGACGTATCGTTGCGAACGTCTGAGGCTCTATATCAAGCGTGCCGATTTCCTCACCTGCCAGAGGTGCAGAAGATTATTGTGAGCGAAATCAGCCCCATGACGGCAAAGATGCGGAGCAAGCCGTATCGAAAGGATAGCCGTGAACATTGGGACGATCTCCGTGTTCCAATCATGAAGTGGTGCCTTCGTGTCAAGCTAGCGCAAAATTGGTCGAAATTTGGAAATTTGCTTCTACTGACCGGAGAAAGAGCAATCGTCGAAGACTCTCGAAAGGATGACTTTTGGGGAGCGATTAAGGACGACAGCGGAAAATTTCACGGTAGAAACGTGCTTGGGCGGCTCCTGATGGAACTCCGCGAAATATTGAAGCAAGACCCTGAAAGCCTTAGGTATGTTGCGCCGCTTAAACTTCCGGAGTTCACTTTACTTGGTCGTGAAATTCCGGAAGTAGCGATCGATCAAATTAGTTCCGCGAGCTTTTGGAGCGCCACGCCAAAGAGCGATATGTCGAAAGCGCGCTCATCGACGAAGGCCGCGACCAAGACAAACGAAAAGGCCCCGCCTAGCCGAAGCCAGACAGGGCCAGAATCATCGAAGCGGAAGAAGGCGGTCTTAGGTGAAGATGCCTCGCAAGCTTTTGGTGGCTCGGTCCAACACTCCGAGGAACCACGACGCGGTGTCCTCAAGAACGAATCGGCTCGCCTCGACGTAATTCGAGATGTCGGGACGGCTCCAGAGCACGATGCAGATTCCCATAACGGCGACGCCTATGCCGGCCCCGAGCACGATCCGGTTTCGCCGAGGGACAACCCCATCCACCGCGCCGGGGGCCACGATGTGGAGAATCCCAGAGATGGCCGACATCAAGATCCAGAGCGAGTTCGCGTCGATGTTGGTGAACCAGAGGGGCATGCCGGCGAGGCGAAAGATCACTGAGAACATCGCCTGACAGAACGTGGCGCACCATCCGATTGTAACCCCGACGATGAGGTAATCCCCGCGCTCCGGGGACTGAGACTTCCACGCCTCTCGCGCATCGGGCCAGTAGACCACGACCACCGTTGCCGCCACCGAGGCCTGAAAGATGCGCTCTGCCAGGATCAGATCGGCATTTGGAACGAAGAAGTTGAGCATGAACACCGTGCCGACGAGCACGATGGTGGCGAACACGATTTGCTTTTTAATGGTCTCGGGCGAGGTGTCATCGTAGCGTGGCAGCGGCATCATACTTCTTCCCCAACATGCAATCGATCATGCCGAAGCCGGTCCACCGCCGAATTCGCCACCTTCCTCATATCCCCGACTCGCAAGCCGGTTTTCCTGCTCTCGATCGCCGCATTCTTCGCGCTCATATCGAGCATCTTCTCCGCCCGCGCGAGACGGTCCTCACCCGGTGTCTGGTGATGCGATCCAAGATGCGGGCACAGGGCGCGGCGAATCCGATCCAAGATCATGGGCGGGCTCCCACGTTCCGTTCGATTGCCTTCCGGGATTCATCGATCTCCTTGAGGATGGCACGGTCGTTGGCCGAGCTAGTCAGGGCCGCTTCCGTCGCCGTCTTCAGGATCGAGGCTTGCGCATCCCTTAGATCCTTGATCGCCTCAGTCAGATCGACGTTGGTCGAGGACTGGCGCTCAATCGCGGTGGCGACGCGTTCCACCATCGCCTGCTTGTCGTCGAGGCGCGCTATCCACGATTCCTTCAGCCAATGGACGAGCAGTCCCAGAGCGGCCAGGGCCAGCGCCAGGGCGCCGACCAGCCCGTAATCCTTCAGCAGGGAAGCGATGGCGGCTGCGGTCATCTGCTCCGCCTCCACCTACCGGGCTCACTTCACGAACGGCAGATTCGGCAGGGCTTGGATCAGCGGCGTAAGGGTGTTCCTGTCTGACACTGTCTCGTCGAACTTGAAGACGCGGAACAGTCGCTCGGAGATGCCCTTCGCCCCGCCCATCTCCTTGATCAGCCAATTCGGCGTCGATCCGAGGATGCGCTCTAGAGCGACCTTCAGGACGGTGAACCCGACGTCGACCGACAGGGCCTTGCCGGCGGTGGCGCCCTCTACCGCGTTCAGAGCATAGTCGGCGCCGGTTTTCAGGGCGCGGTCGATTCGTTGCGTGGTCAACCACATCGTCACCCACCAGGGCAGGCGAATGGCAGCGGCGGCGACGGCAGCACCGGCAACCGGAATGATGCCCTCGACGGCGACCCTCAAGATGTTGTTGAGCGTATCGCCCCACGGGATCGAGAGGACAGACCCCTCCGCAGCAAGGGCGGGAGACAGGTTGAGCGCGAGGCAGGCGAGCGCCAGCGCGCCCAGAACGAGGCGATTCATATCGGATCTCACGATGTCAGAGGGAAAGGATCAGCGCCGCGTGATGCGGTCGAACAGCCAGCGCCCGAGGCGAGCCCACGGCGACGGATTCTCGGGGAAGCGAGGAGGAGGAAGGGCTTCGCTCACCCTTCGGAAGGCAGGCGGGAAGAGAGGGCGGCGATTGTCGTTCATCAGGCTTCACTCACGCCGGAACGAGCGCCCGCGATGGTTGCCGGCAGCGATGACAGAACCGGAATCGGCACGTCCGCCGGCCAACGGTAGGCGGTCACCTCGGAGCGCTTGAACGCCGCGACCGTGACGGCGTCGCTCTGATTGCCGCCGAGCAGGAACACCTGATCCTTGTTGGCGCCAACAACGAACGCCACGTGACCCTGCCAGGAGGAATTGCCGCGCTTCTTCGTGGCGATACAGCCGAGGACAGGACCAGGGAGACCGACGCCCCACCCCTCGTAGGATCGTGCTGCGAGGCTCCCAGACGGCTTCGGGCCTGCCCGGTGGAGCATCGCGCCGACGAAGGCCGAACACCACGCCACCGAGTCGTCCTTGATCCCGGTGAAGCCCGCGTCGGCGAAGTACCGGATCACCTTCGGGTTGTTGGACTTGCCGATGCCCTCGACGGTACCGACCTCATCGGCCGCCAGGGTAAGCCACGCGGGCTGATCCGGCTCGGCCCTCTTCTCGGCCACGGCGACGGAGGAAAGCGCCTTTACGGTGAGCGGCCCGGCGATGCCATCCGCAACGAGCCCGGCAGCGCGCTGAAACGCGGTGACAGCAGCGATCGTCTTGGGGCCAGCATCCCCATCGGCGCCGGCTCGGCCGAGGTCATAGCCACGCGCCAAGAGAGCGCGCTGAATGGCAGCGACGGTCATGGTCTTCTCACGATGTTGGGGATTGCGCGGCGACCGGCCGGCGCGGGCATGTTAGTGTTCGACGATTAGGTTAGCGCACTGAATCGGACACAATTTTATGTCTACAATTGAAGACGAAATCTCAGCTCGGGTTGAACGAGTGCTCTCTGGCAAAAGAAGATCAGACGATCTGTTGAAAACTGTATTATGGCTGCGATTTCAGTGCGCAGGATCTGTCAAAGAGTTGGGTCACTTTTTAGCGCATTTCGATGCAAAAGACCGAGGCGCACCAACTAAAGAGATGACGAATTACTTTTTGTATATGAAGACATTCTTGGGTTCTCGTGACGAATCAGCAATAACACCAGAACATATCATGGGAGTTTTCAAGTTTGATGATATGTCACCGGATTTTAGAGCTGGTCTGACCGCTCGATTCCAGAACGTAAAGGGAATAGAGCTATACAAAACCACTGGCATCCCAATTACGGAAGCCCCTAGAATACTAGAAACAGCCTTATCGAAAGCAGAGTTGAAGAAAAACGGGAAATACACCCTGAAGGGAAAGTGCACAAACGAAGAGGTAAAATTATTACAGGGCATGATGGGCAACTTCGGCGACAGGCACATCTTAAATGCTGATGAAGTTTTTAAGGAGTTCGTCTCAGCTTTAGCAGAAAACGGCGTTGTAGATGCGAATGACCCCCGAATTCAATCAGTTAAAGAGTTTTATTCCTTGTTTGTTGCCGTCAGCCTAAACAACTCGAAGCTTAATATGGGGGGAATCGAGGCAGATCTCGAATTGCTTGTCATAGAAGGCAAGGTCAAGGTAATGGCAAGAGCTATAATATACACCTCCGTCAAGGGTGGGCATATTTTCCATGTCGCGCCAATATATTGGACTGATATAATGGCAGAAAGCGTCATGGATGGACAGACGCAAGCTCATTTATCAGACCTTAAAATTCCCCATCGTCCTGTAGAAATCGATGAATTTGGAAGACTGGTCCTCATCTGATGATACCCTACCCCGCAGAACGTGCTATCGTTCGCAGATCAGTGCGGCGGCGGGGTCAGGCCCGAGAGTGCCTTCGTCAGGCATCGTCCGACGCGGGGTAGGCAAGTTAAGCGTTAGCCGCCGCAGACACGACGTGCGGTGTACGTGGGTATGATCGAACCCCACCCCCGCCAGGAGCCGGTATCCAGCCCGGCCCGCGCTGATCCCAGATCACCCGATCCGACGTGGAAGACGAGGCCCCCCCCCTCGCCTCACGCCTTGGGCTTCGCGTGGTTCAGAGCCCATTTCGGCATGCCCCAGACGGACACTTCGAAGGTGGTGGCGCCACGGACGACAGGTCGATACCAAAGCGCAACCGGGCGACGGAGATCGTGGAAGCACTCCACGCGCTTGCCCCGTCGTCCGCCGAGGTCGCCGAGAGCCGTCACCGGGATCAGTGCGGCAGCATCGGACCAAGCGCCATTGACCGGCGGCGCCGCGTAAATCGCCCCTGAGAGGTTGGCCGGAGAGAGCGAGCCGTCAGTGCCCGTCACGAAGCGTTGGAAGCTCACGTGCGTCCACTGGACCTCGTCCATACCGCCCATGATCTTGATGAGCGTCGGGGAGGTCGCGTTGGCGTTGACCGTTCCAGACGCGAGCCTCGTGATGGTCGGCTCGGTGTACCAGATCGGCGACTGCGTCTTGCCGTTGGCGTGAATCGCACGCAACCCACCCTCAAAGATGGGATCACGCACCACCGCGCCAGCAGCAGACCCGAACAGCATGCCGAAGCCTGCCGATACGGGATAGGATGCCCCACCCTCGACAACGATGGTCGTCGAGCCGCCGGCAGATTCGTCTGCGAGAATGTCGAACCCAGCCATTATGCAGCCCTCGGGAGCGAGATGATGGCACCTTCAGCAAGCAGCGCGGGCTTGAGGTGCTTCTGATAGTCGAGGTCGCCCGTGTAGAGTTCATTGTCGTTGGCAACGGACGCAGCGATGGCGCATGCCTGTGCGATCTTCATCCAGCACATCTCAAGGCGGACAGTAATCCAGCCCATCTTCGTGCCGGAGATGCATCGAGCGACGGTGAGGTTGCGGGCCTCACCTTCACGGGCTTTGACCGCTCCCCATTTCATGAAGGTCGCGACGATGGTCTGACCGTTATCGAGCCCGGCACCACCTTCGAACATGACGCCGCCGTCGTCATTTGCGGCACGCAAGACCCAATGGGCGTCCGCGTGTGGATAGCCATAAGCAGTGATCGGCTCGTCGATATCCTGCTCGGGCGCGACAGAGTCGTCCCAGATCTGATCGGCCTGACCGACGATGCGGAAGCTCTCGCGGACGTACATATGCGGGGACATGCCCGGCACGATGCTATCGGGGAACAGACCGGGGATCAGACCGTACTTGATGGTCTCTTCGACGATCTGCGTGTCGGAAATCAGAACGCCCTTATCGTCGTATTTTTTGACGCGCGGGATGGTCAGCCAACGCGGATTCGCGACGATGTCGTAGAACAGCCCCACCGTCCGAAGGATGTACTTGTCCTTGTACGCCTGCCGTTCGGCAAAGGTCATGTACGGCCAGTCCAGCCACCTTCCGATCCAGTTGGACCCGATCAGCAGCAGGCCGCCGTTGTTCATGTCGTACTCGGGATACGTCCCGATCGGCCGCATCGGCGAGTTCGAGATCGACCCCGGAATGGTGCCGTAGACCTTGTCCAGGCAGATTCGGAACTCGTTGTCGTAGTCCGATGCCTTGTAATAGGCGGCCATCGCCGGGATGGTCAGCGCCTTCGACCACAGCCACCGGTCGGCATGATCGGTGACGGAGATGCGCATGTTGAAGGCCATCGTCCGCCCATCGGCATCGCCGCGATTTTGGTAAGGGCGCGGGTCGAGGTCCGGCCACCGCTCGCCGGTCGCCGGGTCATACGCAGGGGTCGGGGTTCCCGAGACGGGGCGAACGCCGTTGGTCGGCTCACCGACGAGAGAGACGCTCTCGCGGCCGATGCGCATGCTGACGCCGGCCGCACGAGCGAGATCGCCCTCGTCAGAGCAATCAGTGAAGTTCTGTGCAGGATAGGTAACCCCGCCGCACTTCACTGAAATGATCAGATCGCCCTTACGGTTCTTCGTCACGGCTTCCAGCGGCGCGTTCAGCACCACCGTGATCTTGCCCGTCGTTTTGCCCGCGACGGTCTTGCGCGTCTTGTAGAGGTCGAGCTTGGCCTGAAAGACGTTGATCACCGCAGCGGTGGTCGCAAGCAGCAGTTCGTTTTTGGCCTTCGTCGGGTCGGGATTGAGACCCGCATAATCGGCGAGGCTTTCTGTAAAGCCCCGCAGGAAACCCCAACGAAGACTTACCCCGGACGGCGACGCAGCAAACGTGCTCTCGCGGTCAGTCTGGGTCAGGCCGGACGCCCACATCGCCCCGATGCGAGGGCCGGGCTCGATAAGGAACACATCGGTTCCGCGAGAAGCCGCAGTGCAGGCCGCAGCAATACCAGACGAATTAGCAGCATAGACAAGATATGCCATAGCTTAGGCCCCCGCGATGGTGGCCATCACGGCCTGGATGCGCTTGTTTGCTTGGAAGACGCGAATGACGGACTGGTCAGCGAGGCCAAAGCCTGCCGCCACGCCGTGAATCGGGAGAGAGGTCGGCCCAGCGAAACCGGCCGTGCTGTTGATCGCGAGCATGTTCAGGCTGCGGGTCGGCAAAGCAGCGATCGCGCGCGGCCTCGTCCAGATCTTCGCCTCGTCAACAAATGCGGAGAAGTTTGCCGCGTCGTTGTCGCGACTGAATCCTGCCCACATGTAGTTCGGCAGGGGCGTATCGTTGACTTCCAGACCGGAGCCAGAGCGGAACCCGTAAAGGCCCGCATCGCGGCCCGGCTGCATGCCGAAATTGATCGAGTTACCTACGGCAAACCCGTCCGTTTTGACGCCACCGCCGGGATAGACTTTCGCGGCCAGGAAGTGCCCGGCGAGCGTCATGCCGATGTCGGCAGCTAGACGCTGCGTATCGATGTACTGATCGACGCCGTTGCCCCGCATGAACTTGTACGGCTGCGTCTCGATCGCCCCTTCTGCGCCGTCGTGACAGACGAACAGCGGGCCATTCGGATCGGCGAGGTTGACCATGTTGTTGGCGCGAGAGGCGCCGGGCAGGAACCAGACCTTCAGCTTCTGGTAGATGCCGAGGCCGGCGAGGTAGTCGACCTCCTGTCGAATGGCGTCTTTGAAGCGCTGATCGGCACTGTCGGGCCAACGGACAAAGATCGCGTCCGCGAGCTTCGCCGGCAGTGGAGTGTTCACGCGGCGCCGGACGCGCATATTTATCTTGGCGGACAGAGGCGTGGTGCTGCCGTCGCCTGCCGTACGGCGCACGACGCCGGTAACAGCCAGCGTGCCGACGTCGCCATGGTTGACCCACTGGCCGGACTTCTGGCCCCAGGTTCCCGGCACATCCATCACGGCCGGGTTGCTGGTGAAGTTGAATCCCGCGTCGGCCTTGTCGATGATCTGAATAAGCAGATCGCCGGACCGCTGCGGATCTTCGGGCAGGATGAGGGAAGAGGTCTCCGTCAACACCACATCGGTGAGGTCGGTCGGATAGGTCGTCGGCACGGCGATCTCCTGAATGAAGGCAGCGCTGTCAGCCGGCGAAAGGACGGTCAGCAGGCTCGTGTCGGGGTCGCGGAAGGCGAGCTGGAGCGCGGGGGCGCGTGTGAGGGGGCTGGTGGTGATGCCCTTGCCGGCCTCGGCCGCTGCGGCGGCGGCAGTCGTCGGACCGATCCGAGCCCAGCCGAGCGGGGTGACCGAGCCTCGGTAGGTGCCGGGGTCCGGGACGACCGGATTGCCAGCGGCGACAGGGTCGGGGTGGGTGGTTGTGGCGGTGCCGGGGATCTCGGCCCGCGCGTTCAGCGTCGGCGTGATCGCGGCGAGCTGCGCCCAGGTTTCGACAAGGATGTTGCCGGCGTTCTGGCCGCTGCGAATCGTGGCGACCTCGTTGTCGAGTTCACCGAAGTCTTCTTGAAGAGCAGTGAGCCCCGTCGCGACCGTGCCAACGGAATCATCGACGTACTTCTTCGACGTCTTCCCGCTCAGGTCCGTCCGGATAGAGGAGAGCGATTCCTCGACTTGCTCGGGTGTGGACTTCGCAGCCAAAGCATTCGCAATGGCGCCCTCGGCGACCATCTCGTCTTCGGACTTGTTGGCGACGCGATCGACCTGAAGGAGCGTCCGAGCGGCATCGACCGTAAGATCGGTCAGGCCCTGTCCGTCGTTCCCCTTGATCGTGTTGGGAGGAGCGGCGTCGAAATCGTCGTTCTTGACGACTTCCAGGCCCTCCAAACGCCAGAACGAACCATCCGGATCGTAGAAGACGCGGGCCAGCCGTCCCGGCCGGAGAGCGTTGGGGAGAAGCGGAAGCCCATTCCGGTCCCGCAGAGAGAGCGAGACGTATCCATCGACGGACAAGCTCGCCGGGCCAAGGTTTGCCCGATCCGCGATGAAGGAGAGCGAAGAGCCCCGACGATACGGTGAGGAGCCGCCGAAGGTCTGGACGGTATAGGCGTCGTCGATTCCACCGGAGACAATGGCACCGCTCACATCGTCAGCGAACCGCCGAATGCCTGCCATCACCGCGCGTTGGCCGCGCTGATAATCGCGCGCTGCAGCGCCATCGGTTGCAGGAATGGTGGGGTCCGCCCGCCCGTTTTCGTCGGGATCTCGGGACCATGCTTGAACACCCATTCTGGGCTTCTCCAGGCGTGCGAAGGCCACCTCGATCGAGCGAGGCGAGCCGGGATGGCGGTCGGGTTGGGGAGGGGGCGGGGGCGCTAGGTCTTGATCGCGAAGGCGACGACGGCACCCGGAGGTACGTTCGCGTGCGCGGAGCCCGAGCCGGTGTCGTTCAGCGACAGGGTGTGGGTGTGGTCCGCAGCAGCCGCGATCGAATGCGTGTGATCGGCAGCAGCACTGATCGTGTGGGTGTGGCCGCCGACCGGATCGGTCGAGAAGCCGTGCTGGTGCTCGCCGCCCGCGTTGATGGACACGGCGTGGGTGTGCGCGCCGCCGGGATCGGTAGTGCCGTTGGCGCCCGGCGCACCGATGCTGATGGCCGCGTAGATGTCGGGACCACCCGCCAAGACAACCTGTGAATATTTCACGTTGTGCGAGTGAGTGCCGTCCGGTGCGGCAGACCCAGTATGCGTGTGCGACCCGCCAGCATTGGTCGTTCCGGAATGCGCGTGACCTCCTGCCGACGCCGTTGCGGCCCCATGGTCATGAGCACCCGCCGACCCTGTCGAGCCGCCGTGGTTGTGTCCGCCCGCCGCCGCCGCAGTACCCGTGTGCGAATGGCTCGGCATCTGCGCGATCGTCAGAGCAACCGTCTGGGCACCGCCCGAGCTGCCGAGCGCACCGGCCAGACCCGTCGCACCGCCCGCACCAGTCAGAACATTGGCCGCCGTGCCGCCGAGATTATCCGCGCCAAACATGGCCCGGCCACGGAGGTCGGGAATGTTGAAGGTCGTTGAATTGTCGCCGTTGCCCCAGGTCGTACCGATGATGGAGAACAGGGCCGAGTAGACGGTGCGGGAAAGCGCGCGACCATCACAGGGAAGCCAGCCCGGCTCCATCGCCGCGTCAGCCTGAGCGACGATCCGCCCAGGGCGATCGATCGTCGGCGAGACGATGAGATAGGCGTCTTCGGTCGGCACGTAGGCCACCGAGTAGATGATACCCGGAGTGATATCGCCGGGACCGCACTGTCGAAGCTTGTTGCGAAGGATCGGCCTTGCGGCCTGTCCATCCAGCGAGAGCGTCGCCGGCCCGGCATTGCTGGACGCGACGCGGAAGGAGATCGTGTGGCCCGCAGCGGCGGCGACGGCCGAGAACCCCTGAACGGTGGAAACCTGATAGGCGTCGCCGGCCGCACGCGAAGCGGATTGAATGCCGATATTGTCGTCGCGCCAGTTGGCAACCGACGCCATCATGGCCCGCATGGAGTTGTTGACCGCAGCAGCGGCCATGCCCTCGTTCAAAAGGATAGGAGGATCGGAGACATCGTTGGACGATGCATTCCGAGACCAGTTGTTCAGACCGGGCATCGCGACTCCAGGCACAGGCATGCGACGGTGCACGCTGGAGCGTGGGCGACCGAGGCAGGCATCAGGGATTGAGGGGCGGTTAGAGGCGTTTGCGCTTCAGCAGAGCGTAGAAGGCCGCCGGGTCGAACGGTTGTGCCGGACGCTGCAAAGGCTGAGTCATCGGAGTTGGAGCCGCAGGAGCAGCCGGAGCGGCCTGTTGCCCGCCCTGGCCCATAAGCGTCTGTAGAAGCTTGTTCGTGTCGAGCGGTGCGTCGGGCTCGGAAGCGGGCGTCGCCATCACCGGGGCCGCGTTGGTCGAGGCTTCAACCCCGGAGATGCCGAACCGACCGGACTGGCTCGTGTCACCTGGCATGGTCATTACCGGACCGGAACCATCGAATTTCCCGGTCCACCGGGCCGCGAACTCCGCCGCTGTCATCCCTGGAGAGCCGCCGTTCAACGCCACCGCCTTGGCCCCGACCAGCGACGCGGCAGGCGCATCGGGGCTCGAGAGGATCTTGGCTGCTCCACCCGCGCCCTGCTGGTGAGCGAGGTAGAGTTCTCCGGCCGAAGGAGTGCGTCCGAGCGTCTTCGTCAGATGCGCGCCGTTATCGCGGGCTAGACGTGCCGCTGCATCCGACGCCGCAACAGGATCGAACTTATCGGTCAGACCGTACCGGCTCGCGGTGCTATCGATGAACTGATAGAGCCCCCCGGCCGAAGAATTGGGGTTTTTCGCGTTGGGGTTGCCGCCGCTCTCGATCTCCGCTTGACGGACCATGTACGAGGGGTCTTGCCCATACTGCTTGGCCTTCGCCACGATGATGGCGGCAATGTCAGGACTCATGGCCATCGACGCGTGATCCCGTGATCTGTTGCTGTGCGGTCATCGACTTCAGTGCACCCCATGGCCATTGTCTGGCCGCAACTGAGAGGTGCTCGGCGATGGAGAGGCTTGTTGTGGTAGCCATGTTCGCAAACAGGCACATCGCTGGACGTCGTCCGCGCCTAGTCGCTGCTCTCTTGCTGCTTCCGTTCACGGGGGCTGCATGGGCGCAGGGCACTACCCCTGAAGGTATCGTGCGTGCCGCAAGTGTTCAGGCGGCGATCCTACAATTCTGTGGTCCATACCACCCGTTGGATGGCCCCAAAGCACTTCAGATCGGCAAGGCGTTCAACGATATGGCGTATAGCGTCTTCCCAAAGGGGAAAGCGAAGCCCGCTATCGATCGCGAGTTCAAGCGACGCTTCCAAGAAGTCAAAATTACCGGACCGCAGATGTGGTGCAGATATCAGCGCGATACGCAAAAATCGATCGGCAGCGGGGTATTCTTAGATTAGCCGAGCCACTCAACAGGCGCTCACTCAACTCGTGATCATGCTCTAGCGGATGGCACATACCCTGATCGACCGAGAAAGGTGAATTTCTGCCGGTTCGCTCTAAGGCGATTGAGCGAAGGTAATGACGTCACCGTCGCGCAAGCATAACATCGCGAACAGACCCTCACGATGCCCACTAGCGGTCGTATTCGTAAGGGTGGCCTCGCATGACTACATGCACCAATACTATTTCATAATCTAGGCGCGATTGATAAATAGGGCTGGAACAATGCAAATTAGCGATATCAATGCAATAGGACCCATGCTCCTAGGCGGCGTTGTAGGTTGGATGATCTATTATTTTATAAGACGTTTTTCTACATTCAGTCCACAAGCACTGGGTGCTACATTCGCTGCTTTTGCAGGTGGACCATTATTAAAGTATATTGGTGGTTTTGAACATTATTCTCAATCATATTATCTCGCAGGAGTTGGCATAGGATTTTTCATATATGCACTTTTTTTGGCTGTGCTTCTGTATTTGCTTGGAATTGGGCGGATTGACGATTCGGAATTTGCTTTTTTCGCAGGATGCGGAGGCGTAAGCCCTAGCGAAATCAGGTTTTCGAGAGTGATGACTGCCTATAAAGATTGGTCTAAAGGAAAAATTTCAAATCTTGCATTTGAAATTGCACTAAAGACCTCTGGGCTAACTGCTAAGGAGTATGCGGAAATATCAAGCTCACAGCTCGAATTTGCTTCAGAAGAAGGAGTTAAAATAGTAGAAGAATTTAATAAAGCTGGCTTGCCAGAAAAACTTAAGAAATCTCGAAGGGCTATTAAGAAAAACGAGCCTGACAAACAAGTCTAGGACTTTTATTGCACAACCGCCGGAGCGGCAGCAGTCCGAACGGCTGCATTTGGGTGCCGCGTGAGACGCTCTGAGCAGCGAGGTCGGGTCGAAAGCGGCCCCGGCAGCGGGCGCCAACCCGGCAAGTTGTTTGTGATCTACCTCGCCAGGACAGGTAGTCGCGGACGCTCGCCGGTCTGAGACCCAGCCGAGCCAAGAGCCAGAAGCCGCGTCAGCAGCATCTGAGCGCCGGGAGCGGAGCCGCCCTGGAGCATTGCGCGAAGCTCTTCGATCGATACGTTCTTATCGGTCAGAGCCCGTGCGATGTCCGAGGAGTTGCGCTGAACCCGCCGCTTGAGAAGCTCCTCGCCCGCAGCCCGCTTCATGCCGAGGAACGTGCCGCCGACCGCGCCACCGACGCCGCCCGCCGCTCCACCGGCCGCGCCGAGCGCGACGGCTTCTGTAATGGCCGATGAGAGCGGTCCATCACCGTTGGCGAGAGCTTTCGTGATGACCTGATTGAAGGCGGTGTCGGAGCCCTTCTGAGGCTTGTAGCCCGTCGCTTCGAGCGCGGTCAGCAGGCGATCCACGGCCGAGGTTTTGACGTCGCCGGCAGGCAACGCACGCAGAGCCGCGTCGAGGTTCTTCTCTTGCTGAGCCTGTCCACGCACCGCTGATGCGAATCCAGCGCCGCCGTACTGCGCCGGGCCACCCTTCAGATCCCGTGTGGCGGAGTTGAAGGTGCCCTCAAGGTACTGACGGGCGAGCTGTTGTGCCGTGGTCGGATCATTGCGCGCGATGGCGCCCATGCCGGCCGCGACCTCGCCTTCAGATCCAGCCAGGGCCTCGCGATCAAACAGAGCCCGCTGAGCGGCCTTCGTGTCATCCGTCTGGGCCAACCTTCCAAGGGGCGTCTTATCGAGGCGAGCCAGCCCGTCACGGGCGCGAACGATGCCTTCGAGCTTCTGATACACACCGGGCATCTGCCTCACGATGTCAGAATTATCCCGGAGCAGCTCGTTCAACCGATCGGCATTGACGTTCCCACGTGCATCGGTCGCGCCATCCAACAGCTTCGAGACCCAAAACTGTTCGTTTGCTTGCCGTGCTTGCGGGGTGACGTTTGCAAGCATCTCGCGCGTGGCAGACGGCCCCTGCACAAGCCCCGGCACCTGCTCCGAAGGGTATGCCATGCGCTTCGTCAGCGGATCTTGCTGGACCACCCGGCCGAGGGGCGTGTTGCCCGTGAACGGTTCGAGAGGCTTCGAATTCGCGGCGAACCGCGCATCAGCGGCGGCCACCTCGGGCACCTGCTTGAGCTGAGTGTCGAGCGCCGTGCGGGAGATCGTGAGGTCACGGACCTTCGTCCCGTCGCCGACCGCGCTGGCTTGCTGGATCTGGTAGTCCAAACGCTCACGGGCCTTGAGCAGACCCTCCACCGACATATCGGTCTGGGCGCCACCGGGCTCGAAAAGGTCTTTGCGCGCGGCGCCGAGAGCACCACGAACGTCACCTTTGGCGAAGCGGGCCTGATCGTCGATCGCGGCCAGCGCCGGCTCGGGATTGACCTGACCGAACCGCACGTCGGGAATCTCTTCCGTGATGGTGGTAGATTTCACATACGGGTCGAGCGGACCCTTCATCGCGTTGACGGTGCGCTCATAAGCGGCCAGCGGGTCGGTTTCTTCGCCACGCATCAAGGCGCCGACGACACGCTCGCGGATGTCCGGATGGAGGCTCTTCGGATCGACCTCGACCCGCGTCAGATCCTCGTCGAGGCGGCTCTCGGCCAGCGACCGGGCGTTGGCATATTCGTCCGCCGCCTGTCCGCCCGCCGCACGGCCCTTCGACCGGCCGGCACTGTCGAGCGGGTAAGAGGGGAAGCCGCGCTGCTCATTCTGAAGCTTGCGCAGGAGTTCGGATGAGATGTCCCGCGCCATGCCGCCATCGGCATCGGGGCGGAAGTAACCCTCCTCGATCAGGCGCTCGCGCCAGAAATTATCGATGCCTTTGCCGTCAGAACGGGCGACCTTGCCGACACCGGGCACCATGAAGCGCTGAAGGTCGGTTGCCGCCGCATCACCATCCAGGCGAATGCCGCCGTTCTTGGCAATGAACCGGGCGAGGCTTTCCGCACCGGGCTCGGCCGCACCAGCGGTGGCGCGTTCGAAGGATTCTGCGGGACGCGGCGCATCGGCCTCGAATTGCGGGCGCGCATAGGCCGGCTGAGTGATGATCGGATCGCCGGGGCGTTCGACCTGAATCGTGCGCTCGATGCCGACGTTCTCAGGCACCTCACGGGCGAGCCGGTAATCGCGGGCAGCATGACCCTGACGGACCGCCTCACGGAGATCCGCAGTGGCACGCAACGCCGGCTGAATCACCTGCCCGGCCATATCGGCGGTCATTCGTGGGCCGGCAGCTTCCCGAGCTTTCGCCAGGGCAATTCCTTCGGGGGTCTGATCCAAGCCGCGACGTGCCGCGCTCTGGACGTCCAGACCGAGCGCCGAGGGCGACGGAGCCAGAGGGCCGAACATGTTGAAGGTGCCGCGAGCCGCAGCGTCCATCTGGGCAGGACGCTGCGCATAGAGGTTGGTCAGCGTGTTGCCGCCCTCCCCGCCCGAATTGGCGACCACGCGCGAAAGCTGTGACAGGCGACCAGCCCTGCCATCGGTGACCTTGTTGAGGGCTTCGTCCAGAGGGAGATCGATACCGCCGTTCGGAAGACCACGGGCCTCCGCACGCAGCGCCTGAGCCGCAGCCAGATCCTCGGGAGAGAGGCCGCTCATCGCCTCCTTCATCAAGACGCTTCCGCCGCGCGGAGCCTGAGCGACCGCCGCGCCGACGCCACCCAGAAGCGCCCCGGTGAACCGAGCGACAGGCTCGGCCTCGGGAAGCAGCTTACGGGAACCCTGCCCAAGCCCTTCGGAGACCACGGCCGGAGCCACGACCTGACCGATACGCTGAGCGGCAGACCCACCACCGAGCGCGGCGTTGGGCGCGAATTCCATGAGGGTGTTCGCAAGCTCACCCGGCATGGTCTGGGGCTTGTACAGCTCCGGCAGACCACCCTTGCGAAGAGCCGCGTCGGTGCCCTCCTTCATGAGATCCGACGACGGGAACAGCCCGCGCATCCGGGTTTCGTTCGGCCCGTCGAGACCGGGGACCGGTTCTTTGAGTTTCGCGACCTGTGCCGGGGTGAGCGCGCCTGTCTTCTCCAGAAGGTAGCCCGTGGCATGCTGCCAGCCGCGATCGATAAGGTTCATCGCGTCGGCGGGCAGACCCACCAAGCTCATCGCCCCACGGGCCAACCCGCTCGGAATCGTCTTGACGACGTCCGACGCGATTCCGGGTCCGACCAACGACGGCACGTCCTCGATCAGCGTGCCCCCAAAGCGAGGGCCGACCGGAGCATTGGCCTGGACCGGCTCGTCAACTGGCGTGCCGGAGAAGCGTGGCGGCATCGTTATTTCCGATACTTCTTGCCGTCAGCCGGATCGACATAAACGGAGCCACGGGGCAGCGCATCGAACTCGGCCTGCGTCGTCGGAGCGGCGAGGCCGCCGGCACCGGTCGCCCCCGTCTGCCCGACAGGACGCGCGGTGGAGGCGGCGGACGCGGCAGGGAAGAGAGCGTTCTTGTTGGAATAATCCGTGAGCACGTCGTCGAAGCCGGAATCGATCCGGCCATTGTTTTTCGCGGCGTACTCGCGGGCGAGCTTGGCGACGTCCTGCTGCCGCTGCGCCAGGGCGCGGGCGATGCCGATGAGTTCGAGGTTGCCCTCTTTCGTGCGCGACAAGCCAGGCGCGACGCGGCCCAGGTAGTCACGGTCAGTGTTCGAGATGCCGGGGCCGAGCGATCCGCCGAGGCTATCGAGGACGACCTTGTTGGACAGGGCCTCAAAGACCTCAGTCGGCTTCGTGAAGCTGGCATCCTTCACGCCCAGGGCGACCATGAGCTGATTCGCCGTCTTCAGGCCCTCGGCACCGACACCGGAATAGAAGTTCGGATCGCGTGCAGCCTGCTCCATCAGGGACAGCGTGTTGAGGGTCGATCCCGCGTTGCGGCCCTTGTTGGCAAGATCGAGCTGATACTCGCCGTAGCCCTTGCCGACCGTCGAATCCTGAGCCTTTTCAGCGCCCATGTTGATCGTGGTGCCGGCCGGATTGACCGCCGAGAGCTTACCCTTGGAATCCCGCTGATACGCGCCCGCCGGCAGGCCGAGGGAGACACGCTCCGCCTCCGGGATCTGCGTATAGGTTTCGTCCGGCTTGCCCGCTGCGGTACCTTCCGCCTGCGCCTGAGCCTTCGCCCTGACAATCTCCGGGCTCACCTCGGCCGGACCGAGCATGTTCGACGCGGCCGGCTTCTCACCGGGCTTCAGCTCGTAGATATTGCCGCCGATGGTGACGCGGGACGGATCTTTGTTGAGCTGAGCCAGCGTCGCCGACAGAACGGTCGGATTGGACATCGCAGCCTCGGAAAGGCTGGCATCCATGCCCTTGCTGCGAAGGTAGTCGCGCGTCGCGTTCTCCCCACGCATCTCTCGGGCAAGCTTTTGCTGCTTGAGGAGCATTTCGGTGTTGGCGAGCCCCGTGGCGGTCGAGGCCGCACCGGCTCGTTGCATGTTCTCGAAACCCTTGGCCCACCCGGCACCGCCTCGTGCGGAGAGCAGGCCGGACGACAGGGCGAGGAGCTGATCGCCGAGACCGGAATCCGCAACCGCCTTCCACTTCTCCATGAAGCCAAGGCCATCGCTCGCCTTCGTCGCGGCGGTCGGCACCGTTCCCGACGCAGGTACGGCATCGGCGGCCGGCATGTCCGCCGCAGGGGTCGGAGGCGTGAGCGAGCCGAATGACAACGGGCGCGCGGGAGGTGTCGGAGTGTCCGCAGGCAGAGGCGCGGGCTGGAAATCGGGTAGGACCGGACCGCCCGCAGCCGCCGGCTCGGGAGCCGCGACGACGGGAGCGCGAGCGCCGCCCACCTTGCCGGGCAAAGCGCCGAAGCCCAACGGCGAAGCCACCGGGGCCTGAAGGGGAGCGGCCGGAGCCTGGATCTGATCAGCCGAGGGGACGGCACCGGTCGAGTAGCCTGAGAAGCCCTGCCCCGCTCCCATGGGAATCCGGCTGAAAAGGCGAGCGATGTCCTCCGGCGACAAGCCAGCCGACGCGCCAGGAAGGGGGCCGAAGCCGAAGCTCATGAGCGCGATCCCATATTGGCGGAGCGCTCTGTGGCGCGACCGTAATCGACGCCGAGCAGGCCGTTGGAGAACTGGCCCACCGCATGCGGCGCGGCGCGGGCGACTTCCTGAGCAAGCAGGCCGATCTGCGGGGTACTGTCACCCTTGTAGGTGTAAGAGTAGACAGTCTGACCGTCGTTCAGCGCGCCCACGGGCGTGACATTGTCCTTCGCCCGCTCATCGGAGAGCATCGCCAGCATGGGCGCTGCCTTCCCGATATTGGCGAGAGCACCAGCACCGCCCGTGATGCCGCCCAGAATCTGCTGAAACATGCTCGGCTGCGGGATCTGCTGTGTCGTCGTGCCGATCTGAGTGCCGCCAAGGCCCGCGATCGGACTGGCGAGCCCGGAGAGCAGGCCGAGCTGCTTCCACTGCTGCTGCTGTTGCTCGTTGAAGAGCTGCTGCTGAGCGTCAAGCTGATCCTGTCGTGCCGCGTCCTGAATCGCGCCGACCTGAGCGAGCGTCCTGCCGGGAGACAGAAGATTCTCTTGGACGCCGCCAACCTGACCAAGACCAGCCTGAGCGGACGCACGATCGCCCTGAGCGGACTGAAGCGCCGTACCGTACTGTGACAGGCGCTGTTGATTGTTCTGAGCCTGGATCGCGGCCAATGCGCTCGCGCCGGTCAGCGCGGCGGTATCGGCGCCGGACGAGAGATTCGCCCCCGTAACGGCCTGATTGGCATTGGCCGCCCGCACGTCGTTCTGAGCGCCGAGGAGGCCGGAGAGGACGCCCGTGCGCGCGTTGGCCTGGCTATCGATGGCATTTGCCGCCGCCGCCTGCCGTTCACGCTCGTTCGAATAATCGGTGTAGCGGAGATTGGTACCGACTCGATCGGCGGCATCCGCCACCGCGCCCGCGAAGCGTCCCGAGCCGTACCGGCCGGAAGCCGCGAACTTCTGCGCAACGGCACTCGCCGCGTCCCCTGCCCCCTGATCGATCATGGCAGAGGTGTAGGGATTCGACGCGTCGAGGAACTTGCCCGAGGCGACGTCCTGCAATGAGCGTTGGGTCTGGGTGCCCTGGCCCAGGCCGTTCGCAAGGTTCGAGTAGCCCGAGCCGTCAAGATTGTACTGACCGCCGACCAGACCTTTGCCCACCGACGACGCGGCGTTGTTCGGATCGGCCATGCGGTCGGCTGCGGACTGGACGCCTGCCGTGCTGACCGTGCCGACGCCGAGGACGTTATTCAGGGCCGACTGAGTGCCAGCGGTCGCGCCGCCGTTGCTCAGCAGTCCGTTGAGGAAGGTGTTTCCGGCTTGTGCCGTGGCCGCCGCGCCATTGGCGTTCGCAGCCATGCTGTTGAGGCCGGCTTGCGTCGTGTCCCCGAGCCCGGCCAGCCGAGGGCCGGTATAGACCTGAGAGCCCACGCCCGAATTGTACGCATCGGTCGCGCCCTTGAGGATCGTCTGAAGCGCCGGCTGGGCCGGAGCCCAGGGATCGGACTTCTGTTCCTGCGTCGTGGTCTGCGTCTTCGATCCGCCGCCCATCACAACCTCTTCGAATAGTGGGTGCCGGTGGCGCAGGCTTCGGCGAAGTAGGAGGGGAGCAACCGCTCCCACGCCCGTCGCCCGACGAATTCGACCGTCTCACAGCCGACATGGCGGGCACCGGCCTCGACGTGCTCCAGCGTGTGGAGCCATGCATTCGAGCGATGACCGCCGAGGGCCAAGATCCAGCAGGACCGGGCGCCGTTGGCCTGTTCCCGCACTTGGGTGACGCCGGCCGCGACGGGCCTGCCATCGTTGTCGAGGATCGCGATCAGCGCGGCTGCACCGGCAAGGCAGGCCGCACGCAATGTCGTTTCGGTATGGTCGCAACCGGGTCGTTCGCAGGCCCTGGCAATCATCCCGCCGAGATCCGGCCATGCCCGAAGGATGGCGCCCGGAGGAATCATCGCGAGGCGCATCAGTTTCGGCGCAGCTCGTACCGGAACAGCGCTCCGGGGATGTTCGCGGAGTGTCCGATCTCGAATAGGCTCTTCCGAACCGTGCGGACGTACCAGCCCGAGCGAGCCGCCGCAGCGTTCACAGGGACCAGCACCGGCATCGAGCGCTCCGAACACAGCGCGTCATTGACCACTGTGAATTCCGCCGTCGAATCGAGTTCAACGGTACCGACTCGAACCGCATTCGAGTTGCCCACGGCGAGATCCGCGATGGCCTGAATGATCTTCGGCAGATCGGTTTCCGACTTCGCGGGGACGTTCATCGAGCGCCCTCTTCGGTCGCGTCGGGCTCGGCCCCGGACACGTAGCTCCAGGCGGTACCAGCCGGGATTCGGATGCGAGCACGGTGATATCGGCCAGATGCGCGGCACGGGGCCATGCGCTCGGGATTCGGCCGCGCCTCACTCTTCCAGACTACAGGATCAGCCTGCCTGAGCGTTTCCCGCGTGCCGATCTGGACGCGCCAGTCATCGGCATCGGAATCGAGGCGCATGCCCCGGAGGAAAGATCGGTTTGGGCGCGAGAGCATCGCGTCGGGCGTTTCAAGCGTGGCCTGTAGCGGCGATCCGGTTAGAAGCGAGAGCTTGTTGTCGGCGGTGATCAGGCCGAGCGTCGGAGGACCGCCCGCATAGGAGGGATCGTCCAGAGGCTTCTGACCGGAATCGTCGAGCGAGCCGGGAATATCATCGATGGAGACCGCGAGCGTCGCGCCCACCAGCCCGTACCGAACCGGAACGTCGAGGAACGTCCACCGATCCAGCAGGTAATCGTAGATCAGACACTCATTGAGCAGCGTCGGGTCATCGGTTGGTGCCGCGAGGGTCCGGTACGCAAAAAGGACACGCGGTCCGGTCGCGTCGCGGATGCAGATGGTCGAGGTCACGCGGATCGGATCGACCCGGCCGGCGAAGAACCGGTTTACCCGCTCGGCACCGATCGACGCGGAAGCGCCACCAGTGAACAGGAAGAACCCCTCACGGTCGAGGAAGAACACCCGAGCGCCGACCTTCACCAGCGACCAGGGAGCGACCGCGCCACGATTCTCTTCGAGCGTCGAGAAGTCGAACACCGTCACCGAGCCCGGCGAAAAGACCATGCGTCGGATCTTGCCCTCTTGGAACACAAGGCCGAACTCGCCGCCTGCGAATCCCGTGACGGGACCGCCTTCGGGAAAGATCTGAAGGTCCGAGGTGTGGCCGCCCGACTGAACGCCCGGCTCCCAATAGGTGATGTCGCCGAGGTCCGACCAATGCACCGCGTTGGGATCGGAGCCGAGGCCGGCGAGCACGAGGAACTCGCTCACCACGCCCATATGCCGGGCACGCGGAGGATCGCCGCCGAGGTCCGCGAAGGCTTTGCCCGCGTCGATGTCGATGACCTGAACGACCGTGCCGAGGCAGGTAGCAAGGAGCTTCGTCCCGTAGACCGCGAAGGACCAATAGTCGCCCGGCGGGATGCTGTAGGTCGCGCCCGGCTTCGAGACGTTCAGCCACCGGCCGTTCGCGAACTTGAACAGCCCGGTCGCGGTGCCGGCGAAGTAGATGGGAAACCCGTAGGCGGGAGACGGAACCTCAATCGCCCCGAGGCACGGCGCAGGAAGGGCCGTGGACAGCGCGACCGGCGAGCGGACTGGAGCGTATCCATCCTTTCTCGCAATCACATTCGTGGCGACCGAGCACACCGCCGCATCGACAGCCGCGACGTCGGGCTCCCAAGGAGGCAGGGCGATCCGGGCCATGGATTAGTTCGGGGCCTTCGCCGCGATGACCTCGGCCTCGACTTCCGCATTGCGCTCGGCACGGCGACCGACCTTGGCGGCGCTGGATTCTTCGATGAAGAGCTTGAGCCGTTCGTCCGCAGCCTTGCCCCATTCGGCCGAGCGGACTTCATCCTTCTGAAACGAGTAGGCTTCGGCGAGCACCCCATACAGGTAGAGCTGCGGGGCCTTCGTGATCAGCCAGTTCGTGGGCGCAGCCGAGGTCAGAGGCGGAACGCGCTGATAGAACACCGTCTCGATCGTGCCCGCGCGTGCGGGAGCCAGACGGATCTTATTGCCGGCGACCGTGTAGTACTGAGCTGAGCCGTTCGGCCGGTGGCGATGGGTGAATTCGGGGGAGTTCGCCTCGACGTACCGCAGTCGCTGAGCACGCGCGGTCGGAGCAGAGCGCCAGGACACCAAGATCCACTCGACATAGGCCGAGGGCGTGGCGACGGTCCCATCGGCACTGAGCGTCAGCGTGGTTTCCGTCTCCATCCCCGGCACCTTCAGGGCCGAGTTCAAACGGTTTTCCGTGAGCTGAATGAAGGTCGGGTAATAGTCCTCAAGATCGTTCCGAGCGATGTAGTCGGACACGTTGAGGACGAGGCTATCGTAATCGGTGATCGGGGGCAGCGCCATCGTGCAGCTCCAGCTTAAGGCGTCGGTTCAAAGGAGCGCATGCGAGCGCGGCCCCAGCGGGATTCACGGTCGAGTGACGTCACGTCGCTGATCGCCGTCTCAAGCATCGACTGCCAGAGCGAGACGCGACGGTCGTTCTCAAGGAACGGTTCGGCTTCGAGCAGGGAAGCGTACAGGTAGAGGTCGGGATTGCGGGCCAGCAGCCAGTTCGAGGCGCGGGTCGGGCCAAGCGATGGAACGCCTTGGCGGTAGAGCAGGCTGATCTGCCCGGTGCCGGCCGGGGCGGTGAGCAGGAACGGCTGATTCAGTCCATTCGGCCAGACCGACACGTCCACGTCGATATCGTCCAGCGGGATCGAGCCGAGGATCGTGTACCAGCGCGGACGGCCACCCCCGTCGATGCCGCCGATGCCATCACGGACGTCGTCGTATCCGTCGCCCTGGCCGAGCCGGCGCAGACCGAATCCGCGCCCGTAGGTGCCCAGGAACACATGCGGCGGGACGTATTCGAGATCCCAGCCCTGAGCGCCGGTCACACCACGGACAGCGGAATAGTCATTCGGGAGAGGAGCGCGGCCGGCGACGAGATCCAGACGGGCTTGAACCTCGTTTTCCGCAAGGCCGAGGCGACGCGTCAAACGAAGCTCGGCGAGCCGAACGAAGGTGCCGATACGGTCGAGCAAATCCGCCCGTTCGAGGTAATCCTCGATCGATGCGACGAGATCCTGATAGGTGTCGAGCATCACTCGAATTCGCTCTGGGCATCAAGGATCGTGTGATCGACGAAGCCGACCGCGAAGACGTCAGTGGCCTGCCGGATGTGCTGGACAGGCGGAGCGTTCAGGCGCGGCGTGCGGAAGAAACCGGGCTCATTCGGACCCTGCGCATAGGCCCATCCTCGACGCTCAGGCTCACGCAGAGGACGCCCGGACGGATGGGGGATGCGTGCGAGGGGAATGAACCGAGGCGGCATCAAATACACCCGCCACGAACGCGGAATTTGCTGTGATCGGGGTCGTTCAGCCACCGATCGAGATAGGCGTTGTCGCCCTGTCTGAGCGCTTCCATCAGCCGATTGTGCATGATGTGCTCGGGGATGCGTGCCACCAGACTGAGCCCGTCAGCGTGACGCGTGCCGGCGGTTTCGGAGCGGAGGACAGCGTTGTCTTCGAGCAGTTCATCGACCGGCGCGAACTCACGCACGGTCATCTTGTTGCCGTCGATCTTGACCCACACCTCCCGCCCGGTTTCAGGGTCGGAGCCCATCTGGCGGAACCCGTCCGAGGCGAGAGATGCAGAATCGTACATCGATCAGCCCTCGCGCTTGTTCGCGCGCTCGGCGACGTCGTTTTCCATGAGGTCCATCGCCTCGTTCGACGGCAGCTTGACCGTCTCTCCGGCGCGGACACGCCACTCGGCGCCGTCGTCGAGGCTTGCCGGGCGGTGCTTGTTGCCGTCGCGCGGCCACAGATCGCGCTTTGCCACCATCTCGATATACCGAGTGGACGGCTTCTCATCCTCGACCGGCTCGGGAATCGGCGGGTTCAGAGGCTCGTTGCTCGTCGGAGCGCGGAGCGTGACGCCGTCCTCGGCGGTGAGGCTATCATCGCGATTCGTCACCGGATTGACGCCGGGCGTACCGGGCTGGTCCGTGAGTACGCCGGGATTGATGTCGCCGCGCGGATCGGGACGGGCGCCGGTCAGCTTCGTAGTGTCGATGACGGGCGGGACCGTCGTCTTCGCGGCAGGGAGGTTGGACTGTGCCATGGGAGTGTCCTCGCATAGGCAAGCGACCGGCCTCGCGGACCGGCGCTCACGTTGATTTCGGGATCGGTGGAAGGGTCGCCGCTTACGAGAGGTCGGCGATCAGACCGTGCGCGGCTTCGTTCGAGACTTCGAGCGTGTACTCGACGATCATCGCGCGCTTCTCGGCGTCGCCGGTCTTCGCGGGCTTGTCGACGAACAGCGGGCGCAGGGTCCGCAGCTTGACCATGTCCGGGTCGATCACGAGGACGTTGCCGTTGGCCATCTGACGGTTCGGGACGGCAGCGAGGCGACCGAAGTCACCCACGTAGACGTCAGCCGCAGCGACGATGGTCGCGGCCTTATCGCCGGTATCCCTCCGCTGCTGAGCGAGGCCGGCGAAGCTGGAGAACACGCGCTTCTGCTGGACGGGCATCATCAGCATGCCGGGGTTGCCGCCGGACTGATACGCGGCCTGCTGGACGTCCTTGAGCATGTTCTCCGTCCACGCACGGGCGGTGCCTGCGGTGGGCGCAGTGACGAGGCCAGACGTGGCGTTGTAGCCGCCGTTAGCGCCACCGGCACCACGGGAGACGTTCGAGGTCAGCCACGCGGTGAAGCCGCCGAGGCGACGGGCAGCGGCACCAGCGGCACCACCAGCATTGGAAGCCTGAGCGGAGAGGAGGATGCCCTCCATGTCCTTCTTCAGTTCGAGGCCGCGCTTGACGGACTGGTACTTGACCTCGTCCTTGCGTCCGGCCTTGTCGACGACCTGAGCGGTACCGGAGACGAGGACGGTCTCACGCGAGATCTGGCAGTAGTTGCCCGCGCGGACGGTCGGCGTTACGTCAGCGTAAGCGTATTCGTCGCCTTCGAGTACCGCGTTATTCAGGTTGGCAGGCGCGAGAGTATCGGTCTGCCATTCGTGCTTCACGGCAGATGCCTTGCCACGACCAATGTTGGCCATGAAGGGCGTGTCCGCCTTGTTGAGGAGGAAGATCTTGTCCTGAAGGTCTTCGCGACCCCCACGGATGTCATAGGTATCGGTAGTGCCGGCAAGCTGTGCCATGTGGTCCTCGGATGGGGCTGGACCGTTCAGGGGCCGCTATGCGGGAAGCCTGATCTGGTCATGATCAATCGATCCCGAACAGAGAGTCCGGGAGAGCTGCCACGGCGCCATCGATGGTCGGGTTACGACTGAACGCGTCACGTGCTTGTCTGGAGGCTTGGCCCTGCCGTGTGCCCGGTGACTGCCTGACGGCGGCCCGGATCGGAGGGGCGTTGCGGAGTTTCTGGAGAGCTTCCGGCTTCTTCGCCTGGAGCTTCTGGTACGCGATGGCGTCCTTGAGCACGCGCAGGGCGCGGTGATCCTGAATGCCCATCACATCGTTTGGGGTGAGGCCGTAGCAGCGCTCCCCGAATTTCGTGGCATCTGCGAAGAACGCCTTCTGGCCTTCGGGCGTCTTCAGCTCCGGCATGGTCTGCGCCATCAGCTCGGCTTCGCGCTGGAGGGCCTCGGCGGTCTGAGCTTGACGGGCGCGCTCGGCCTGATCCTGCGCGGCCCTCTGCTCTTCGGTCTGACGCTGGCCGACGCCCTGTTGCGCGGAGAGGAGCTTGTTCACCTCCTCGACCGCTTCCTGATACGCCTGCTGCTGCTCCATGAAGCCCATCGGGTCGGTCCGGATCATGTTGCGATCCGGTGGCGAGGGCATGCGGGTCCGAAGCACCTCGACCGCGATGTTCAGGATGTTGCCGAGTTCACCGCGCTCGGCCTCGGTCTGTTGCCGAATCGTCTGAAACTGTCGGACTTCCTCGGCGTGGGCCTGCGTCTTCCGCGTGTAGTCGGCCTGCCGCATGAATCCGCGACGGACTTCGTCGATCGGGACTTGGTGGCCATCGATCTCGACGACCTTGGCGGTGTCCTTGGCCTCGCCGTCCTTGCCCTTGCCCTGCTTGCCGGCCTCGCCGTCAGCATTGGCTTCCAGGCCATCCGCATCGGTGCCATCGTCTTCCGGCTCGACGTCGGATTCGTCACCGTCCTCGCCGTCCTCGTCGTCCTGCGTCAGAGGCTGCGGATTGCGCGGTGCGAACCGACCCTTCTCCCCGCGAGGCTGCTCGACCTGACGCTCGGCGTGATCGTAGGCCGGATCTGCCGGGTTCGGATCGCCGTCGTCATCGTCGAAATCGAAGCCATCGTCGGACAGCGACAGCGCGACGTCGTGAGCGTTGGGCTCGGGGGCAAAGTCATCGCGCACAGGTGCGGTCTCAGCCGGGGCCGAGTTATCGCGTTCAGACATGTGGGGCTCGTTCGGTTGGCGTGCCCGTGCCGTCAGGCGACGGTGGGCGGAACGCGTTGTGCAGCGATGCCGGTGGTCACGAGGGATTCGGCGGCTTCACGAACGCGGCGAGCGGCTTGCAGATCGGCGGTGGCGCGGATCAGGGAAGCCGGGTTGGAAACGTCAGCGGCGGCAAGCTCATCGACAGCGTCGGCCTCGATCTTGGCGAGGAGGGCGAGGAAGGTCTCGTTGTCGAGGAGCTGTTGGGCGGCAATGGCCTGAGCGACGCGGTCGGCCATCACTGCCTCGGGATATTCGTGGAGACGCCTTGGACGCCGGTCGCCATCGAGACGGCCCGGAGCTGCGCCTCGTTCTCCATCTCAGCACGACGAAGCTCGAAGTCCCGGTTCATTTGCTCGACCTTGAGCGCGTGTTCCTGCTCAAGCCGTTCACGGGCCATCTGTAGCTCCGCAGCCTGCTTCGCCTGATCCATGGCGACATCGGCCTGGATGCGCTGTTGATCGCCCTGAGCGCGGGCCTGGAGCGTCTGTTGATCCATCTGCGCTTTGGCCTGGATCGCCTGGAGCTTCGGATCGGGCGGAGCCGGCGGCTTCGACGCCTGCCACTGCGAAAATTCCTCGGCGGTGATCGGCCGGAAAAACTGTTCCGGATCTTTGACGCCAGCCGCCTCGACCATCTTATGCTCGGCCGCGACGACCATGGATGGAGTAACCACCGGGTTTTCGAGCCCGAGTTGTTCGATGATCGCATTCTGACGAGCGCGGATACCGGACAGCATCGTGAGGTCGCGCTCGCGGGAGCCCGTGCCGAGGCCGACGTTGATCGAGACGTCCATCGCGGCATTCCAACCGACCGGATCGAACGCCACCCACTCATCGCGCAGGCGAACCGTGCGAGGGCGATCCTGATTGCGGACGATGATGCGCAGGAGCTTCGAGAAGAGAGGCTTGAAGCCCATCTCGGCCATATTCCGCGCGATCAGCTCGACGCGGGCATAGGAGGCATCGTGTTCGAGGGACGCGGCGGTCGCCGTCTGCGGCTCCAAGGCCGTGGAATCCAGTGACGCGGTGGCGGTGGATACGCCGGTCCGACGCTGGATCACACTGTCGATGTATTGAATGCCGGCGAGGATGTTGCCCGAGATGTTCGGCGCCACGAGATCCTGAATCGCGCCTTGAGCCGTGTGGCCCCTCTTGATCCGGATGACGCCGCCATAGGTCGGGTTCAGCACCTCGTCAGGGTTGATGATCGCTTCGTCGACCACGCAGCGCTGCGGGCGATTCTGCGAATAGATGTTGTCGAGAACGCCGCGCAGGAGCGCTGTCTTGACCCGCTGCAGGTCGCCGACATTGTCGAATGTCGACCGGCCCATCCACCGATGCGGCACCGGCTGGCCTGTCATCGAGACGAACGGGACTTCCTCCGTCCACGGCTCATTCGAGAGCGGCTCGCGACCACCGGACGAGCCAGCGACCACGACCTTGCGCATCTCGGCGATGCCGTCGTCGTCATAGTCGAAGCGCACATACGCCTCGATCACCTCGACCTCGGCGGTGGCGCCGGTCTCACTCGCGAGCGAGCTTCGCGTGTCGTCGTCCTCGTATCGATCCGCGTCGCCCCGGGACTTGCGGGAGCCGTACGCGGGCAGATCCTCAACGACGTCGCGGGGATAGCCCTGCTTGACGAGGTCCGAGCGCGAGACCCTGGAGCGGTGCCACACCGCGCGGGCGGTCTCGATCGAGGATGCGCCCTTTGAGATGCCGAAATCGTCCGGAGGGACGTTCTCGACCACGAGCTTGCCGTTGGTGGTCGCCCGGTTGATTCGAACGTCATAGACGGTCAGCGGAATCATCTGGCCCGAGGCGGGATCGCGGATGATTTGATCGCGTCCGTCAGCGCCGATCAGCTCGACCTCAGGGTCTTCGAGCAGCGCGACGATCTGGTCCTCAACGAGGCCGCGCAGATCCTCACTCTCGTATTCCGGGGTTTGATCCCAATACGCCTTGACGATTCCATTGCGGACGTCGAGGGCATCTTTGATCCATGTGTGGGTAATCTGGTACCCGTTGATCTCGTTGGTCCAGACGTAATTGATGTAGTCAGTGGCCTGTGACGCGATCTCTTCGTCACCGGGCTTGTTCGGCGCGTAGATCGCTACCTTGTCGGCACCAGCGAACACCCGCATGAGGCCGGGGAGCATCGTGTCCGTGACGTCGGCCACATCGCGAGAGACCGCAGAGGAGCGACCTTGCTCGGATGGCAGATCGTCCATCACGCCGTCATAGTAGTCGAGAGCAGCGTCGCGTTCGCCCTTGCGGCTACGAATCGCCTTGTCGCCCACGAGGTCATCGTTTTCGAACGTGATGCCGTTCGAGACCTCATCGTCGATCAGGCGCAGCAGAGCGCTGTCAGCATCGCGGCGTGAGGAATCGACCCCCCTCGCGGCGAGCTTCGGCGATGCGGCCATGTGGTTTCCTTGAGCCCGCAGCATCGGAGTGCTGAGCGAGGCGGGCTTATTGGGTCGGATCGACCGCCCCGGAGTTGATCGTCACACGCGGGTGGTGCGGTATCGCCCTCGGAATCGGAGCGTGTAGGCCGTGCCCGAGGTGAACGCGGTAATTTGAGCGCCCTGTCCGCCCGCGCTTGTCTTCTGGCCCAGGATGATTGCGGTGGCGGTGCCGGACTGAGGCGCGAGCGCGATTTGCGTGGCCGTATTGGGCCAGGGAAACGCACTGCCGATCGCCATCTGAATCAAGTTCGAAGCGGTGTCGCCGTCGGCGGGGAACGGCAATCCGGTCAGGATAAAGTTGCCGGCAGCAGTCGTGTAGGTCGGCGTAAACGCGAACCCCATCGAGACGTCCACGAAGTCGCCGAGCTTATCGTACCGGCATGTCTGGGAGGAGATAGACACCGACAAGTCGCCGGGCGTGGCCGACGTGATTCCGATGGTGAAAGGCTGGTTGACGATTCTGTCGATGGCCGCACCGCCCGAGACGACCGGGAAGTAGTCGCTCATTTGGAATACTCGACGTTGAGGATCGCGCCGGCCGATTGCTGAATGAACCGTGCCACCGAAATCTCCGCCCCGTAGAGCTTCACGCCACCGCCGACAGGGATCGGCATGCCGACCGCAGCCGTGGGAGCCGTACCATCCTTGCGCATGCGGACGCCGGCACCATCGGGGATGACCGTCGCGACCGTCGCGTCGCCGGGGATGTTGGGGAGCGCGGTCGACGTCGAAACGTCGGTTACTTGGCGGTAGGTGAGCGGTGTGGAGCCGGCCGCCGCAGCCGAACCGGTCGGGATCGGATTCGAGGCGCCGTAAGGCAGGCCGGTCGCGGGATCGCTCAGGTAGACCCGCTGCGATCCGGGAATGTCGGCAGGATAGGGCATCGTTCAGTCCTGTCGGGTTAGACGACCCAGCGCCTGTCCGGCGGTTTCCATTCGGTCTTCTTGGGCTCGACGATCGCGTACCGGCGCATCATCACGGCGATGCGGGTCGCGCTGAGAAGGTCATCGTGCTTCTTCACGATCTGACCGTTTTCCCGGTGGTAGAGCCGGAACTCATCAAACCATTCGTCGAGATGGGCGAACACGCGGAACCGGCCGGTCTGCATCCGATCCAGCATCTCCATGATGCCAGCTTCGGTACCGAACCCGCCCTCTTCGTGCGTTGCGTGCTCAGTGAGCATGTCGAGCCCTTGAGCCCGGTACTGCTCAGCCAGGGCGAGGCCCGAGCCCTTGTCGTGCTGGTAGCCATCGTGCGGCCACGCGCAGGGGAGCCAGGAGCCCCACGGCTTGATCGAGGCCGCGTGGATCACCGGAGTGGATTCGCGCTTCCGGAAGCCGGAGACGACGTAGATCGTATCGTTGTCGCGGTCCCAGGCGATTCGCACAGCCGCGAACGGATGGTCGTACCCGAAATCCATGCCAACGAGCTGTGGCCAGCTTGGCGGGATCGGGAAGGCTTTGACGCGGATCTCTTCCTCGGCGATCGGGAAGATGCGACCGGACCCAAGGACGGGAATTCCCTTCGTGCGAGCGTCGCGCATGTGCGGCGGAATCGCGTCCCACAGTTTCTGCTTCTGATCGGCGGTGAGGTGCGGAACGTCGTCCCACGTCGCCTGAACACAGAAGGTCACGGCGTCTTCACTGTCCCGAGATAGCGCATGGTCACTTCCGTCATGCCGCTGAGCGGGGTGAAGGTGCAGAGCATCAGGCCGTCCGTGGTCATCAGACGGAGCATGCATTCGTCGAACACGTCGGACGGCGGCTCTTCGTCCAGCCAGACCCCGTGCTTGGCGGTGCCCTGAAACTTCTTCCGCCCCTGGTCGAAGCTCTTGAAGCCGAGGAGCGAGGCCCCGCCGGTCACATGGCGGACATGGACCTGATCGAATGCGCCGGTCACACCGGAGCGTCGCGATGGACTGCCGATGATGTCCGCTTCCGGAATCAGCCCCGTGCCAACGCTCTCCAGCGGACCCATCAGAATCGCCTGGACGATGTCGCGGGTCGTCTCCGAGGTATCGCCGGCCGCCCACCACTCGACGGGGTGAGAGAAGCGCCGGCCATCCCACCATTCGGGATACCGGCCGGTCAGGTGCAGCGCGGTTTCGTATCCACCCACACCGAACGATTTGCCGACGCGATTCGCGGCAAGCATGCAGCGATCGTATTCCGTCGCACCGGCCCGGAAGAACGCCATGTGCTTCGGGTAAAGCTCTCGGCGGAGCGGGCCTTCGTCCGGGTAGAGGCGGAGGAGCTTCGTGCGCTCGCGGCGCCGTGCCTTCTCGGCCAGCAGGACGGCGAGGCGCCGCTTCGCATCGAGACGCCCGAGGGACGCGGATTCAGTGCTCAGTAGCTCCATCGCCGGCCAATCCTGCCGCAACGGCCATCATGCGGATCTGGGCGTCGAGATCGTCCTCGGACGCGTCCTGAATTGTCGCGATGACCTTGGCCTCGACACTGGAGAGCGCCGGCTTCTCGTACTGGATCGCCTTGGACGCGGCTTGAACACGCAACGCCCATTCCCGAGTAGGATCGCGGTACACGGCCATGAGGAGTGCGTGAGCGTCACCGTCGAACGCGCCAGGGATCACCGCAGCAATCGTCTGGGCCGCGCGATGCATCGCCTCTTCGCGTTCCCGAGTGATCTTGCTCTTCGCGCCCTTGGGTCGGCCAGCGCCGGGGCGCCTTCCGCCAACAGCCATTTGATAGATCCTGATTTTCGTTGATTTTATTTCAACACTTGAGGTCTGTGTGTCTGGGCGTTGGGTACCCCAAGTTCAAGGCTCGACAGAACATAGAACTGCAACCAAGGTCTCGGCCCAACAACCTAGGAGGCATTCATGACAGACCAAGAACTCCTCGCTGCCTACAAGCGTGAGCCAGATGGTAGTTGGACGCTCGTCGAGACCATCTCAGGGGAAGGCTTCCAAATTGGTCCGGGCGTGACTTTTGGCGGCGGCGGAGGCGTAATCATCAACGGCGTCGACATCGTCCAGAGACTAAACGATGCCGCTGCTAGGCACCCTCACCTCGTGCGCCGCTGACCTTTCAATCACTCAAAGAGTGCAAGCACGACACTCGCCGGTCTCTCGGCGGGTGTCTTCCATCTTGCGGAGGCTCAGGGTCGGAACCCGGCCGCCCTCGAATGCCTTGCGGAGATCCTTCAGCGCCGCTGGCCAGCTATCCCGTTGGGGACTGCGGAACGTCGCCTCTTCACCGCGTGCCGTGCTGACGAAGGCTTCAAGCTCTTCGCCCTCGGCATAAGCGGCGGGATTGTCTCTCCAGAGTTTGTACCATTCACCCAGCTTCTGCCAGAAGCAGAGGGCGCAGTCCGTCCGCTCGGGGATCGTCACGCCCTTCCCGTCGAGGTAGGAGCGAACGTCGCTGATCGTCCAACCCCATTCCTTCATGGGGAAGCGCATGGTGATGCCGTCCGAGCCAGGGAAGAGCATTCCGGTTCGACCGGCTTCATCCGCTCTCAGGCCCACATACGAGACGCAGGGCGTGTTCTGGCCGAGCCAGCGGTAATAGGGTTCGAGCTTCAGCTTCCGGGTACACCACCTGGCATTATGCCGGGGCAGCATCTTCTGTCGGCGAATCTCACCCTGGAGGCTGGCGGCAACAATCGGCTTGAGGGGCTTGCCCAGCATGTCGCCGAGCTTCTTCCAGTGCGCGATCATCTCCGGCGGTTCGTTGCCGGTCGGGGTGATGACGTAGGTGTAATCGCGGGGCTCGATTTCGGCGAGGCGAAGGGCGAGCGCCGTGCTGTCCTTACCACCGGACAGGGCGACCACGTGGAGGTCGGACATAGCGCGACCCCTCCATGGGGCGGAGGGATGGCCGAAGCGGTACGGGAAACGTCAGGCGGCGCGGGCGACGAGGCTCAAGCCTTCAAGTCGCAGCTCTCGCTACTCTATTCGTCTGACATATCCACAACGTTATAACGTGTCAACACCTATCGACGCGAACGGCGGTCACTCCACAGGTTCCCGAGCGCGTTCAACGCGACGCGGAGAGATCCAAGCATTGCAGCGTCACCGGGCTCCCTATCGAGGACGCACACATGCATGAGGGCCGAAGCGCAGGCCCGCCATTCGAACGTGTCGGCCAGAGCCGTCTGAGCCTCGTTCCACGACCGTTTGAGCGCCACGGCCTCCTCGTATGACATCTCGGCGGCACAGGAGATTCCGGACGCGACGTCGTTGATCGCGGCGGACGGGAACCGGGGCAGGACGCCGACGACGTGGTGGCCATGACGCAGGAAAAGGCTCGTATATTTCTGGCCCGCTTCGAGCTGATCCCGGCTGATCACCCCGTGGAGGAAGAGCCGGCCGAGTGCGAAGCCGGCGAGCGGGTCGCGAGGGTCGACGTCCTGCCGCCGGCCATCGTCTCGAATCCGCGTTTTGGGCAAGCTTCTGCGATGAGGTTGGGCCAACGCGACGGCCATGATCTGATCCTCAGATTCCTTCCGGCGGCTTTCGAGGTCCGCCTTCGTCGAGGATCGCTTGTGCCGGCCATTGGCCTCACGATGCACCACGTTCACGGCGGCACGCATGCGGGCGAGTTGGTCGCTGGTCTTGGCGAAGGCCATCAGGTGAACCGCATCCGGAAGTGAAGAGCATCGTCCTCGCACTGAAAGGACACGAAGGCAGGGGCGTTCAGCCAGGGCGTGCTGACCATCGACGTTCCGGCCGGACAGTTTTCGTCGCGCCAAGCCATCACGTCCCTGAGCACGTCGTGCCATGCGGACGCGTGGATCATCACCGTATGGGGAAACCCGAGGTCGACCGCCTCGCGCGTCATCTGCGAGCACAGAGCGTCGTATGGGTACGGGTCTAGGGTGAAGCTGTGAGTGTGATGCTTGCTCATGCCACCCCGCCGAACCTGATCCGGTACGCGAAAGCCTGAACGGCCTGATCGGGACGAAAGGAGACGTATTGCGTGCCGAGGCCGGCAATGGAGTGTCGGACGTCCTCGATCCCTTGCTCGGCCAGCCAATCGGCGACCGCCCGCTCCTGAACCCGAGCGACCGCAAACGTCCAAGGGAAACCCATTTCGGCCGCAGAGTCCGACACGAGGTCGTCGAGGAATCGGGTCGTAAACCCTTCGTCCGGAGCGTCCTCGCGCATCAGCTCCACCGCATCTTGAATTCGAACGCCGCGTCGCCGCCGTCCCGCAGTGACACGAAGACCAACGGGAAGATTTCTAGGATTTGCGGCCGGTCCATCTCGCGCTCGGAGATCCAGGCCAGCACTTCTTCACGCTGACCGGTCCGCCAACGGTGATGCCAAAAGCCGAACGTGATGGGATAGCCGAGCGTCGCGGCGCTGGCGGCCACAGTCTCACCCAGGGCTCGCTCAACGGCATCGAGATCGGCCGGCATGGTCATGCCCACACCATCTTGAACTCGACCGCGAGGTCACTGTTGGAGCGGAATCCCACGTTCAGCACGGCGCCTTCGGGATGCGGGAAGCTGGCCCACGCCAACCCACGTCCGACCTTCCAGCTCTTCTCTTGGCCCCGATCGGCAAGCCAAGACTCGACCTCGACAGCAGCCTCACTGACCGTTCTGTTCGGGATTCGACGCGTGAACACGACAACCGGAAAGCCGGCCGCCCACATACGACGCGACGCCGTTTTGCGTTCGTTTGTGTCCCACGGCGGGAGCGTAAAGGGCTGTGATCGTGGAATGATCGGCAACGCGGCACCTCAGTACCATCGTATATCCGCGAACCGGCCGATAATATCAAGCTTGACGAACGTATCCGCCCCGGATCTGGACGGAATCTTCGAATACAGAGGGAATCATCGCCTCGGAATCATCGGATCTGAGCTTGATTCAGCCCCATCGCAACTTGAACGCGAACGCATCATCCGGATTTTTGAACCCCACAAGGCGGACACCCATCAGTCCGTCATGCCGGTCTATCCAGCCCTCTACGCTCCGCAGCCATTCACGGATCTGCTCAGCGCGCTCGAATGCTTGCACCATGGGCTGATCGAGCTTGGCCTCGACGAAATGCGGGAAGCCTTCACAGGCGAACCACCACCGGAAGTGCGCGGTTTCATCCATTGGGATCATCATCCGAAGTGGATCTTGAACTCGGTGGCGAGGATTTGGTCATGAAAGCCGACGCAGTAAATGCCGAATCCCAAGCAGTCCCGGACCTTCCAGCCTCTCTGCGTGGCCGCTCGGGGGTTTCGGACCGTCAGCCAAGCTCGGATCTCGTTCATCCGCTGATATGAATGCGGCTGGCCCATCTGCGTCGCCACGAAGAACGGGAATCCCTCCCGCTCCAGGCGATCCCGGAACCAATCGATCTCGTCCCGTGGCGACCGGTTGAGCCGTGCGGTAATCACCCAAACCTCATCTTGAATTCAAGCGCCAGATTCGGATCAGCAAAGGCGGCGGCGACGGCACCACGAAGCAATGGCGGGAAAAGGAAACAGGCATTTGGCCCGAGAGCGAAAGGGCCGGACGCCCGCGCATCGCTGAAGAAGTCCCCATGGTCCTCCAACCAATGCTCGACTTCTGAGTGTAGTCGATATGCCTCTTTGATTTCTGGCGTGCGAACTTCAACAATGTGGATTAGACCAATCGCCACAACAGCTTGGCGTAGATCTGCCGCCATTGCAGCGTTTTCAGCCAATTTTTCAGCGTTTTCAGCTTTCAACTTAGCGATCTTGCGATCACCTTTTTGATTAGCCGCGAGCGTATCGATGTTACACGTGAAATTGGCCTGCTTCGCCTCGGGCAGGCGCTTCACCCGCCGCCGCAGCTTCTCAATGATGCTTCTATGTTTCCGTTGAAGTTCCGTCCTCATGATCACCCGAACCTCATCTTGAATTCGAACGCGATATCGGGATCGGAGAAGAGGATGGTCAGCGTCGCCAACTCCATCACTTGGACGTCACCCACGGTGCCCTGCCGTTCGTAGATCCACTGCGCAATCTCGTTCGTTCGTGCGAGATCGGCGGCGGTCCGAAAGCCGATGGGGACGCTGCGGGTGCGAAGGTCCGCCTTGGCCCGCATTTCGTCGGCCGCAGCAATTCTGGCCTTGTGCTCCGCCACCAGAGGTTCTGCCAGCTTCTCAGCCTCGGCGCGGTCAGGTGTGCCGAGAGAGCGCACCTTCTTCTTGCCGAACTCCGCCCGAAGCTCGGGCGGGTACTCGAACGCAATGTACCAGTTCTTTGAGGCCGGCTGTTTGAAGAGATAGTCGCCTTTGCGTCCCGCCATTACGCACCCCACGCCATTTTAAGCTCGAACCTAGCATTAGGATTAAGGCATACCGCGTGTACTTGGTAAGGCCCAAGGTCGGAAAGCTCTCTGCTAGATTTTCTAATACTATAAATGAATGAATCTTTACGTCTAACAAACCACTCCTCAAGTTCAGAAAGAGGCCAATAATCTGAATAATGATGCGCCTCGTCAGTAGCGTATACGCCGACGTCGATCATCATGTCTTTATACACAATCAAGCTTGTCGTATGCAAGCAAGCCATAGCTATTTTTGTCTCATCGCATAGGTGAGTATAAATACGAAGCCTTTCCACTGAGCATGTCTCAAGTCCGTAGAAGATTTCTGCCGCAATTATGTCTTGAATAAAAGCGCCATGTACTCCATAGATATACTTGCTCCCTTTCGAAAGCCTTTTCCATGGGCCGTTCATTGTGTTCGGAGGGCCTCCTTCGAAACCGTGATTCTTCTTAGACAGCAGGTGCTGCATGAAATCGCGGTCCCGCTCGGCAGAGTAGCTGCTGTCATGCAGCACGAAAAAGCCCGCTTTGTTGAGGCGCTTGCGTGCCCCCTCCTCCCACTCATCTTCGCTGCGGATGCTCACACCGATGCTTTCCGACTCCGCCCGATCCACTGCCGTATCCCCTATCCAATTTATATATTGAAAGGGCTATATGGAAATAGCCGACCCGTCAACGGAGCCGAACTGCGCAGGCGCTATCCGAACCGCATCTTGAACTCGAAGGCCGCGTCCGGATCGGCGAACCCGACGATGCAGATGCCGCGATCCCCATCGTGGATGCAGTCACACCCGTCGCGCCCGGACAGGCACTGCCAGATCTCCAGGGCGCGCCCGTAGGAGGCCGTAGCGACCTCAAGGCGGACCGATACGACATGGGGGAAGCCCGAGCCGGCGAGATAGGCCACAGCGTCCGTGGAAGACATCTCGCCGACCGAGAGGGCGGTCATGGGACGTCGACTGCCGTGGCGCCGATGATGTGGATGCCGGGGCTTTTGCCGATCCCCTTCGGCACGAACACGCCGGGCGGAAGCTCATCGACGATTCTCGCCGTGTCCTCGTTTGAGGGCAGTCCCTCGATCACCGCGACCGCACCATCCGTCTCGTTCGGCGCGAGCAGCAGCACATAGCTTTTCGAGATACGCACCTTGGCCGTCTTCTGGACGGTGTCGCATTCGATATCGGTGATGATCTTGGCCAGCGCCTTCGACAGCCGAGCGCGAGCCTCGTACCGATCCGCGCCCGTGGCGTCGCGCATGGCCTCCACGAACCCAACGGCATCCTTGACCATGTTCGGCCGGTACAGTTGCGCCTTGGCCGTTCTTTCGGACTTCAGCACCTTGAGCTGCGCCTCGGCCAAATCGACCTTGTCCGTGGCGTCTTCGAGCGCCTTGAGCAGCGCTGGCAGGGTTCTGGTCGATTGCGCCATCGCGGCAGTGAGGTTGTCGGTCTGCTCCCTGTACCGCGCCAAATCATCACGAAGCGCTGAGATTTTCAGATCGAGCGGCCCCAGCGGATCACCGGGATTCTCAGCGCGGACGATTTCACCCCACGGGATTCGCGGCAGGAAATCGAGGATCGTCTTCTCCAGCCTGAAGAGGTTAAGCATCCCAGCGCCGTTGCATGCCTTCGAGTGCCGCCGCCGATTCGAACACAGGAGATATCGGATGGTCGGCCTCGGCCCGTGCTCCGGCCGATTCTGCGTGACCGTCATCGTGCCACCGCAATGCTTGCAGCGCAGAAGCCCCATGAAGAGATTGTGATGGCGCGTCCCCCGAGCGCCCTTCACGGACGTAGGACGGGTCCGCCTCATCGCCTGAGCATCGGCGAACGTTGCCGGCGACACGACCTGAGGGAAGTAGACGAACGGCCTCCCCTCCTCGCGGGGATCGAACTCGCCGAGGACTGCGCGGCTTTCCAGTATCGCGCTAATGTAAGCGGGATACCACCCTGCGTTCTTCGTCGGGGTCGTCCGCTTGGCGCAGTGATCGAAAATGGGAATCTCGCGCTCATTGAGCTGAGCGGCGATGGCGTAGTCCCCAAGGCCCGCGATCCGGAGGCGGAAAATCTCACGGACGACATCGCACCGAGGCGTGTCCTCGACGTACCTTTTGCCCTCGACCTTCAGCCAAGCAGGACCACGGAAGCCCTTCATCGCGAGCCCGTCCTCACGCGCCTTTTCGAACCGAGCATCGTAAGACGCCCGGACGCGGCTGCTCTTCGTCGCGGATTCGTTATGGCCACGCTGGAGCATCATCAGGACGGTGGTCATGAGAGACCCGTCCTTGTTGATCGTCTCCCGGTTGAGCGGCTTATCCTTGAAGTCGAGACAGACGATCGTCACCCCGTGGCTGATCAGATGCGTGAACCGCTCCAGGGCGTCATACGGCTGCTCACGAGACAGGCGGTCGAGGTTCTCGATAATCAGGGTGAAGTCGCGGGGGAGCTTGCTGTCCTTCATCAGCTCCAGCAGCGCCCCGAGAGCGCCGCTCTTCGCATGCTTGCCGCGATACCCGCTGACGCCCTTGTCCGAGTAGGTGTCGAGGAGGGTCAGCCCCTGCTCCCGGACATAGTCGTCACACGCCTTGAGCTGACGCCGAACGGAGTCGCCCTTGGCCTGCCGGGCATGGCTAAATCGCAGGTAGCTGATCGCGAAGCGCTGGACCGGCACGAGATTCTTTTTCGGCTTACGGCGTGATAGCACGGGCGGACTCCAGGCGTTGGGCCAAGAATCTGCCGGCGAGTGGACAATGTCAATTTTAGCTGGCGCGGGCTATCATGACCTCGCCGGTTTCCATTGGCTGGCGCAGGGAATCGAGCACCTGCGGTGTGAACTCGGGAAGCTCGTCGAGGAACAGCACGCCGCCATGCGCCAGTGAGGCCTCGCCGGGGCGGGCATTGATACCACCCCCTACGAGGGCAGCCATCGACGCCGAATGGTGAGGTTGCCGGAACGGCCGACGGTTCGACAGAGCTCCGCCTTTCAACTCACCGGCCACCGACTGGATCATCGAGACTTCGAGGAGCTCGCGGGGCCCGAGAGGCGGCAGGATGGAGGGAAGCCGGGCCGCGAGCATCGATTTACCCGCACCGGGCGGGCCATTCATCAGAAGATTGTGGCCTCCGGCGGCGGCGATCTCCAGGGCACGCTTGGCTCCCTCCTGGCCCTTGATGTCGCGAAGGTCCGGCAGCCGTCCCGTGGTCGTGGCCACGGCCGGCTCCGGGCGTGCCATGACCTGACTGCCCTTGAAATGGTTCGCGAGCTGGATCAGGGAGCGCGGGGCCAGAACGTCCATGTCGCCACCGGCCCAGGCCGCTTCAGGCCCCGTCGCGGCCGGGCAGATCAGACCGAGCCCCCGCGAATTCGCCGCCATTGCGGCAGGCAAGACGCCGTTCACCGCTGTGATCGTGCCGTCCAGGGCCAGCTCGCCGAGGACGCAATAACCGGCGAGCGCATCGGGCGGGATCGCGCCGATGGCGGCCATCACCGCAAGTGCGATGGGCAGATCGTAATGCGATCCCTCCTTCGGCAAGTCCGCCGGAGCGAGGTTGACGGTGATGCGCTTTGCCGGAAGCGCGAGTCCCGATGCGATCAGGGCCGAGCGGACGCGCTCCCGTGATTCCGCCACGGCCTTGTCGGCCAGACCAACCACCATGAAGACCACGGCGCCGGAAGCGATCTGCACCTGCACGTCGACGGCACGCGCCTCGATTCCCTCGAAGGCAACGGTGGCGACGCGGGTGACCATGGTTTCGAGCCTCTGAGGTTAAGGCCAAGGTTATGGCGAGCCGGCGCCCGTGACAACCAGCGCGTGCGCCCATGTGGAATTGTCATGGAACTCCGGCAGGGCTGTACCGTTCGCAACCGTCTGATTTCCATCCAAGGAGATGTCCATGTCGATCAAGACAGCCGGCCTCGCAGCTATTGCCCTCGGTTTCGCCCTGACCGGAATCGCCTTCGCCGACAGGGCACCGACGCCCGAGGAACTCACCAAGATCGAGGCGACCTTGAAGAAGGAAGGCTTCGTGAAGTGGAAGAAGATTGAGGTCGAGGATCATGAGATCGACGTGGACGATGCCATCGATGCCAACGGCAAGCAGTTCGACCTCGAGCTCGACCCCAAGACCTTCGCCATCACCACCCGCGAAGCCGAATAGAGGTCCGGCCTCGTGAGGCGCTTGCGTTACGCCGAAGCGCCGGCCATATAGCGCTCGGGAGGTTGGCGAGGGACGTTTCACTCGCCAACCGGGTCAGGTCCGGAAGGAAGCAGCCCTAACGAGACCGAGCGGGTCTTCGTCCAGCCTCCCACCTTCGTCGATCCTCACCGATCGACCTGTCCGAGGCCCCGCGTGGCGGCATTCCCCCGACCCGGGGCCGTTCGAACCACGCAAGGCGGCATGGACGCGACTTCCGGCTCACCGAGCGATCTTCCTGGCCTGCCGGGCTTGCCCGAGCCCGTGCCGGCGGTGACGCCCTATCGGGTGCTCGCCCGCAAATACCGCCCGCAGAATTTCGACGACCTGATCGGCCAGGGCGCCATGGTGCGCACATTGGCCAATGCGTTCGCGGCCAACCGCACTCCACAGGCGTGGATGCTCACCGGCGTACGCGGCGTCGGGAAGACGACGACGGCCCGCATTCTCGCACGGGGCCTCAACTATGTCCGCGACGGCCATCCCGATACCGGCCCTACCATCGCCATGCCGGAGCTCGGCCGGCATTGTCAGGCGATCATGGAATCCCGGCACATGGACGTGCTGGAGATGGATGCCGCCTCGCATACCGGCATCGACGACGTGCGCGGCATCATCGACGGCATTCGTTACTCGCCGGTCTCGGCTCGTTACAAGGTCTACATCGTCGACGAGGTCCATATGCTCTCGGAGAAGGCGTTCAACGCCTTCCTGAAGACCCTGGAAGAGCCGCCGCCCCACGCCAAGTTCGTCTTCGCCACCACCGAGATCCGCAAGGTCCCGGTGACGATCCTGTCACGCTGCCAGCGCTTCGATCTGCGCCGGGTCGAGGCGGACACCATGGTCGCGCATCTCGCCCGGATCTGTGCGGCCGAGAATGTCGAGGCAGAGCCGGAAGCCCTGGCGGCGATCACCCGCGCAGCCGAAGGCTCCGTGCGCGATGCGCTCTCTCTTCTCGATCAGGCCATCGCCCATGGGGCTGGTCTCGTGACCGGGGCCAGCGTGCGCGACATGCTCGGCCTCGCCGACAGGGGGCGGATCGTCGACCTCTTCGAGGCGGTGATGCGCGGCGACGTTCCGGCGAGCTTCGCGGAAGTGCGTGGCCAGTACGAGGCAGGTGCCGACCCGGCGGTGATCCTGTCGGATCTCGCGAGCTTCACCCATCTGGTCACTCGCCTGAAGCTTGTGCCCGAGGCCGCCGCCGCGGACCCAACGCTCAGCGCCGACGAGCGCGACCGGGGCGGCGCATTCGCGGCCAAGCTCTCGGTGCGCGCCCTGTCGCGGGCGTGGCAGATACTTCTGAAGGCCATCCCCGAGGTCCAGGTCGCAGCAAGACCGCTGGCCGCCGCAGAGATGGCGCTCGTGCGCCTCGCCTATGCCGCCGATCTCCCGACGCCGGACGAGGCGCTGAGGCAACTGAGGACCGAGGCTCTGGCATCGCCTCAGACGCAAGCGCCACCCTCCGCCTCCCCGCCCGCTCCCAGCAGTGCCCTGTCTCCTCCCCAGCCCTCGACCCCGGCATCAGTGGAGCCGCCGCCGCGACCGGCCCTGACCCTGGCCGCCAGCGGAAGCGTGCGGGCGGCCCTCGTACCGTCGCCCGTTCCGCAAGTTCCCGCCGTCTCGGCCGGTCCGCGTCTCGCGCGGTTCGAGGATGTCGTGGCGATGGCCGACGAGCGACGCGATATCGGCCTCAAGATGGCCCTCGAACGGGAGGTCCATCTCGTCCGTTTCGAGGAGGGCCGGATCGAATTCCGTCTCGCCGACGGCGGTCGCCAGAGTCTCGCCAACGATCTCGCCCGGTCCCTGGACGCCTGGACGGGGCAGCGCTGGATCGTCGCCCTATCGAAGGAGGTGGGCGAGCCGACCCTCGCCTACAAGGCCCGCGCCGCTCTCGAATCACGCCATGAGAATGCCGCCGCCCACCCCCTGGTGCGGGAGGTTCTGGCACGCTTTCCGGGCGCTCAGATCGTCGATGTTCGGGACAAGGCCCCTCCCGTCGAGATCGCCGAAAGCGTCGACCTCGCCGGTCCGGAAATCTCAGTCGGCGACGAACCGGACGACGAAGCGTAGCGTTCCTTCAGGCGCCACCCCAGATCACGTTCCCCGCAACTCTTTCGGACATCTCACGCCATGCGCGACCTCATGGGAATCATGAAGCAGGCCCAGGCCATGCAGGAGAAGATGGCGAGCCTTCAAAATGAGCTCGACCTCGTTGAGGTGAAGGGCGCCTCCGGCGGCGGGGCCGTTACGGTGACGATGACGGCGAAAGGGCTCGTCAAGGGCGTCACTCTCGACCCGAGCCTGTTGATTCCCGACGAGCGCGAAATCCTCGAAGATTTGATTGTGGCCGCGGTCAACGATGCGCGCGGCAAGGCCGAAGGCGTTGCGGCCGAGCGCATGGCCGAGTTGACCAAGGGGCTACCGATCCCGCCCGGTATGAAGCTTTTCTGAAGCTTCCTTCGGCCTAGAAAGTCCCCGATCCGGGCTCGCGCCGGGATCGGGCGATGATCTGCCGTCAGGCGGCGATGACCTGCACGGGCTCGGCGGCACGCACGTCTGCATCAACGTGGTCTTCGAAGCGCTTGAAGTTGTCCTTGAACATCGTCACCAACCGTGTCGCCGTGTCGGCGAAAGCGACCTTGTTGACCCAGGTCTTCACCGGCTGAAGGATATGCGGCTCGACTCCCGGAACGAAAGCCGGGACGGCGAAGCCGAAATACGGATCGCGGCGGAACTCCGCCTTCGACAGCGATCCATCCAACGCGGCCGCGAGCAGTCGCCGTGTCACCCGGATCGGCATGCGACGTCCGGTGCCTACGCCGCCACCGGTCCAGCCAGTGTTCACGAGCCAGCAATCGACGTCGTGATGGGCGATGAGGTCGCGCAGCAGGTTGCCGTAGACGCTCGGATGGCGCGGCATGAACGGTGCGCCGAAGCAGGTCGAAAACGTAGCTTCCGGCGCGGTCAGGCCGCGCTCCGTGCCGGCGACCTTGGCGGTGTAACCGGAGAGGAAATGGTACATCGCCTCAGCGCCCGTCAGCTTGGCGATGGGCGGCATCACCCCGAAGGCATCGCAGGTGAGCATGACGATGTTCTTCGGGTGCGCGGCCCGGCCCGTCGCGCTGGCATTGGCGATGAAGTCGAGCGGGTAGGCGCAGCGGGTGTTCTCGGTGAGCGACGCATCGTCGAAATCGGGGCGCCGCGACAGCGGGTCGATCACCACGTTCTCCATCACCGTGCCGAAGCGTTCGGTGGTGGCGTAGATCTCCGGCTCGGCATTGCGCGAGAGACGGATGGTCTTGGCGTAGCAGCCGCCCTCGAAATTGAAGATGCCGTCCTTGCTCCAGCCATGCTCGTCGTCGCCGAGGAGCTGCCGGGAGGAATCGTTGGAAAGCGTGGTCTTGCCGGTGCCCGAGAGGCCGAAGAACAGGGCTGAGTCACCCTCGGCATCCAGGGCTGCGTTGGCCGAACAATGCATCGGCATCACGCCCGCGCCGGGTAGGACGTAGTTCAGATAGGTGAAGACCGACTTCTTCATCTCACCGGCATAGGCGCTACCGCCGATGAGGACGATCTTCCGGGTGAAGTCGATGGCGATGACGGTCTTCGAGCGGCAACCATGGCGATGCGGCTCGGCCTGAAAGCTCGGCAGGTCGATAATCGTCAGATCGGGAACGTAGTCGGCGAGCGACGACCGCTCGGGCCGAATCAGCAAGTTGCGGATGAAGAGCGAGTGCCAAGCGAGTTCGGTGTAGACCCGCGCCTGGACACGGTGGGCCGGATCGGCACCGCCATAGAGGTCCTGGGCGAAGAGCTCGCGCCCGTCGGCATGGCTCAGGAAGTCTTGGTACAGCGTCTCGAACTGCTCGGGCGTGATCGCGCCGTTGTTCTCCCACCAGATCTCGTCCTCGGTGCCGGCGTCGCGGACGATGAACTTGTCCTTGGGCGAACGTCCGGTATGGCTCCCCGTCGTTGCCACCAGGGCGCCGCCATGGGCGAGCTGCGATTCACCCCGACTCAGGGATTCCTCATAAAGGCGTGGGGCTTCGAGGTTCCAATGAACCGCCTTGAGATTGCGCAGGCCGATTTTCTCGGATCCATGGCTGGCGTTGAAGTCGCCGAAATATGTCACGTCCGCTACTCCTCGAACACCTGATCGCTTTGAGGTCTGGCTTGGCCGGAAGCTCCCATTCGTCTTCCGAACTGTCCGATGGAGTGTCCGCGCGGTCGTTCAGGTCCGCCGCGCGCAGGTTCGCCACTCTATCGATCTGACCTGCTTAGTCCGCGAAGGGCACCGGTCAATTGAGCCGGCATTCGTTTCAACGACGAACGAGGGGATCTGTCAGAGAAACAAAGGGGTATCCGGAGCGGCGTCGCAACGCATGCGGCCGCGTCAAATCCCGACTACAAGGCGATCAGATCCGAACCCATTCAACGAGTACGGCCTCGGCCGTTTGACGGAACACGCATGGCCCAAGCCGTTGCCGGCCCCGAAATCGAGCGCCTGATCCAGCTCCTCGCCCGCATGCCGGGGCTCGGCCCGCGCTCGGCCCGGCGTGCGGCGCTGCACCTCATCAAGAAGCGCGAAGCTCTGCTCGCTCCACTGGCGGACGCGATGAAGGTGGCCTCCGAGCGCATCGTCGTGTGCCGGGAATGTGGCAACGTCGATACGAGCGACCCGTGCACCATCTGCCGGGACGCATCGCGCGATCCCTCCATCCTGGTGGTGGTCGAGGATGTCTCCGACCTCTGGGCCCTGGAGCGATCCGGCGCGGTGACGGCGCGCTATCACGTCCTCGGCGGCGTGCTCTCTGCCCTCGACGGCGTTCGGCCGGAGCATCTCAATCTCGCGAGCCTCGTGGACCGGGCCGGCAACGGCGAGGTCCGGGAGATCATCCTGGCGCTGAACGCCACGGTCGATGGCCAGACCACCGCGCATTACGTCACCGAATCCCTGGCGCATCACGGTCTGAAAGTGACCCGCCTCGCCCATGGCGTGCCGGTGGGGGGTGAGCTCGACTATCTCGACGAGGGCACACTCTCGGCGGCCATCCGAAGCCGGACGGCCTTCTGAATTGTTTTCCCATCGATTTGACCGGCCATCCGCCAAACCGTATCTGCGGGTCCGGCACGGCGGACCCGAGCGACGGGGAGCCGGACCCTTCTCATCGACAGATCCGGCCGAGTCATGACCATCCGCCCCCTCGTCATCCTGCCAGACGCCCGCCTGCGTCAGGTGTCGACCCCCGTCGGTGCCATCGACGACGAGATCCGCACCCTCGCCGCCGACATGCTGGAGACGATGTACGATGCCCCGGGCGTCGGCCTCGCCGCCATCCAGGTCGGCGTGACCAAGCGTGTCGTCACGATCGACACCTCTAAGGACGAGAACGCGCGGCAGCCGCAGATCTTCATCGACCCGGAGATCGTCTGGGCTTCGGAGGAGAAGCGCGTCTACGACGAGGGCTGCCTGTCGATCCCCGAATATTACGGGGAAGTGGAACGGCCTGACCGCGTGCGCGTGCGCTTTCGCGACCTTTCCGGCGAAACCCGCGAGATCGAGGCGGACGGGCTCCTTGCCACCTGCATCCAGCACGAGATCGATCATCTCGACGGCGTGCTCTTCATCGATCACCTGTCGAAGCTGAAGCGCGACCGCGTCATTAAGAAGTTCGTTAAGGCGGCCAAGCGCGGCGAGGACGTCTGATCCTATCCTTCAGCAGAGAGCGCGCGCGATGAAGCTCGTCTTCATGGGGACGCCCGATTTCGCCGTGGCGACCCTGGCGCGCCTGGCGGAAGACGGTCACGACATCGCCGCGGTCTATACCCGCGCCCCGGCGCGGTCCGGGCGAGGCATGGCGTTACGACCGTCCCCCGTCCATGCGCTGGCGGACGGGCTCGGCCTGCCGGTTCACACCCCCGCCACCCTGAAGTCGCCGGACGCGCTCACGCTCTTCCGGTCACACGGATGCGATGTCGCCGTCGTGGTCGCCTATGGGATGCTGCTGCCGCAGGCGATCCTCGACGTGCCGCGCCACGGGTGCCTGAACCTTCACGCCTCCCTGCTGCCACGCTGGCGCGGGGCTGCACCGATCCAGCGCGCTATCATGGCGGGGGATACGGAGAGTGGCGTGGGCATCATGCGCATGGAGGGGGGCCTCGACACCGGCCCCGTAGCCCTGGAAGAGCGGGTCGCCATCGCCCCCGGTATGAGCGCGGGAGACCTGCACGATGCGCTGATGCCCATTGGCGCGGCGCTCATGAGCCGAGCCCTCCGCCAGCTGGAACACGAGCCCCTCCCCCTCACGCGCCAGTCCGAAGAGGGGCTCGTCTACGCGCGCAAGATCACTAACGAGGAGGCGCGCATCGACTGGTCCAAGCCGGCGCGCGAGGTGGCGAACCACATCAACGGGCTCTCGCCCTTCCCCGGCGCCTTCTTCGAGGCCGATCTCGGTAAGGGGCCGGAACGCGTGAAGGTGCTGCGCGCCATGCCAACGGAGGGACAGAGCGCGCCCGGCACTCTGCTCGATTCAGCGGGAACCATCGCCTGCGGCGGGGGCGCCGTGCGGCTCACCGAGTTGCGCCGAGCCGGCAAGGGCGGCATCGTCACGGGTGCGGACTTCGTGCGTGGTGCGCATCTCGCGCCGGGAACGCGCTTCCCTTGAAGTCAGAGACCGGGGGCCGTCGCTGATGCCCCGCTACAAACTCGTTATCGAGTATGACGGCGCTCCATTCTGCGGATGGCAGCGGCAGGCCGAAGACGTAACCGTTCAGGGCGCCATCGAGGATGCCGTTAAACGCTTCACGGGGGAGGATCTGCGCCTGACCTGCGCCGGTCGGACGGATGCCGGCGTACACGCCATCCATCAAGTCGCTCATCTCGACCTGAGCAAGGACTGGCGCACGGATACGGTGCGCGACGCCCTGAACGCCCATCTCCGACCGCTTCCGGTCGCCATCGTCAGCGCCGAGCGAGTCGGAGCGGGTTTCGATGCGCGGCACTCCGCGATCCGCCGGCATTACCGCTATCGCATCTTCAACCGGCGCAGCCCCCCCGCCCTGACGCGCGACCATGTCTGGCACGTGCCATGGCCGCTCGATGCCGAGGTGATGCACAGGGCCGCGCAAGGTCTCCTCGGTCGCCACGACTTCACCGCCTTTCGTGCCGCCGAATGTCAGGCGAACAGCCCGATCCGCACCCTCGAACAGCTCGACGTAGCTACGGTGACGATGGGCCTGTTCGAGGAGATCGTGATCTCGACCTCGGCGCGCTCGTTCCTGCACCATCAGGTCCGCGCCATGGTCGGAACGCTTATGATGGCCGGCTGCGGCCGTTTCGGCATCGCCGAGGTCGCCGACATCCTGGCGAGCCGCGACCGCGCCCGCTGCGGCCCCATGGCGCCCGCCAAGGGACTGACCTTCGTGGGGGTGGATTACGGGCCTGACCGGGAATCTACTTAGGAAGCAATTTCAGATTGTATTATGCGATCAGAAAGGCATCTTCGGGCAACCTCGACGATTTTCGACATCGTGAGGCCTGGAGCCTTCACCTGTGGAAACGCCATTCCAGATCATCCTCGTTCTCGCGACCGCCTTCGCAGTCATCTCACCCCTGATTTTCGTTGCCATACGAGAGGCGATCAAACTTCAGAGGCAGGAGATCATCACGGATCTCGCCACGGTCTTCGACAAGACCGATCAGCCGGGTCCGATGCTGATCCCGTCATTCGAATTCGTGAAGTACAAGTATTTCGTCGGTGCGAGGCGCAGCAGCGACCCGATGGCTGGGACCACCGAAAGCGATAGAACCAACGCGATCGCGCGGGAGGCGCATCGCAAGCGCGAGGACTTTTCGACACTCTCCTGGCTCATCGGCTGCGCGCCCTTCAGCGCATGCGCGGCGATCGGCATGTTATACGGATTGTCGCTGCTCCTCTGGATGTTCGCCGGACAACCGGGGCATCCATCCGGTTTCCGCTGGCCGGGCGTGACCTATCCGACGCCCGGAAGTCTCGGGCTGGTTTGGCTTCTCGGGATCTGCGCGGCATTCGCGGGCAGCTAAGTGACGGCGCTGCGCAATTTCTACCGCGCGATCAAGAATTTCGACATGAGCCCCGGGACGATCGTGGGTGAAACCATAAGGATGCTGGTTAGTATCGTTCTCGGCCCGATCCTCGTCATATCGTTGCTCTGGATCGGGACGGGTCTGGTCTCCGCCCTGGTGACGGTCGATCCCAGCGCGACCGCGCCGGCCACCATCGCCGTGGTGGTCGCAGCCTGTTTCGTCGCCGGCATCATGCCCGATGTCGTCCTGCGCAGCATCGTGCAACGGGACCAGTTGAAAAACTTCAAGCGCGAGGAAGAGGAGGTTTTCCGCGCCTTCAAGATCACGCCGGTCGAGATCATCGACGGAATCGACAGCGATATTCGCGTCAGGCTCGACGACCATCACATCCATTCGACCCAGAATCTCGCGGCGGCCAACCCGCTGATGCTGTTCGTCGAGACCCCATACGGAGTTTATCAGATCATGGATTGGGTGGCGCAGGCGCAACTCTGCTGTTCGGTCGGCCGAGACCGCATCATCCGCCTCTGGCCCCTCGGCGTACGAACCCTCTTCGACCTCGAACGTCTGGCCGCCGCGAGCGACGAGATGCACGAGGCCCTGCTTCTGGAAGTCGGTCGCATCATCCTCGGGGAAGCACTCGTTCCGCTGAGCGTGAAGGATCCCAAGGCCGCAGCAGGTCTGACGCGAGCCAGTATCGAGTTGCGCCTCGACGATCCGCACGTCCAGCGCCTACGGCAGATCTACATTGCGGTCGGGGACCGGCTCGGCACGCGAAGCCGTCGCTTCCAAACGCGCCGTCACCCGTTCAATTGCCACTATCGCTTCCGCGGCGCGTGGATTCGACGGACAATGACGCGAAAAGCGGCATGACGCCTGCCGAGGTTCCGGGAGTGGAAACTTCGTGCCTGCCGCCGGTCAGACCTCGCCTTTCTCGGAAGCGACCGCGAAATAGGCCGAAAGTACCCGCCCATAGATCGCGGTCAGCCTATCCAGATCGGCGATAGCCACGCATTCGTCGGTCTGGTGCATGGTCTCGCCCACGAGCCCGAACTCGATGACTGGGCAGGCATCCTTGATGAAACGGGCATCCGACGTGCCACCGGTGGTGGACAGGACCGGGCGCAGCCCGGTCTCGGCCTCGATCGCCTCGACCACGAGGTCCGTGAACGCGTCCGGCGCGGTGAGGAAGGCCGGGGAGTTCGAGGGCTGAAGGTCCAGGGTGAACCAGACGTTGTTGCCGGCGGCCGCCTCCAGCCGCCGACGGATCTCGGCCCCCAGGGTCTCCGCCGTCCAGCCCTCGTTGAAGCGGATGTTGAACGTGGCGCGCGCATCGGCCGGGATGACGTTGGTGGCCGGGTTGCCGACGTCGATGGTGGTGAACTCGAGGTTCGATGCATCGAAATGCGCGGTGCCGCCATCGAGCGGCTCGGCGAGAAGGGCGGAGGCGAGGCGCAGCAGGCCGGGGATGGGATTCTCCGCCTTATGGGGATAGGCCACGTGGCCCTGACGGCCATGGACGACGAGCTTGCCGGTGAGAGACCCGCGCCGACCGATCTTGATCATCTCGCCGAGGCGCGCCGGGTTGGTGGGCTCGCCGAGAAGGCAATGGTTGAAACGCTCGCCCCGCGCCTTCGCCCATTCGAGGAGCTTCACCGTGCCGTTGATGGCTGGCCCCTCCTCGTCGCCGGTGATGAGGAACCCGATGGAGCCGTTGAACGCCCCTCCCCGCTCGGCGACGAAAGCGAGCGCTGCCGAGAGCATGCAGGCGATGCCGCCCTTCATGTCGACCGCGCCGCGGCCGTAGAGCATGCCGTCCGATACCGCGCCGTCGAACGGCCCGTAGCGCCACGCATCAACGGCACCGGGCGGGACGACGTCGGTATGGCCCGCGAAAAGGAGATAGGGGCTGCCTGTCCCGATCCGCGCGTAGAGATTGTCGATGTCGGGCGTTCCCGGCTCCGAGAAGCGCGGGCGCTCAACGGTGAAACCCGCCTCCTCCAAGACGTGGCCGAGCCATTGCAGGGCACCGCCCTCCTCCGGCGTCACCGACGGGCAGCGGATGAGGGCCTGGGCGAGGGCCAGCGGCGAGTGATCGGCGATAACGGGAGAGGACACGGGCATCGTCTCGTCGAGATGGGACATTCCGCTGTCGCGAATAAGCGGCACGGTACTGAGACGCAAATACCGTCCCGATGGTCTTTCAGCGCCTCGCCGCAGGGGTTATCTCACCGGGATGGCCTTCTCCAGCGACGAAGTCGAACGCTACGCCCGCCACCTCGTCCTGCGCGAGGTCGGAGGACCGGGACAAGCGCGTTTGCAGGCGGCGCGGGTGCTCGTCATCGGCGCCGGCGGGCTCGGCGCTCCGCTGATCCAGTATCTGGCAGCGGCCGGCATCGGCACGATCGGCATCGCCGACGACGACACGGTCACGCTCTCGAACCTGCAGCGGCAGGTGATCCACGGCACCCCCGATATCGGCCGCACGAAAATCGACAGCGCAACCGACGCCGTGGCGCGTCTCAACCCGTATGTGCGGATCGAACCGCATCACATGCGGATCGACCGGGACAATGCCGTCGACCTCATTCGCGAGTACGACGTTGTCGCCGACGGGTCGGACAATTTCGCGACCCGCTACGCCGTCTCCGATGCCTGTTTCCACGCGAGGCGTCCACTCGTCACGGCCGCCCTGGGGCAATTCGATGGCACACTGACGACAATCCGTGCCCATGAGACTAGGTCGGACGGCCGCCCCAATCCGACCTATCGCTGCTTGTTTCCGAACCCACCACCGCCCGGCAGCGTACCCGCCTGTGCGGAAGCCGGCGTGCTGGGTGCCCTTGCCGGGGTGATGGGATCTCTGATGGCGATGGAGGTGATCCGCGCGGTGGCGGATTTCGGCGAGCCGCTGGTTGGGCGGTTGCTCATGGTCGATGCCCGATCCATGCGGTTCGAGACGCTCGGCTATGGCTGGGACGAGGGCAATCCGTTGAGTGGATCGGCGACGTAAGGTTCAGGATTTCGAAGGCTTCTCCGGATCGGGCGTGATCCCGTTCCAGTTCGGTCCGACGAGGTTGCTGTGGCCCGCCGGGTCGGAGACCCGCGCGCCGGAGGTCGAGAAAGCCTGATACGCGAAGCGCTGCTGCTGGTTGAGGAGCATGGCGGCCAGCGTGCCGATGGCGACAGCGACGACGAGGGCGATGATGAAGGCTTTCATGGACGTTGTCCGATCCTCGACATGCCGGCGCCGATCGCCGAACGTCTGTGGTTGTCCGGTTGGTTACTCGGCAGGCACCTGATAGCGCCCGAGCTGCGGGCCGCTCGCGGTCTTGGCCTGCTCTTCCTCGACCCAGAGATCATGGTGGACTTTGGCCCAGCCGAGATCGACCTTGCCGCTACCCATGGCGTCGTAAGCACCCTCCATGCCGAGGGTACCGATGTAGATATGGGCGAGGATGCCAGCGATGAAGGCGATGCCGATGAGAGCGTGAATCACCTGCATCAGCTGCATTCCGGTGATGTCGGTGAGGGCGAAGGGGAAGATCATCATCAGGCCGGTGACGCTCATGGCCGAGCCGAAGCCGATCACCATCCAGAACACCAACTTCTGGCCTGCGTTGAAGCGGCCTGCGCTGGGATGCTTGTCGCCGACGAAACCGCCGAAGGCCTTGATCCAGTCGATGTCGATCTTGTTCGGGATGTTGTCCTTCAGCCAGAGCACCAGCATCAGGGCGACGCCGATCATGAATGGCCAAGCCAGGTAGATATGGCTGAACTTGGCGTATTGCGCCACGACACCGAACGCGTCCGCGCCGATGAGCGGCATCAGTAGGCGCTTGCCAAAGATGTAGTTCAGGCCGGACAGGGCCAGGATGATGAAGCAGCTCGACGTCATCCAATGCGCGAACCGCTCGAACCCGTTGAAGCGCAGGATCTTGCGGCCAGTGTCGGGCCCGCGCTCCATCAGGATACGGCCCCGCAAGAAGTAGAACAGGCCGAGAAGGGCGACGGCGCCGAGTACGGCGAGCGCGCTGAGCCAGGGCAGCCAACGTTCCCGGAAATCGCGATAGTCGCGGCCGGCGGGCTGGATCAGGTGCGCCGCCTTCCCGTCGGGGATGCTGATGCGGCCGGTGATCTTCGGGTCCTGCTTGAACAGGAACTCCTCGTTGACGGATTCCGCTGTCGGGTTCTGCCCGGTCGGGTTCATTCCGTCGCGCGTCTGCTGCGCGAAGGAGGTCGACGAGGCCCCGGCAGCCGCCGTGAGGATGGTCGCTGCGACCAGCGTCCTGAAAGTCGTCAGTGTCCGCCGCATCGGCGTTTCCTTCCTGAAGTCTCGACCCCGGCAGTCCAGTCCGCCGCCTAGATGGCGACGGTTTCGCGATAGGCGGTCTTCCAGCCCCAGGCGCCGGAGCCGTAGCCGCGCTTGATGACGCGCTGCTTGTAGATCTGAGCGATCATCTCACCGTCGCCCGCCAGCAACGCCTTGGTGGAGCACATCTCGGCGCAGAGCGGCAGCTTGCCTTCGGCGAGACGGTTCGAACCGTATTTCTCGTATTCGATGGTCGAGAAATCAGATTCGGGGCCACCCGCGCAGTAGGTGCACTTGTCCATCTTGCCTCGCGAGCCGAAATTGCCGACCTTCGGATATTGCGGCGCGCCGAAGGGACAGGCGTAGAAGCAGTAGCCGCAGCCGATGCAGATGTCCTTGGAATGCAACACCACCGCGTCGGCCGTAGTGTAGAAGCAGTTCACCGGGCACACCGCCGCGCAGGGCGCGTCGGTGCAGTGCATGCAGGCCATGGAAACCGAGCGCTCGCCAGGCTTGCCGTCATTGAGCGTGACGACGCGCCGGCGGTTGATGCCCCACGGCACCTCGTGTTCGTTCTTGCAGGCGGTGACGCAGGCGTTGCACTCGATGCAGCGGTCCGCGTCGCAGAGGAATTTCATGCGAGCCATGGCGATTGTTCCTCAAACGGCCCGGATCTGACACAGGGTGCACTTCGTCTCCTGCATGCCCGTCACAGGATCGAAGCCGTAGGTGGTCGTATTGTTGGAGCTCTCGCCCAGTACGACGGGGTCGGTGCCGTGCGGATAGAATTTTCGCATGTCGTCGCCCTGGTACCAGCCTGAGAAGTGGAACGGCATGAAGGCGACGCCCTTGCCGACCCGGTCCGTCACCAGCGCCTTCACCTTGGCCTTTGCATTGTTCTCAGGGCCGGATACCCAGACGAACTGCCCGTCCTTGATGCCGCGATCGGTGGCGTCGCCCGTGTTGATCTCGACGAACATGTCCTGCTGCAGCTCGGCGAGCCACGGGTTCGACCGCGTTTCCTCGCCGCCGCCCTCGTACTCCACGAGACGGCCGGACGTGAGGATAATCGGGAAATCCTTGGCGATGCCGCGATCCACCGCCGCCTTCTGCACCGAGAAGCCGATGTTGGGCATGCGCAACTGACGCTCGTCGGGGCGCGTCGGGTATTTCGCCACGAGGTCGGGACGCGGCGTGTAGATCGGCTCGCGGTGCACCGGAACCGGGTCGGGCAGGTTCCAGGCATTCGCCCGGGCCTTGCCGTTGCCGTAGGGCGTGACGCCACGGTCGAGGCAGACGCGCTGGATGCCGCCCGACAGATCGGTCGCCCAGCTCACCGCATCGATGTTGGCCCCACCGGTCTTGGTGATGCTCGCCATCTCGTCGGCCGTTAGGTCCTTGTCCCAGCCCAGCTTCTTGAAAACCGCCATGGTGAATTCGGGGTAGCCGTCGGTCAGCTCCGAACCCTTGGCGAAGGAATCCTCGGCGAGCAGGGTGACGCCGTTGCGCTCAGTGCCGAACCGCGCCCGGAACGTGCCGCCGCCCTCCTTGATGTGGAGGTTGGTGTTGTAAAGGATGTGCGTTCCCGGATGCTTGAGCTCGGGCTTGCCCCAGCAGGGCCAGGGCAGGCCATAGTAATCGCCGCCTACCTCAGGGTCGTCCTTTGGCGCCCGCAGCGTCACCAGATCGAACTTCGCCTGGTTGCGCATATGCGCCTTCAAGCGCTCCGGGCTCTGGCCGCAATAGCCCGTCGACCAGCCGCCGCGGTTGATTTCCCGCAGGATGTCCTCGGCCTCGGGGACACCGTTCACGACCTTAATGTTCTTGAACATCTTGTCGGCAAGGCCGAGCTTGGCGGCGAGGCGGTAGACCACCTCGTAATCGTTCTTCGACTCGAAGGCCGGCTTCACGATCTGCTCACCCCATTGCAGCGAACGGTTCGAGGCCGTGCGGCTGCCGTCCATCTCCAGGGAGGTGCAGATTGGCAGGAGATAGGTGTTGTCGCGCCGTGCATCGAGAGCGGCGAAGGTGGTGGGGTGCGGGTCGGCGACCACGAGCAGGTCGAGCTTGGCCAGCCCCTTCACCGCCTCGGGCAGCCGGGTGACGGTGTTGCCGCCATGCCCGAACACCATCATCGCCTTGATGCCCGTGCGCTGGTCGACCTGCTCTTCTGGAAGGTTCACGCCATCGAACCACCGCGTCGAGGTGATGCCTGGCGATTCCATGCTCTCCTTGCGCGTGCGGGCCTTGCGGCCGGCCTTGGCCGGCACCTCGTCGAAGCGCGACTGCAGCCAGTCGTACTCCACGTCCCATACGCGAGCCCAATGCTTCCAGGCTCCTTCGACGAGGCCGTAATAGAGCGGCAACGACGTCACATCGAGGCCCATATCGGTGGCCCCCTGCACGTTGGTATGGCCGCGGAAGATGTTGGCGCCCGTGCCCGGCTTGCCGACATTGCCGGTGGCCAGACACAGGATGCAGAGCGCGCGAACGTTGGCGGTGCCCACGGTGTGCTGCGTCGCCCCCATGCACCAGATCAGGGTCGCGGGCTTCTCCTTGGCGAAGGTCTCGGCCACGCGCCGCAATTGCTCGCCGGGCACGCCCGAGACGCGCTCGACCTCCTCCGGGTTCCACTTGGCGACTTCCTTGCGGACGTCGTCCATGGCGTAGACGCGCTGGCTGATGAACTCCTTGTCCTCCCAGCCATTCTGGAAAATGTGCCAGAGAATGCCCCAGACCACCGGGATATCGGTGCCGGAGCGGATTCGGACATATTCCGTCGCGTGGGCCGCCGTCCGCGTGAAGCGCGGATCGATAACGATCATGTTCGCGCGGTTGATCTCCTTGCCGGAGAGCAGATGCTGGAGGGAGACCGGATGCGCCTCGGCAGGATTGCCGCCGAGAATGATCATGGTCTTGGCATTGCGGATGTCGTTGTAGGAATTAGTCTGTGCGCCGTAGCCCCAGGTGTTGGCGACGCCGGCCACCGTGGTGGAATGACAGATGCGCGCCTGATGATCGACCGAGTTGGTGCCCCAGAAGGCGCCGAACTTGCGGAAGATGTAGGCTGCCTCGTTGGTGAACTTGGCCGAGCCGAGCCAGTATACGGAATCCGGGCCGTACTTGTCGCGAAGGCCGGTAATCTTGTCGCCGATCTCGTCGATCGCCTGGTCCCATGAGATGCGGGTCCATTGCCCGTCGACCATCTTCATCGGGTATTTCAGGCGGCGGTCGCTGGAGACGAGTTCGCGGATCGCCGCGCCCTTGGCGCAATGCGTACCCCGGTTGATTGGGCTACTGAAGGACGGCTCCTGGCCGACCCAAACGCCGTTCACGACCTCGGCCGTCACCGTGCAGCCCACCGAGCAGTGGGTGCAGATGTTCTTCTTGATCGTCACGTCGGGACCGATCGCGGACGACCCCGCCGCCTGCGCCTTACGTACGGAGCCGAGTTGAATCGAGCCGGCGGCCGCGAGCCCTCCGGCGACGAGGCCGGAATTGCGCAGGAAGGCGCGACGGTCGATGGCCCTTGGCGTGTCGCCGATGGCCACGGCCGGATGGAAGGTGCGGCCCGGGCCGCCGGTCTTGCGCTTGATCAGCATGGCGCCCTCAATTCTTCTTCAGGGTCTCGTAGCCGTTGGTCCGGTAGAACGCTTTCACGTGGTCAGACTCGCGGTAGCGGGCCTTCGTCTCATCCTCGCCGGGATCGTAGGCCTGCGCGGGCGTCGCGATCATCGGCTGGGCCGTGATCGCAGCGGCGGCCGCCACCGATCCGCCGCCAAGGGCGCGGAAGAAATGGCGCCGTCCCATCTCGTCCTTTCGATCGTCCCGCATGCTCGTCACTCCTGAATGCGACCGATGTCTCATGGTCCCCGCCTCACGCGTCGAGCGCGTAGGCCTGGGCCTCGATGTCGATGAATGTCCGGCCGAGGTCGCCCGCGGCGCGGTAGAAAGACGAACGGGGATTTGCGGCCACATCGTCGAACAAACGCCCGACCCAGGGCTTTAGATGCCGCTCGAAAAAGATGCGGTCCTCGCCGAGGTCGGTCTCGAACCGGCCGGAGACGAGACCCGCCATAGTCTCGAGAAGCATCGCCACATGGTCTTCCGGCTCGCTCATGCCGCCAGTGGCCTCGATGCCGAGCCGGGCTAGATCCTGCCGGATTCGGGCAAGCGGGCGCTCGTTGAGAAAGCCGGTGAGGTAGTAGGAGGCGTGCGGCACGACCTCGCCGCGCCCAACGCCCACGAACAGATCGAAATACTCCCGCCCGACCTTCGCGAGGTCCGCGCCGGCCGCTTCGCCCGCCAGCGAAGAACACGCCTTGCCGAGGGGGCTACCGTCACCTGCCGAGGCCGCGAGAAGCGACAAAATATCGTCGGAGGGCGCTCGGCCGATGAGGGCTGCGAGAACATCGTAGAGATGGGCGCGCAGGAGATCGACGTCGTCGGCGACCGGCTGCATCATGCCGGGCGCGCCGGAAGCGAGATTCGCCTCGTCCTCGCGCAACAACTCCACCGAACGCATACCATCCTTAAGCCGCGACCCGATCGCGGGCGAAGTGAATTCACTTTCTCCACAATAGCCCGGATTGGGACGTGCGCAACGTAGTTTTTAATCGCTCAAAGCGGGACGGCACGGCCATGTCGTCGCGGTTTCGGCATAGCCGCGTCCACGGGAGAAGGAATCGCCGGGGGAACGGCTAAGCTCGGCTGGTTTTGGGGCAACGCGACGAGCTGTTTTTCTGCACCGGCGGATTCAATTCCGTGGTCGCTTGTCGCGGCGACAGAGTCTTCTCCAGGCCGCTCCGCTTCGATCGGTTCGGCCTCGGCGGTCGTCGGCTCGGGCTCCGATTCTTCGACGGGAGTCCCATCGAAAATGTCCCGCAGCATGGCCTTGATGTCATCTGTGGGCAAAAGCGGGCCGTTTCCCGGCACACCGCCCACCGCATTCCAGTCATAGGCGTATTCCCGTGCCTCGCTGACATAGTCGCGGATGTTGGTGTCGACGGACCACATCCGTCGCAGTGCCGCTTTGCGCATCACCATCGGCACGCCCGCCCGGAGGAACTGGGTCAGGTCGGTCTCAGCCGTCAGACTATCCAGGGAGGGCAGCTTGGCGAGTTCCTCGGGCGGCAGGGTTTCGCCTTCGGCAAGCTCCTCCGGGCGGGATGCCCGCTCGCTTCCGTTCTCCTCGCTCACGGCCAAATCGCGCGCGGGCGCAGTTTTCCGGACGACGGCGCGCTTGCGCTTCGACCAGCGGGAAAGGAAATCGCCGCCGCTCATCCCTCGTCCCCCCGCCTGCGCGTACCGGTGCCCTGTCGGGCCAGGGCCTCCGGATCGGCCCTGTCGCGCTTGCGCTTGTGGAAGACCTGTTCGACGTGGAAGGCCTCGAAGAAGGCCAGGACCTTGGCCTGGACCTCCAGCGGCATGGGCACAGCCTCGACCACTTCGCCGATGCCCTCAGCCATGGATTCGCCCTCGTAGGGATCGGCCGTCACGTTCGCGACCTCGTAGTTTCCCTCCGCGACCTGTCGCAGGGCGACCCAGAGCGAGGGCCGGCCCGAGACCAGGTTGTCGCGGTAATGCGACGTCTCGGCGGGATGGAGCGAGACCTCATAGGCGCCGGCGTAGAAGGTTTCTTCCTCGGGCGTCGCCGAGAGCAGGGTCCAGGGCGAAGCGGCCGGGATGTCGGGAAGGGCCGAGACCGGCAGCCAGGCATGACTCGCCCAGCGGCTCTTCAACGCCCGCTTGGCGACGATGATGCCGACCTCGAAACGGTCGTCGGGCGGTGTCGCGGCTTGGGTCGTGTTCTGTTCGGTCATGCGGCCTCCGCACCGTCGATGATCGGCAATCCCGCCACGAGGTTTTGAGGTTTGAGAAAGAGGCGCTTATCGGGGTCCATGGCCATCAGGAGATAGACCGGCCGGCCGGCCGCGCGCGGGTCGATCCGCCGGTCATCGGCGAAGGTGAGGCGGAACAGGGCCAGGATGCGCATGCGGCTCGCCTCGTCCAGAGTCTCGCCGTTCCAGAGGGCGTTGCCGATCCGGGTCGCCTGTGCGTCGAGCCCGACGAACCAGCGCCAGTCCGGATCGTCCATGGACGCGATCGGCTCCACCTTCGCCTCCAGGTGCAATAGGTGGCGGATCCAGGCCTCGATGGCGCGGGCGAGTCCGTCGCGGCTCTTCGGGTTGCTTCCGAGGTTGAGCGCCATGGTGAACGCGTCGGAGCGGCTCCAATAGGTCCAGGCGGTCTCGTCCGTGAGCACGTCGAGTTCGTTCGCGGCTTCCTTGCCGAGCATGGCGACGAGGGGCGATTGCGCAGCCCCGGTCTCCCGCGCCTCGATCACCTCGGCATCGGCCAGCAAAGCAGCGCCGTCGACGAAGGAGACGCGCTGCGGCCGGAAGAAGAGCTCGCCGGCTCGAAGGGTGTAGGGGTCGTCGCAGCCGTCGAGGGCGTTGCGCAGGATGAGATGCGCCAGCTGGTTGAGGAAGATCGGCGGCGTGCCGTTCAGGCCGCCGCGAACGAGGTCGAGATAGGCCGCCTCGACGGAGCGCGCGGCCGTCAGCCGATCGCGGAAGGCGAGCATCATGGTCCAGTTCTCGCGCGCATCGGCATCCGCCATCGCGGCAACCTCACCGGGGGAGACCGCCCGGCGCGGTGACGTCACGAGGCTGCGGTGGAGTGCCCGCTCTGCCATGCAGGCCTCCTCGGGCGGCACCAGTTCGGGCCGGGCCAGATAGGCGAGGATCAAGTCGTCGGTCACGGCGAGGCCGCCCCCCTCCGTGCAGCCGGCGAGATGGTGGCCGCTGGAGACCCAGAACTCGGTCATCGTCCTTCGCCTTTCGATCCTGGTGTGGTCGCCATGCCGATGAGGTCCGCCCGCTCCTCGGGTTCGTCGTCGGTCTCCACGAAGGTGAAGGCCCGCGCATGAGCGTGAAGCTTGTCGGCTCCGGCAACACCGGGCCCGCGCTGGTGCAGGGTGCGGAACGCCTCCCGGATCTCGCCGTCCTCGAAGGTTCTGTGCAGGGCGATCACGCTGCCGATGGCGGGCTGGCACAGGGAGCCGGCGAACTCGATCTCCTCCGCCGCCGCGACGCGGGCCACGTCGAGGCTCGGCGCGCCGAGGCGCTCGCAGAGATGACGCGCCAAATCCTCCACGGCCGCGTCCCGCTCGGTCGGAGTCGCCTCGCTCACCACGACGAGGGTGGAGAATCCCAGGGAAGTCACGCCGAGGAATCCCGAGCGGAACGCCGTCCGCTCCTTGCCCTCGAGCAACGGGACATTGGCATCCCAGAACAGGAATGACCCGGCCACCGCCCATTCGCCGGGCTCGGCGGCCTGAGCGAACACGAAGGTATCCGACGGGTCGAGGCGGATGGTCCGTGGGAGTTTGAGACTGCTCATCGACAATTCCGAGGCCCATCCTGTCGCCGCTCCTCGAACTCGCGTTCCGGATGACGGCGATGATCGTGGCGTTCAAGGCCGGTATCTGGTGCGGGGCGTCCGCAATTGCTCGCGGACAAGGTCGGCACGGGTTCACCAGTACAGTTGGAACCGGCCGATGAACGTATCGGCATCAATGGTCCGCCCATTCTGGAGCGCGGAGGGGGACGTGTGCGACCGGACGTAATCGGCCATGATGCGGATGTTGGTGTCGGGATACCACGATAGTCCCACCGTGCCGTCCCGCTCGATGCCGCCGCGTATGCCGCCGTCGTCGAGATCGATGGCCGAGAACCGCAGTCCGAGCTCGAACACGCCGAAGCCGCCGCGGGTGATGCGCTGGGCCTCGGCGACCTTGACGCCGCCGAAGACCGCGTAGCTCGTCCCGTTGAAGTCGGGAGCCATGCGATAGGCCCGGTTGTCGCCGTTCAGCACCCAGCTCGCCTGAACGTATCCTCCCTGGAACTTCAGTGGCTTAGCGCCGTCGAAGCGGCCGATCTCGGTCCGTGTGTATTCCGCGCTCACCAGCAGCGGACCGGAGCGGTAGGCCAGCTCGGCGCCGAGGCGGGCGATGCTGGCGGCATCGCGGATGTCGCCGGTATCGACGAAGCGTCTGGTATAGAGGAACGCCTCCGACCGGCTGGACAGGGAGAGCGGGCTCTCGTCGCGGGGCAGGTCGCGGTAGCTGCCGGCGAGACCGACATGCAGGGTCCGGTGGTCGTCGTTGATCGGCGCATAGGTGACGCGGCTGGTCGAGGCGATACCTTCGGTGCCGATGCCGGTATTGGCGTTGCCGCCGAAAACTCCGGTGACGACGCTCCAGTCCTTGCCATGTCGTCCGACGGCGAAACCGAAGTTTCTGGCCGGCACGAAAGCGTCGGACAAGGCCCGCTCGGTGAAGAGGACATTGTTGTTGGAGGCAAGTTGATCGAGACCGAACGGTTCTTTCTCATTGCCGATACTGAAGAGCATGTCCGGCACGCCGCGATAGACCAGGACAGCATCGTTGATCGGCGTCACCGGATCGGCGAAATCGTATTGGAAGCCGAGGCCGACATCCTTGCCGAGGCTCAAAGTCGCCTCGATCCACGAACGGCGCACGGCGATGGTGTCGCTGAAGGGATCACCGAAGCCCGATTGGCGGATGCCCGCCACACCGAAATCGAGGTGAAGACGGCCGCCGATGCGTAACGCCATGGAATCATTTGGAAATGTCAGGGCGATGCCCTTGTCGTCGATGGTCAGCCGCTCGCCATAGGGGCCGGGTATGCCCTTGGCCTCGATGGCCGGCCCTCTCGGGGCATCCTCGGCCCGAAGCCCGCCCGGCGGGACCAGGAAGGCCGCGAGCACGGCGAGGAGGATCTTCGACGATGCGCTCACAGGAGCGGCTCACCGGTGAGTGGATTGCGCCACGCGACCCCCGTTAGGACCGCCACGAGAGGGTGCCTTCGACCGCCATCGGCGAGGACTTCGCCGTTCGCGTCGATCCGCTCGATCCGAGCCGACGGACCGCCATCGGCGAGGCGCCGGAGGTAGCGCCGTTCGACGGCTTCGAACCCGTCCTCGTCCCAGACGGCGAAGGTTTTCATGAGATGACGGGCGAAACTTTCGACGATGGCCCCGTTCCCGTCCTCGACGGCGAAGCCCTCGTTTTCGAGAGAGGTCGAATCCGGCGTCAGGCCGGGATCGCCGGCCTGCGCCTTCGAGGCGATGATCGTGGCGGAGAAGACGAGCCAGTCCGGCACCTCTCCCTCGCCACAGGTGGGCGGCCATCCGAGACGCCCGCCGCCGAGGCGCGCGCCATCGAAGCGGAGAGTGTCGGGCCAGTCGAACGTCACCGGGATCTCGGGCGGCCCATGGGCGCCGATGGCCTCGGCAAGCGCCACCATGCCGGCGAAGAAGGCGCGGCGCGCCGTGGCGAGGGGCTCGTCCGGCTCCAGGATCACGGCGAAATCGAGCACCTCGGCGCTGCGTCGCCAGACGAGGCGCCCGGTGGCGTCACCCGATGCGGCCGCATCGAGGGCTTCGTCGAACGCGCTCCCCGGCCCGTCCATGACGACGAAGGAGAAGACGGGCGGCAGGATCAGGTCCGGGTCGTCGGGGCTCGGCGCCATGCGTTTCGGTTCTACCTGCGCCCGTATGTCGGGTCCTAGTTTCGAGCCGTTATAGTATACGATGCACCAACCTGAGCGCGAGTGGGCTGGTCCCCTCGCCGCTGTGACCAAACGTTCGGGGTAAATCATTGTCCGACCGGATCGTATTCGCGTGCTCCTGCGATGAGACCGTCGCCCTCGACGCAGCGGCGATCGGCAAGGCGTGCGGCGGCCGCCTGGAGACCGCCGATCAACTGTGCGGGCGGGAGATCGCCCGGTTCGAGGACGCCCTGGCGCAGGGCTCGCCCGTCACCGTCTCGTGCACGCTCCAGGCTCCGCTCTTCACCGACATCGCCGCCGGGTCCGGGGCGGAATCCCGCGTGACCTATGCCAACATCCGCGAGACTGCGGGCTGGTCGACGGAGGCCGACGCGGCCGGACCGAAGATCGCCGCCCTCCTCGCCGCCGGAGCGGAGGTCCCCCCGGCGCCGGGCACCGTCGCGATGGTCAGCCAGGGCGTCGCCCTCATCTATGGCAGCGACGAGCTCGCCATCGAGGCCGGACGCCGCCTCGCCGATCATCTCGACGTGACGGTGCTGCTCAGCCGCCCCCGCGACGTGCCGGTGCCGCGCCGCCACGAATTTCCCGTGCTGCAGGGCAGCGTCGTGTCGGCGAGCGGCCATCTCGGGGCGTTCTCCCTGCGCATCGACGATTACGCGGTGCCGAGCCCGTCATCCCGCCAGTCCCTCTCCTTCGGCCCGGCGCGCAACGGCGCCACCTCCACCTGCGACGTGGTCCTCGACCTGACGGGCGGCACGCCGTTGTTTCCCACACATGACCTGCGCAGCGGCTATGTCCGCGCCGATCCCCGCGACCCGGCCGCCGTGGAGCGGGCGATCTTCACGATCTCCCATCTCGTCGGCGAGTTCGAGAAGGCGCGCTTCGTCGATTTCCAGGCCGATCTCTGCGCCCATTCGCGGTCGCGCATCACCGGCTGCACCCGCTGCCTCGAAGTCTGCCCGACCGGCGCCATCGCGCCCGCCGGCGATCATGTGGCCATCGATCCTTACATCTGCGCCGGCTGCGGCTCCTGTGCCTCGGTGTGTCCCACGGGTGCGGCCGCCTACGCACTGCCTGCCGCCGACGCGCTGATGCGGCGGCTGCGCACCCTGATGCGCGCGTACCACGAGGCCGGGGGACGGAATGGAATCGTCCTCTTCCACGATGAGGAGCATGGCGAGCCCCTCATCGAGGCGCTGGCCCGCTACGGCGACGGTCTGCCGGCCAACGTGCTGCCGGTCGCCGTCAACGAGGTCACGCAGCTGGGCCCGGAGGCCGCCGCCGCGCTTCTCGCCTACGGCGCCGTGGGTATCCGCCTCCTCGTCCGCGACCGTCCCAAGCACGACATCGCGCCCCTGCGCAGGATGGCGCTCCTCGCCGACACGCTCGCCGGGGCACTGGGCTACGGTGCCGCCGACGGGACGCCCGTGGTCTCCCTGATCGAGACCGACGATCCGGATCGGCTCGGTGCCGCGCTGTCGCCCGGCAGCGTCGGCACGGCCGCGCCGGTTCCCGCCGCCTTCATGCCGGTCGGCCCCAAGCGCAACGTGCTGCAATTCGCCTTCCGCGAGATGCATGTGGCCGCCCCGGCCCCCGTGGCAATGGTCCCGTTGGAGGCCGGATCGCCCTTCGGCGGCCTCGACTTCCGCAGCGAGGATTGCACCCTGTGCCTCGCCTGCGTCGGCACCTGCCCGACCCACGCCCTCAGCGACAGCCAGGACCGGCCGCTGCTGGCCTTCGAGGAAGGCCTCTGCGTGCAATGCGGGCTCTGCGCCGCCACCTGCCCGGAGAATGTCATTACCCTGACGCCGCAGGTCGATTTCGCCGCCTGGAGCCAGCCGCGCCGCATCGTCAAGGAGGAGGAGCCGTTCGATTGCGTCTCCTGCGGCAAACCCTTCGGCACGCGCAGCAGCATCGAGCGGGTCATCGAGAAGCTTCAGGGCCGCCACTGGATGTTCAAGGGCAGCGCCGGCGAGGCCAGGATCCGCACCCTGATGATGTGCGACACCTGCCGCGTCGAAGTCGTCGTCAACGAGGCCTTCGACCCGCACACGGCGCCCGAGCGCTCGAAGCCGCGAACCTCCGAGGATTATTTTCGCGCGCGGGAGACGGGCGGGAACGGCGGCGCTTAACACCCTGTCTGATCGGATCTCTCGGCGGATTCTCCTGCGAGAGTCGATCGTCCCATCCTGTCACCTCATCCTGAGGCGCCCGCGTCAGCGGGCCTCGAAGGATTACTCCAGTTCGCCCGGTGGATTCTGGAGCCCTCCTTCGAGGCCGCTACGCGGCACCTCAGGATGACGTAAGACATTGGACAAGCAACGCAAAATGATTTCGAGAGGCTTCCACTGCGCCGTCGCGTTCCGGGCGACGACCGGGAGTTTCGAGAGACGCAGCGAAACCTGGATGGATCACTGCGTCTTCGTCGCCTTTTCGAGAAACCGCACCAGGGCCTCGCGGTCGTCCGGGTCGTTGATCGTCTGCTCGGGCATCTTGGTGCCGGGGGTGTAGCGGGACGGGCCGATCTCGAAGAGCTTCGAAATGGTCCGCGCATCCCAGACGATGTCGAGGCTCTTCAGGGCCAGCGAGAAATTGTAGCCCTCGGCGGTGGCGATGCGGCGGCCGAACACGCCGCTCAGGGTGGGGCCGGCGCGGTGGCCCTCCTCCGGCGTCAGGGTGTGGCAGGCGACGCAGGCCCGGAACACCTCGGCCCCGTGATCGCCCTTGTAGGCGGCCAATGAATCCGCCGGCCGCGCCATCGACAGTGGCCCGATCGGCTCGCCGGTCCTGGCATCCCAGCGGCGCACCAGGCGATCGCCGCCTCCGGTCAGCAACTCGGTTCCATCGGGCCGGAAGGCGAGAGACCAGACCGGAAGTCCGGGGCCGACGAGGCTGAACGCCACCTTGGCAGCGCTTTTGTCGATCAGGGCCACGGTGCCCGCCACCGTGGCGGCGGCCACCCGTCGCCCGTCCGGCGACACGGCGAGCCCGATGACGGGGTTGGTCGCGAGGTCCACCGACGCACGGATAGCCCCATCCTCGGACAGGAAGCGCACCACGCTGTCCGCCCCGGCGGCGGCGATCTCGCCGTCCGGCGTCACGGCCAGGGCGTTGATCGGTGACGGCAGTTGAACGACGCGCGGCGGCTCGTCGGTCTCGGCGAGGGGCCAGACCCGAAGCGTGGCGTCGTAGCCTCCCGTCACGAGCCGGCCATCCGCCAGGAAAGCGACGGCGTTGACGTTGCCGGCATGGCCCCGCAGCACCCGCACCTTTCCGCCGGCGAGGAGCCGTATCTGCGCGGTGCCGTCCCAGGATGCGGAAGCGAGGCGCGTCCCGTCGGCCGAGACAGCGAGGGCCACGATGGGTCCGGAATGGTCGGCGAAGACCTCCACCGGCTCCGGGCGTCCGCCCTGCCAGAGGGCGATGCGCCCGTCCTCGCTGGCCGTGACGAAGCGGCCCCCGTCGAGGGCGGCGACGGCATTCACCGCGCCATCGTGGAACCGCAGGATCGCCAGGGCCGACCCCTGGTCGATTCCCCACAGGATGGCCGATTGATCGAACCCGCCGGAGATCGCCATGCGTCCGTCCGCCGCGATGGCCAGAGCCCGCACCGGCCCGCCATGCCCGCGCAACTGGGCCGAGGCCGGAAGGGGGGCGAAGAGGATGAGGAACGCCGCGCAGATCGACCAGGCATGGCGGATCGCGGCCCGCGAGGATCGAAGTCGGACGGACAACACGGATGCCTGCGCCACGCCGTCGCTCTCCTACGAAGTGCCAAGAACGCTGAAAATCAGAGGCCGTTTGAAGCGTCTATCCAAGTCTTCACCTCATCCTGAGGTGCCGCGGAGCGGCCTCGAAGGAGGGTTCCAGAAACCACCGAGCGTACTGGAGGGCTCCTTCGAGGCCCTTTGCTCAAGCAAAGGGCACCTCAGGATGAGGTGGTCCGATGGGATGATCGACTTCGGCAGCCGGTCGCCTTCGGCATGAGCATAAGCTCAGACATCCGATCAGACCGGCTTTTAGCCGGGGCAACGCATCCCGTCTTCCCCGCCGGCCACCGCTCGGCTGATCCGCCACGGGCGGGGTTGCTCACCCGCCCGCGATGCAGCATCCGTCTCAGCTCATGTCGATCCGGTCCGCCACTTCGGCCTCGATGCCCCTCGACGAGGCTGTGGCGCGACTTCTCGCAGTCTCGCCCGTGGCCACCATCCTCGTGCCCGTCCGGGACGGGATCGGCTTCATCCTCGCAGAGGATGGGGTGGCCCTCACCGATCGTCCCGTCGAGCCGCGCGCGCGCCGGGACGGTTGGGCCGTGGCCGCCGGGGATGTGACCGGCGCCTCCCCCTACGCACCCGTCGCTCTGCGAGGACCGCCCCCCTGGGTGGAGGATGGCGACGTGCTGCCGCCGGGCACCGACACCGTCTTGATGCCGGACGCGGTCGGCGCCGACGGGGACATCGTCGCCGATGCGGCGCAGGGCGAGGGCATCTCCCGCGTCGGTCAGGAGGTCGCGCGCGGGGACGTGCTGGCGCGGGCCGGCGAGCGGTTGACGCCGCTCCGTGCCCTCGCTCTCCTTGGCGCCGGGATCGAGACGGTCGTGGCCCGAAGGCCCCATATCCACGTCGTCGGAATCGGTCATGGGTCGGCCTCGGCTGTCGCCGATTGGGTCGCGGCGGCGGGAGTTCGGGTCACGTCTAGCGATTCCGAGCGTGACGCGGGCGCCATCGCCGCAGCGCTGCGGGTCGATGGGGCCGACGCGGTGTTCGTCGTCGGCGGCACCGGGTTCGGCCGCGCCGATCACAGCGCGGAGGCCCTCGCCCGAACGGGCCGCCTCGACGGGCACGGCATCGCCCTTCATCCGGGGGAGAGCGCCGGTTTTGGCCGGATCGGGACGGTTCCGGTCCTGCTGCTGCCCGGCCGGCCGGACGCCGCCCTCGCGACATTCCTCGCCCTCGGGCGGCCCTTGCTGGCCCGTCTCTCCGGCGCGGTTGCGCCCGAGGGCGTCAAAGGCCGCCTCACCCGGAAGATCGCCTCCACCGTCGGCATGAGCGAAATCGTCTTCGTGCGGAGGACGCGGGAGGGGGTGGAGCCCATCGGCGGCGGGGATCTGCCGCTGCGTCGCCTGATCCTCGCCGAGGGCGCGGTTCTGGTGCCGCCGGAGCGGGAAGGCTACCCTGAAGGCGAGTGGATCGAGGTCGTGCCCCTGTGAACCGCCCCGACGGAGCTGAGACGAAAGAGGATTTCCTGGCGAGGCTGTCGCGCGCGGCACGCCAGGAGCAGTTCCTCCAGGTGGTCGGCCGGGACGAGGCCGTCGCACGGTTTCGCACGGCGATCCCGCATGCCGCGCTGCCGGCGGAGAGCGTGCCGCTGGCCGCCTGCCTCGGACGCGCCTTGGCGGGTGATGTCGCCTCGCCCATCGACGTGCCTCCCTTCGACCGCGCCCTCGTCGACGGTTTCGCCCTCCGCGCCTCCGACACGATGGGCGCGAGCCAGGCCGAGCCGCGCCGGCTTGGCCTCAATCACGAGATCCTCGCCTGCGGCGTCGCGCCCCGGCTCGTCGTCCTGCCGGGCACGGCGACGGCCATCGCCACCGGCGGCGTGATGCCGCGCGGAGCCGACGCGGTGGTGATGGTGGAGGCCACGGGGATCGCATCCGGCGAAGGACCGCTCGCCATCGATCTCGACCGGGTGGCGGCACCCGGGCAGTTCGTCGGCTATGCCGGCTCCGACATGGCACGCGGCGAGACGGTACTGCGCAAGGGCACCGTGATCACGGCGCGGGAAATCGGCATGCTCGCCGCCTGCGGCCTCGCCGCGGTCGAGGTGGTGCGCCGCCCGAGAATCGCCGTGCTGTCCACCGGCGACGAGCTGGTGGCTCCGGGCCAGCCCCTGCCGGCCGCCGGGATCTACGATTCGAACGGGGCCATCGTCGCCGCCTCGGTCGCCGAGAATGGCGGCGCCCCCGTGCCCTTCGGCATCGTGGCGGATGACGAGACGGCGCTCGAAGCCGCGATCCGCGCGGCCCTGTCGGATTGCGACGTCGTCGTCCTGTCCGGGGGGACCTCGAAGGGGGCGGGCGATGTCTCGCACCGCATCCTCTCGCGCCTCGGCGAGCCCGGCATCCTCGTCCACGGGGTCGCGCTCAAGCCCGGCAAGCCCCTCTGCCTCGCCAAGGCGCAGGGCAAGGCCATCGTCGTGCTGCCGGGCTTCCCGACCTCCGCGATGTTCACCTTCCACGACTTCGTGGTGCCGCTCGTCCGGTCGCTGGCGGGGCTTCCCCCACGGGAGGAGGACAGCGTCGAAGCGGTCCTTCCCCAGCGCATCGCCTCCGAACGCGGGCGGATGGAATTCGTCATGGCCTCGCTCACCCATGGGCGGGACGCTCCCGTCGCGGTCCCGCTCTCCAAGGGCTCCGGCTCGGTGACGGCCTTCTCCCAGGCCGACGGCTTCTTCGCGATTCCCGCCGCACGCGCGGGCATGGAAGCCGGCGAGCGGGTGAGCCTGTCGCGGATCGGGGCCGGCTCCCGCGCGCCCGACCTCACCATCGTGGGCAGCCATTGCATCGGCCTCGACGCCGTCGTCGGACGCCTGGCCGAGCGCGGCATCCGCGCCCGCACCATCTGGGTCGGGTCCTCGGGGGGCCTCGCCTCCCTCAAGCGGGGCGAATGCGACATCGCCGCGATGCATCTCCTCGACCCCGAGACCGGCCGCTACAACACGCCCTTCCTCGTGCCGGGCTTGCGCCTCGCGGAGGGCTGGGGGCGGATGCAGGGCGTCGTGTTCCGCCCCGGCGATGGCCGGTTCGCGGGGCGCGACGCGGCGGAGGCGGTCTCGGCCCTGGTCCGCGACCCGGACGCGATCATGGTGAACCGCAACACTGGATCGGGGACGCGGCTCCTCATCGACGGGGTGCTGAACGGCGCCCGGCCGCCGGGGTTCTGGAACCAGCCCCGCTCACACAATGCCGTCGCCGCCGCCGTGGCCCAGGGCCGGGCGGATTGGGGTGTCGCCATCGAGAGCGTGGCCCGCGCCTATGGCCTCGGCTGCCTGCCGCTCACCGACGAGCGCTACGATTTCGCCTATGCCGAGGACCGGGCGCGGGAACCGGCTCTCGCCGCCTTCCTCTCCCTCCTCGCCGAGCCCAAGACCGATTCGGCGCTGGCCGAACTCGGCTTTCCCCGCGCGCGGACCTTGTCATGACGGAGCACGCCATGCGGGTCATGGGCCTTGCCGGCTGGAGCGGGGCGGGCAAGACCACCCTGCTCGCCAAGCTCATCCCCGCGCTGATCGCCCGTGGGTTGACGGTCTCCACCATCAAGCACGCGCATCACGCCTTCGACGTGGATCAGCCGGGCAAGGATTCGTACCGGCATCGCCAGGCGGGCGCGTCGGAGGTGCTGATCTCGTCCGCCGTCCGGTGGGTGCAGATGCACGAGGTGCGCGACGGCGAAGAGGCGAGCCTCGCCGAGTTGCTGCGCCGTCTCGGCCCCTGCGATCTCGTGCTGGTGGAGGGCTTCAAGCGCGAGGGCCATCCAAAGATCGAAATCCATCGGAACGCCAACGGCCGTCCGCCGCTTCATCCGCAGGACGAGAACATCGTCGCCATCGCCAGCGACCGGGCGTTCCCCGATGCGGGGATCCCCGTGGTCGATCTCGACGACGTGGCGGCCATCGCCGATCTCGTCGCGTCCCTGGCGGAACCGGTCGATGCCATCCTGAACAGGATCGAAGGCCATGGCGCAGCTGACTGACGATTGCTTCGCCTTCGGCGGACGATTGATGAGCGTCGACGACGCCCTCGCGCTGATCGCGGAGCGGCTTCCCGTCCTGGCCGGGATCGAGACCGTGCCGCTGCACGAGGCGGACGGACGCGTCGCGGCGGAGGACGTGACCGCCGGGATCGACCTGCCGCCCTTCGACAATTCGGCGGTGGACGGCTACGCCGTGCGCCATGCCGACCTCGCCCCTTCGGCTGAGACGCGGATGATCGTCGAAGGCCGGGTCGCCGCCGGCCAAGCCGGACTGACGATGGCGGGCGGCCCGAGCGCGGTCCGCATCTTCACCGGCGCGCGGATGCCGGGCGGCGCCGACACGGTCTTCATGCAGGAGGACGTGACGCTGGAGGGGACCGGCATCGTCTTGCCGCCGGGCCTGAAGCGCGGGGCGAACCGCCGGCTCGCCGGCGAGGACGTACCCAAGGGCGGCACCATCGTCACCGCCGGGCGGCGCCTCTCGCCGCAGGACGTGGCTTTAGCCGCCGCCACCGGCCGCTCGTCCCTGGCCGTCCGCCGCCGTCTCAAGGTGGCGGTGTTCTCCACCGGCGACGAACTCGCCGAACCGGGGGCCGTCCTGGCGCCGGGGGCGATCCACGATTCCAACCGGGTGATGCTGGTCGCCCTGCTGAAGCGCCTCGGCGCGCAGGTGAGCGACCTCGGAATCCTGCGCGACGACCGGGCTGTTCTCGCAGCCCACCTCGCCGAGGCGGCGTCCGCCCACGATCTCCTCCTCACCTCCGGCGGCGTCTCCACCGGCGAGGAGGACCACGTGAAACCGGCGGTGGAGAGTGTCGGCAGCCTGGTGTTCTGGCGTCTCGGCATCAAGCCGGGCCGTCCGGTGGCCATGGGCGTCGTGCGGGGCACGCCCTTCGTCGGGTTGCCGGGCAATCCCGTGGCCGCCTACGTGACCCTGCTCTTCGTGGTGCGCCCCCTGCTGGCGCGCCTGGGCGGCGAACGTCTCGACGCACCCCTCGCGATCCCGGTCCGCTCCACCTTCGCCTATCGCAAGAAGGCCGGCCGCCGCGAATTCGTGCGCGTCGGCCTGAGGCGCGTCGCCGATGGCGGGTTGGAGGCGGTGAAGTTCCCCCGGGACGGGGCCGGCCTCCTCACCTCGCTCACGGGCAGCGACGGGCTGGCGGCGCTCCACGACGAGGTGACCACGATCGAGCCCGGCGACACGATCGAGGTCTATCCGCACGTCGTGCTGTACCGATAGGGAATCTCCCGTCGCCATCGCGCAGAGCGTGACCGACGCTTGCATTGCACTGGCTCCGGCACGATGTGCCGGGTCATGGCCGAGGTCGATCCGCTTTCGAGCGGGGGGGCCGCTCACCTGTCTCCATTGCCACCCCGACCCGACCGAAAGCGCCGATGGACTTTCTCGACTCGCACTTCCTCGTCTCGGTGCTGCAGATCGTCTGGATCGACCTGCTCCTCTCCGGCGACAACGCGGTCGTCATCGCCATGGCCTGCCGATCCCTGCCCCCCGAGCAACGCCGGACCGGCATCCTCCTCGGCGCGGGGACGGCCGTGGGGCTGCGCATCCTGTTCGCCGTCGTCATCACCTATCTGCTGGCGGTGCCGTTCCTGCGGATCGGCGGCGGGCTCCTGCTCCTCTGGATCGCCGTGAAGCTCGCGCTGGGCGAAGACGAGGAGGGTCACGCGGTCGGAGACAGCGCGACCCTGTGGAAGGCGGTGCGGACCATTGCCATCGCCGACGCGGTCATGAGCCTCGACAACGTGGTCGCCATCGCCGCCGTAGCGAAGGGCGAGGTCTCGCTGTTCGTCTTCGGCCTGCTGCTGTCGATCCCGCTCATCGTGGCGGGCGCATCCCTCATCACGACGCTGCTGAAGCGGTTTCCCCTGGTCATCTGGGCGGGTGCCGCGCTCCTCGGCTGGATCGCCGGCGAGATGATCGTCACCGATCCCTACATCGCCGAACACGTGGCCTCCGTGCCCCACGCGCACCAAGCCGCCGCCGCGATCTGCGCCGTGCTCGTCGTCGCCGTGGCGTTCATCTGGAAACGGGCGACCGCATCGCCCGAGCCGATCGGCGATCAGGGCCGTCGTTGAGGCGAGCAGTCAAAACCTGACGGATGGGACCCGCCCTGAGCGTTACCGATGGGTGGTGAGCGGACCCTGCCCCTTGGCCTTGAATCGGACGTTCCACCTCCGACCCAACACGGTCGCCCCGACAGCTTTTGCATTTTCCCGGAAGCGGCCATTCTTCGGCAGTCTGGCGTTTACGACTCTCGTTGAGAAATGGAACCAGCGTCTACTATCCCCGTGGCCGAAGCTGCCTGTGATAGCGTCTAAGGCCGAAGTAGGTCGCGATAAAATTTGAGCAGAGAAATGCCATTATCGCGCAAGTAGATATTAGTTTGGCGCCTTCCAGATCGTAAGCTTTATCTCTCAAGAAAGGCATCATTACTCCAACCAAAAACCCCACAAGACTGAGCAATACAAAAAATCCAAGATAAACAACAACAAATATTATAATCAATATTGAGTGTTTCGGGTTAAAATTCTTTTTAAATTCCATAATCGGCTTGCCTTTTGCGGCTTGTTTATATGCTAAACATACAAATAGTATGATTATCGGCCAAAGTATAAGCGTATCGAGGGCTACTAATATCTTATTGACTGGCGGCGGAACGAAAACACAAATAAATAATAACGATACGAGAGCGGGTTTTGCTATCAACAATGCTGGCATCATTCGCTCGCTCGACATGACTTTCCTATTTTCGGGGACGCGGAAAAATGCAACCGCCTTTCAGCATGGGTGCGAGATATGGTCAGACCGCTCTCGGCTGAGTCGTCTCAACAACGAACCACAACCTTCATGAATGTCTTCTCACGGTCGTGCGCGGGCAGCAGGAGGGCGATGTCGCCTCAGATGCCGCTTCACTCAGAAGCAGCCCAGCCGAAAACCACCCGACCCGGACATCGGCCACCAAGCTGCCCCGAAGCGGACCTTCTAGGAGTCTGTGAAGGGTCGTGAGCAGCCCCGGCGGCGGGCACCGAACGTCAGATTTTTACCACTGGTTTCAGGTGTATTTCCAAGATTTTACCTCATCCTGAGGTGCCGCGCAGCGGCCTCGAAGGAGGGCTTCAGATATCGAAGCGGCTTCTGGAGGCCTCCTTCGAGGCCCGCTGACGCGGGCACCTCAGGATGAGGTGATGGGTTGGAATGATCGACTTTGGCGGATGGTCGACTCTGGCACGAGCATTCGCAGACGCATCGGGTCGAACAGGCTGCGAAGCCGGTGACCAACGCGAAACGGCCCCTCGCAAGGGGCCGTTTCTCGTCGTCGAGATGAGATCGGACTTACCGCGCCGCTTCGAGATACTTCAGATCGAGGGCGGCCAGCGACATGAGCGGTGACGGCATGACGACGCCGTCGCGGCGGATCATCCGGGCGACCCGCTGGCACCCGGCGATGTCGTTGGCACCGGCGGCGGCATCGCCCTGTTCGATGAAGGCGGCACTCGGCGTCTTCGGCGGCGGTGCTGCCGGAGCGGCGGGGGCGGCAGCGGGGGCTGGAGCCTGGGCCGACGCGCCCGAGGGGGCCGCGGTGTTCTGGGTCGCCCCCTGGGGACCGGAGGCACCGGGACCGTTGGAGGCCGTCGGACCGCTCAGGCCCGAATCCTTCTGCGTCTCGCTGCCGGAGGGTTTCTGCGATCCGGAGCCCGGAGCGGTGACGGCCGTGCTCGTCTGGGCCGTGGCCGAACCGGACGCGGCCGGCTGAGCCGGCGGATGCAGGAACGCCGTAAGTTCCTTGCAGATATTGGCCGGCTTGCCCGCCGATTCGGCCGAGGCGATTGCCGGAACCATCGCCATCGCCGCCGTCACGGCGACGATGGACAATCCTCTGATACCCGAACCCATCATGACACGGCCCTCCCGAGGCCAGCCGCCGCAGCTGCAACGGCGCGATTGACCAAGGAAGGTGCGCGGCACGCGGAAGGTGTCAAGGGCGGCGCGGCGCGCCCGTTCGTCGGGGACCGGCCGTCATCGGGATTCCGCATTGGGAAAGAAGAGCTGCTCCCCACCGATCCGGTAGGCCGCGATGGCCGCCTGGCCCGGGGCCGAGACGAGCCAATCCACGAAGGCCTGCGCCGCCTTCGCCTTCACATGCGGATGTTTTTCCGGGTTCACGACCATCACGCCGTATTGGTTGAAGAGGCGCTTGTCGCCTTCCACCAGGATCTTGAGGTCGCCCCGGTTCTTGAACGACAGCCACGTGCCCCGGTCACTGAGGACGTAGGCATTGGCGGCCGAGGCGGTGTTGAGCGCCGGCCCCATCCCCTGGCCCACATCCTTGTACCAATCGCCGCGCACGGCGCCGAGATCGAGGCCGGCCTCCTTCCAGTAGCGCAGCTCGGCGCTATGGGTGCCCGAGCGGTCGCCACGCGAGACGAAGGGCGCCTTGGCGGCGGCGATCTTGCGCAGGGCCTCGACGACGCTGGCGCCGGCCGCGCCGGCCGGATCGTCCTTCGGGCCGACGATGACGAAGTCGTTGTACATCACGGGATAGCGCTTCGTGCTCCACCCCTCGCCGACGAACTTCTCTTCGGCGGCGGTGTCGTGGACGAGGGCCACATCGGCATCCCCGCGTCGGGCCGCATCGAGGGCCTGCCCGGTGCCGAGGGCGACCACCTTCACGCCGATGCCGCTGGCTTGCGTGAACTGGGGCAGCAACTCCTTGAACAGGCCCGATTGCTCGGTGGAGGTGGTCGAGGCCACCGTGATGCTTTCGGCGGGCTCGGCGACACCCGGTGCGGACGACAATCCGGAGACGGCGACGAGGAGGCAGAAGCTCAGGAGAGAGCGGCGAAGGAGGTCCATGGCATTTCTCCGGTGAGATAGGCCCGCGCCTGCGGCGAACGGGGGGATGACAGGGTGGTGCGCACGGGCCCGTGCTCGACGGCGAGGCCGGCGGCGAGGACGACCACATCCTCGGCCAGACGCATGACCTGACCGAGATTGTGCGAGACGAGGACGACCTTCGTGCCGGCCACCGCCATCGACGCCACGAGATCCTCGATGACGTGGGACGAGGCCGGATCGAGATTGGCGGTGGGCTCGTCGAGCAGGAGGAGATCGGGCGCCCGCGCCCAGGCCCGCGCGAGGGCGAGGCGCTGCTGCTCGCCCCCCGACAGGCGGGTGGCCGGAGCGCCGGCCCGCTCGGCGAGTCCCACATGGCGGAGAGCGGCCCGCACGCGCTCCGCCCGCTCGCCCGCGCCGAGGCCGAGCGGCGCGAGAGCCAGGGCCACGTTGGCGGCGGCACTCGCACGGACGAGGCCGGGCCGCTGGAATACGAAGGCGGTGCTCGGAGGAGGACGGTCGGATGGCCCGATGCGGATCGTCCCCCCCGTCGGCGCCAGCAATCCGTCGATGAGGCGCAGGAGCACGCTCTTACCGGCGCCGTTCGCACCGACGATCGCCGTGATGCCGGAGGACGTCACCGACATGTCGATGCCGTTGAGGATGGGCATGTCTCCCACCCGGTAGCGCAAACCTTCGATGACGATGGGGAGTGCCGTGCTCATCCGTAGGCCCGCATGGCATGGGAGCGGAGCAGCGTGGCGGTCGCGCTGACGACGAGGACGATGGCGATGAGAACGAGGCCGAGGGCCAAGGCGAGGGGCAGGTCTCCCTTCTGCGTCTCCAGGGAGATCGCCGTCGTCATGGTGCGGGTATGCCCGTCGATATTGCCGCCGACGACGAGGACGGCCCCGATCTCCGAGATGGCGCGGCCGAAGGCGGCGAGGACCGCCGTCACCAGGGAGAAGCGCGTATCGTAGATCAGGATCGCGGCCCGCCGGGCGGGTCCGAGGCCGAGGGAGCGAAGCTGCTCGCCGAGATGCTCCTCCGCATCGGCGACGATCTGGCGTGCGAGGGCCGCGATGAGCGGGACGACGAGCACCGTCTGGGCCGCGATCATCGCGCCCGGCGTGAACAGGAGGCCCAGCCCCCCCAGCGGACCGGACCGCGACAGGAGAAGATAGAGGACGAGGCCGATGACCACCGGCGGCAGGCCCATCGCCGCGTTGAGGCATCCCGTGACCAGCCTTCGCCCGGGAAATGCCGACACGGCAACGAGGGCCCCGAGGGGCACGCCGACGAGGGTGCCGAGCCCCACCGCCGACAGGCTCACCCGCAGCGACAGGCCGGCGATGGCGACCACCTCCGGATCGAGGGCGGCGAGCCGTCTGAACGTCTCCTCGAGGGTCTGGAACATGGCCCCGGTGCTGTGCGCGGCGAATGTCTCTCGCAAAACTCCCGCTGCGCCGTGGTGCTTCGAGAAAGAGCCGACCGGGACCGGGAGTTGTGTGAGGCACTCTCACCCCCTCATGCTATCCCTCTCCCTGCCAGTTCAATAGGAAACGGATTGCCTATGAAGGTGGGATTGATCCTCGACGGGACCATTGCGGTGGCGGGCCGGCAACTCGCCTTCGCCCCCACCGTGGCGCTTCTGGACGCCGTCGCCACGGAAGGGTCGCTGCAGGGTGCCGCGGCGCGGCTCGACCTGTCCTATCGCTCGGCCTGGGGCCGCTTCCAGATCCTTGAGGAAGCGCTCGGGCAGCCCGTCATCCGAAAGACAAAGGGGCACGGCAGCGTTCTGACGCCCTTCGGTGCCGCCTTCCATCAGGCGCTCGGCGGCGCATTGCGGGCGAGCGGAGAGATGATTGATCGAGAAGAAAAGCGGTTGGAGGCGACGCTCGCCGGTCTGATCGGGCGTGCCGCCGGCCCCCTGACCTTCGCGGTCAGCCACGATTCCGTCCTGCTCGACGCTCTGCGCGAGATAGGCGGCATCGCGGTCACCATCGCGGGGAGCATGGACGCCCTCTCGCAGTTGAAGGCGGGGCGGGCCGATGGGGCGGGGTTCCATTTCGGCGCGGCCACGCCCGATCCGGGCTCGGCCTTCGCCGACATCCTCGCCGACCCGGCCCTCCTCACACGCCCGGTCCTGCGGCGCGAGCAGGGCCTGATGCTGCAGCGGGGCAATCCCTTCGCCGTCTCCACCATCACGGACCTGACCACGGGCGGCATCCGCTTCGTCAACCGGCAGCTCGGTGCGGGGACGCGGATCTGGTTCGACCGGCTCTGCGCCGAGGCCGGCATCGGCGGGCGCGACATTCGCGGCTACGAGACGGAGGAATTCACGCATCAAGCCGTCGCGGCCCTGATCGCGTCAGGGGCGGCCGATGTGGGAATGGGCACCCGCGCCATCGCGGAGCGGTTCGGGCTCGATTACCTGCCGCTGGGGGAAGAAACCTACTTCCTGGCCGTCCGGGCGTTCGTCGGCGGCGAGCGCCTGGACGCGATCGCGGCAGCGATTCGGCAGCGGGCGGAGGCCACGCCGGGCTACGCCTGAGGCGTTAGCCACGGGAATGCACGGGCGAGAGCATGGATTGCCCTCGCCCGTGGTTGGGAGTCAGTGAGCCAGGATCTTCGACAGGAAGGTCTGCGCACGCTCGGAACGCGGCTTGTCGAAGAAGTCGTCCTTGGTGGCGTCCTCGACGATCTCTCCGCGATCCATGAACACCACGCGGTTGGCCACCTTGCGGGCAAAGCCCATCTCGTGGGTGACGACCATCATCGTCATGCCTTCGCGGGCGAGCTCGATCATCACGTCGAGGACCTCGCCGACCATCTCCGGGTCGAGGGCCGAGGTCGGCTCGTCGAACAGCATGACGATGGGGTTCATCGACAATGCGCGGGCGATGGCGACGCGCTGCTGCTGACCGCCCGAGAGCTGGCCCGGATATTTGTGCGAATGCGCCGAGAGGCCGACCCGCCCGAGGAGCTTCAGGCCGCGGTCATGGGCATCGTCCTTGGCCCGTCCCAGCACCTTGCACTGGCCGAGCATCAGGTTGTCGATGATCGACAGGTGGGGGAACAGCTCGAAATGCTGGAACACCATGCCGACACGGGCGCGCAGCTTGGGCAGGTTGGTGCCCTTGGCCTGGACGCCGATGCCGTCGACGGTGATCGCCCCCTTCTGGATCGGCTCCAGGGCGTTGACCGTCTTGATGAGGGTGGACTTGCCCGACCCGGAAGGGCCGCACACGACCACCACCTCGCCCTTGGTGACCTGTGTCGTACAGCCGTTGAGAACCTGGACCGGGCCATACCACTTGCTGATGTTGTCGATGGCGATCATCGGCTTCGTCGAAGCCTGGGGATCGATGGCGGACATGACGGATCCTCGAGAGCTTAGCGGATGATGGCGACGCGGCGCTGAAGACGCCGGACGAGGGTCGAGGCGGTGATGCAGATCACTAGGTAGACGGCCGCGGCGAACAGATACATCTCCACGAGACGACCATCGCGCTGGGCGACCTTCGAGGCGGCGCCGAGGAAGTCGGTGAGCGAGATGACGTAGACCAGGGACGTGTCCTGGAAGAGCACGATGGTCTGGGTCAGCAACAGCGGCAGCATGTTGCGGAAGGCCTGCGGCAGGATCACCGTCCGCATGGTCTGGCCGTAGGTCAGGCCGATGGCCTGCGCCGCCGCCGTCTGCCCCTTCGGGATCGCTTGGATGCCGGCGCGCATGATCTCGGAGAAGAACGCCGCCTCGAACAGGGTGAAGGTGACGAGGGCCGAGGTGAAGGCACCCACCGAGATCGGCCGCGACGCGCCCGTCATCCATTGGCCGATATAGGGAACGAGGAAGTAGAACCAGAAGATCACCAGAACGAGCGGCAGCGACCTCATGAAGTTCACGTAGATCTTGGCCGGGAGCGCCAGGGCGGTGATCCCGGAGAGACGCATCATCGCGATGATGGTGCCGAGGATGATGCCGCCCGAGGCGGCGAGCGCGGTGAGCGTCAGCGTGAACACCATTCCCGTCCCGAACAGGTACGGCAAGGATGAGAGGACGACTCCGAAGTCGAAATCCGTGAACATCGGTCCTCTAGTCCCGTCTGACGGTCGCGAAGGATGGGGAGAGGGATCGCGCCGTCATCAGCGCGATCCCGGGACGGCGATGCGGGTCTCGAGCTTGCTCGACACCGTCACGACGATCAGGCTGATGCCGAGATAGATGACCGTCGCCGCCGTGAAGGATTCGAAGACCTGCGAGGAGAATTCCTGCATCGAGCGCGCCCGCGCGGTGAGTTCGAGCAGGCCGATGGTGAGCGCCACCGAGGTGTTCTTGAGGTTGTTCAGGAACTCGGAGGTCAGCGGCGGCAGGATCACCCGGTAGGCGTTGGGCAGCAGCACGTAGCGATAGGTCTGCCACGTGGTGAGGCCCAGAGCCGTCCCGGCCATGCGCTGGCCGCGCGGCAAGGTCTCGATACCGGTGCGGACCTGCTCGGCGACGCGGGAGGCCGTGAAGAAGCCGAGGCAGAGGACCGCCGTGTAGAACGACGAGTTCGGCAGCTGCTTCAGCCAGGTCCCCCAGGAGCCGGGCAGGATCTCCGGCACCACGTAGAACCAGAGGAACATCTGCACGAGGAGTGGGATGTTGCGGAACAGCTCCACATAGGTGGTGCCGACCCGTTGGGCCCCCCGGCTCGGAAGGGTGCGCAGCACCCCGATGAGCGAGCCGAGGGAGAAGGCGATGATCCAGGAACAGAGCGCCGTGGCGATCGTCCAGGAGAGGCCGGAGAGAAGCATATCGGCATAGGTGCCGGTGCCTTCCGGCGACGGTTCGAAGAAGATCCGCCAGTTCCAATTGTAATTCATCGCCTGTCGTCTGCTCCGATGCGGCGGCTTAGTAGGCGGCCGGGTCGGCGCTGTCGCTCGGCGACTCGAAGGCCTTCTTCATGGGATCGCTCATGGGAAGGCTGAGGTTAATGCCGCGCGGCGGGATCGGCTTGGTGAACCAGGTCTCGTACAGGGCCTTGCCCTCGGGGCTCTTGTAGAGCTTGGCCGTCGCCTCATCGACCACGGCCTTGAACGGCGCGTCGTCCTTGCGGAGCATGATGCCGTAGGGCTCGGGCTTCGACAGGGCCTCGCTGGAGATCGCGTAGGCACCGGGCTCCTTGGAGCTGGCGGCCAGGGAGGCGAGGAGCACGTCGTCCATCACGAAGGCGGCGGCGCGGCCGGTCTCGACCATGAGGAAGGCTTCGGCGTGATCCTTGGCGGGCAGGATCGTCAGGCCGAGGCCGCGGGCGGTGTTGGCCTCGTTGATCTGGCGGATGTTGGTGGTGCCCGAGGTGGACACGACGGTCTTGCCCTTGAGATCCTCGATCGTGTCGAGCTTGGCCGACTTCTTCGCCACGTAGCGGGTGGCGGTGAGGAAGTGGGTGTTGGTGAAGGCGACCTGCTTCTGGCGGTCGACGTTGTTGGTGGTCGAGCCGCATTCGAGATCGACGGTGCCGTTGGCGATCAGCGGGATGCGGGTGGCGGAGGTGACGGGATTGAGCTTCACCTCGAGCTTCGTCAGCTTCAGGTTGGTCTTCACCGCCTCGGCGATCTTCTTACAGATCTCGAAGGCGTAGCCGACCGGCTTCTGGTCGCCGTCGAGGTAGGAGAACGGGACCGAGGCGTCGCGATAGCCGATGGTGATTTCGCCGGTCTCTTTGATCTTCTTGAGGGTGCCGGTCAGTTCCTGGGCGCCGGCACCGGATGCGCCGAGCGTAATGCCCATTGCCGATGCGAGGACGACCGCCGCCGACAGAGCGGCGGACCTGTGATGACCAAAATGCATGTGAAGGCTGGCTCCCGGAGGGGTTCTCGCCGATCGGACGACCGGCACGTGAGGCTCAACGTAGCAGCGGTCTCGCCCATCGCAATCGGTGAATGAGGCCTCACCGGAGATGTCAACCGCTCGACGAGGTTATAGCAATCGGCGTGCCGCGCGCGCGGCCAACATCCATTTCGGCGAAACAATGCCCCGCATTTGAAATCGTAACGGGTCGGAGAAGATGAGGGAGCACGGACCGGAACAGCACATGAAAAAGGCCCGGCTTTGCAGCCGGGCCTTTTTCAGAACATCTTGAATGATCTTGCGGGATCGGAGCATGGCTCCGATCCCGCCGACCATCGATGCTTAGAAGTCGCGCTGGACGCGCATACGCACCTGGTAGGTGTCGTCGGCGGTCACGGTGCGAACGGCGCCGGAGGCGATGTTCGCGGCGTTGACGGTGCCGCTCGACTGGGTGCGGTCCACGACGCGGCCGTTCTGAACGCCGACCTTGGTGTAGAAGCCCTCGACACCGATATCGAGGTCCTTCACCGGCGACCAGATCAGGCTCGCGCCGGCGACGATCTGGTAGGTGTCACGCAGAACCGGGCTGACGTCGAAAGAGGTCTGGCCGGGAACGCCGGTGAACTGACCAGTCGCACCGGTGGTCTGGAACGCCGCCGCATTGGCGGCGCGGGCGCCACGGGCGAAGGAGAGTTCGCCGTAGCTGCCGAACACGGCCGAACGCCACTCAGGCGACCAGTAGTGCAGGAACGAACCGACCACGGTGAAGCTGGTGGAGGTTTCGATCTTGCCGGTCAGAGGGTTCAGAGTGGCGTCGGACATGAAGGGATCGAAGGCAGCGCCGTTGATGGTGCTGGCAATCGAGGTGTAGCTGCCGTTGTAGGACGAGTAGCCCGTGTAGAGGGTCGCGCCCTCACCGTAGGCTCCCTGCAGGTACAGCGTATCGCCAGGAGCGATGAACGGGGTGTTGATCTTCACGCCACCCTGGACAGCCCAGCCGTACTCGCTGGCGGGAGCCCCAGTCACAGCAGCCCCACCAAGACCGGGAACCGAAGCTATACCGAAGGTCGATCCAACGGGATTCTGGACGTTGATTTCCTTGACTGCAGCCGAGATCTGAGCCGAACCCCAGGCAGCATCGTAGCGCAGCACGCCAACGAAGTCGGGCATGCGGTTACGCTGCGAAACGTCGTAGTTCGAGAACGTATTCGTCGCGCCGACTCCGATGAGGACCGGGGACGGAGCGCCAGTGACGCCAGCCGCACCGAAGGTCTGCGAGTAAACCGTGTTGCGACGGAAGGTCGGGTCTTCGAGCGAGACCGTGGCCGAGAAGCCTTCACCGAACTTGGCCGAGTAGGCCAGCAGGTTGGTCGACTGGACGTCCGAGTTCAGGGTCGCGCCGGCGAACTCGAAGTCGTGGGCGTAGAAGTCGAAGAACGAGGAGGCGCGACCGGCGGTGAGGCCGGCGAACTGGATGAACGCCTTGTCGGTGTTCACGAACTGCTGGTCGCGACCGACCTGGTCCTGGCCGGTTGCACCGAAGGCGGAGCCGATGCGCTCCTGGGTGCCGGAGCGGAGACCGCCGGTGGCGCCGGTGCGCGAGGCGAACTGGATACGGGTGAAGGCGCGCAGGGTGCCGTAGGCCGTCTGGGTGCGGGCATCGACGTTGATGCGGGCGAGACCGATATAGCCGGTCGTGTCACCGTTGCCTGAGCCAGAGCGGCTGTCCGTCGGCTGATAGCCGATGTCGAGGCGGGCGCGGCCCGAGAGACGGATGCAGGTATCCGTTCCGGGGATGTAGAAGAAGCCGGCGCCGTAGGCGCTGCAGACGCGGACGTATTCGATCGGCACGGCCTTCTTCACGGGAAGGTCGGCGGCATGCGCTCCAGCGACCGACGCAAAGGCTGCGGCAGTACCGAGGAGTGAGCTCTTCAAGAGCTTCATTGATATCTCCAAAAGCTTCGAGACCCGAGGGACAGGCAACTTCAACCCGGCATGGACCGGCGTTCGTTTGCCTTTATTTGTTAGCCGGCAGGACTTGAGTGCCCCGTTCCGGCCGTGCCCCGGGGTTTCCCCAGTGCGTATTCACTCTGTGCGAGCGGGTTCCTGCGAGCAACTCGGAATCGCGAATGCCACATCGGTTCTGAACTGCTGTGGCGGCGCTGCAACGTTCGTCAGGCGGCAAACCATGTCATCGCCGGGACCGATTGATGTGCAGAGCGGGGGCTGGGAGAAGAAAACCAATGCATCCTGCGGCGCTATTGAGATCAGTTGGTCCCGCCAGCGCACCCTTTGCTTAGTTTTTGTGCTTCGCACCGTCACGGGACCGTCATGAATCGGACATTGGCCCGGTCCGGCGCCGGCCCACGCACCGGCGCCGGAGGGATGGGTCATTTTCTCGGCGATGGCCGTCACGCCCCCGGATTGTTGCGCCTCACACGGGACGGACGGGTCATCGCCTCGAGTTCGAGCAGGTGATCGAGCTGGGTCTCGGTCAGAAGCCCTTCCTCCAGCACGATGTCGGCCACCGGGCGATTCTCCGCCAGGGCGCGCTGGGCCACCCTCGAACACGCCTCGTATCCCAGAGCCGGCACCAGGGCGGTCACGAGGCCGATGGAACCATGGACGAGGGAGCGGCAGCGTTCGCGATCGGCCTCGATCCCTTCGATGCAGCGTTTCGTGAGGGTATCCACCGCCGCGGTGAGCATGCGCAGGGAGCTGAGAACGCAGTATCCGATGGTCGGCTCGAAGGCATTGAGCTGGAGTTGCCCTCCCTCGGCGCAGAGAGTCACGGTGAGGTCGTGGCCGATCACGAGGAAAGCGACCTGGTTGACCACTTCCGGGATCACCGGATTGACCTTGCCCGGCATGATCGAGGAACCGGCCTGGACGGCCGGGAGCCGGATCTCGCCGAAGCCGGTGCGCGGCCCGCTCGAGAGCAGGCGCAAATCGTTGCAGATCTTGGAGAGCTTCACCGCCACGCGCTTCAGCACGCCCGAGAACAGCACGAACGCGCCGAGATCGGACGTCGCCTCGATGAGGTTCGAGGCGAGCACCATCGGGTGCCCGGAGATGCGCGACAGCTCCTCCACCGCCAGGGACGCATAGCGCGGGTCCGCGTTGATGCCGGTGCCGATGGCGGTGGCACCGAGATTGACCTCGCGGAACAGCCCGACGATCTCGTTCAGCCGGGCCACATCCTCCTTCATGGTGGCGTGGAACCCGTCGAATTCCTGGCCGAGGGTCATCGGCACCGCATCCATCAGCTGAGTGCGGCCCATCTTGAGGACATCGGCGAATTCCACGGCCTTGCCCTTGAAGGCGTAGGCGAGGTCGTCGAGGGCCTTGATGAGGGGCTGGGTCGCGAACATCACGGCCAGGCGCAGGGCGGTCGGATAGGCGTCGTTGGTGGATTGGGCCATGTTGACGTCGTCGTTGGGGTGGAGCGCCGCGTAATGCCCCAGCGGGTGCCCCATCAGCTCCAGGGCGACGTTGGCGATGACCTCGTTGGCGTTCATGTTGGTCGACGTGCCGGCCCCGCCCTGGATCGCGTCCACCACGAACGATTCGGCAAAGCGGGGCTCGGTGGCGACGAGGGTGCAGGCGCGGTCGATGGCATCGGCCTTGTCGGCGGAAAGGTAGCCCAGCCGCCGGTTGGCGCGGGCGGCCGCCTGCTTCACCAGGGCGAGGCTTTTGACGAATTCGGGAAAGTGCCCCACCGGCACGCCGGTTATGGGGAAGTTCGCCACGGCGCGCTTGGTGTGGATCCCCCAATAGGCGCCCACCGGCACTTCGCCATAGCCGAGGAGATCGTGCTCGGTCCGCGTCCGCGCGCCCTCCATCTCGACGGTTCGCACGGTGGCGACGGCGATGTTCTCGGCCGGCGCATCGGTGGGCTTCTGCGTGTCCGTCGCCATCGGTCGTCTCCCTCGCGCCACGCTCGCGGCGGTACCGCCGAAGCCACATGCGGCGGCGGAGCCGTCAAGCGCCGTGGGCCGGCAATCCTGACATCGGCTCAGTCCTGAAGCCCGATGACCTGGAAATTCGTTCTCAGCTCATCGGACATGGGGACGTTCAGGCGCTCGCCGTTCGGCAGCCGTTTGAGGAACCAGCGCTCGTAGATCCAGCGCAGCTCGCGCGACTCGGCGAGACGTTCGAAGGCGGCGTTCACGACGCCGGCGAATTGCAGGTCGTCCTTGCGGAACATCAGGCCGTAGGGCTCGAAGGACAGCTTGTCCGCCAGCACGGTGTAGGACGCCCCGTCCGGGCCGGCCGCGGTGATGAGGCCATAGAGCAGGACATCGTCGAGCCCCAGCGCGTCGGCCCGGCCGTCCCTGACCATGGCGAAGGATTCGGCGTGGTCGCGGCCCGTGACGATGGTGGCGGAGAGGTTCAACCGCGCCATCAGCGCGCGCAGGGCCGCCTCGTTGGTGGTGCCGGCGGTGACCGCGACGGTCTTGCCGGAGAGGTCGCGATAGGAGCCGATGGGCGCGCCGCGCTTCACCAGGAGCTTGGTGGCGCTGAAATAGGTGATGGGCGAGAATGCCACGAGCTTGCGGCGCTCCGCATTCGCCGTGGTCGACCCGCATTCGAGGTCGATCTTGCCCGAGGTGACCGCCGCGATCCGGGTCTCCGGGGTGACGGGCTCGTAGCGCACGGTGAGATCGGTGCGGCCGATCTCCTTGCCGATGGCATCGACCACCTCCAGGCAGAGATCGATCGCGTATCCCACCGGATGCCCGGCCGCGTCCTTGAACGAGAAGGGCAGCGAGTTTTCGCGATAGCCGAGGGTGACGGCCCGCGATTCGCCGATCTTCTTCAGCGTGCCGGTGAGAACATCGATGGCGGAAGCGGGCGCGGCGCTCAAGGCGAGCACCAGGGCCCCGGCGGCCACTGCCCTCATGCCTTTCGCGTGCATTGTCCGTGTCCCGTCATTCCATAGGGGTTGCGATCGGCGGCGAGCGATGCCGCCGGCGGTTCAGGCCGGCTCGGCCAAGGGCGACACGTCCCGGTCGAGACTCTGGTCGGTCAGTTCCAGCTGCCCCTCCCATTTCGCCACGGCGACGGTTGCGACGCTGTTGCCCAGGACGTTGGTTGCCGAGCGGCCCATGTCGAGGAACTGGTCGATGCCGATGATGAGGAGGAGGCCGGCCTCCGGGATGTGGAAGGTCGAGAGCGTGGCGGAGATCACCACCAGCGAGGCGCGGGGCACGCCGGCCATGCCCTTCGACGTCACCATCAGCAGCAACAGCATGGTCATCTGCTGCCCGAGGGTCAGCGGGATGTTGTAGGCCTGCGCGATGAACATCACCGCGAAGGTGCAGTACATCATCGAGCCGTCGAGATTGAACGAATACCCCATCGGCAGGACGAACGAGGTGATCTTGTTGGGCACGCCGAAGCGCTCGAGGTTCTGCAGGGTCTTCGGATAGGCCGCCTCGCTCGATGCGGTGGAAAAGGCGAGGAGGAACGGCTCCTTGATCAGGTTGAGGAGCCGCCGCATCTGCTTTCCGACCAGCAGGAAGCCGGCGAAGGCCAGCAGGCACCACAGCATGGCGAGGCTGAAGTAGAACTCCACCATGAACTTGCCGTAGGTCACGAGGACGCCGATGCCCTGCGTGGTGATCGTCGCCGCGATGGCCGCGAACACCGCGACGGGGGCGAAACCCATGACGTAGCCGGTGATCTTCAGCATCACGTCGGCGAGGCCCTCGATGCCCTCGGCCAGGAGCTTGCCCTTCTCCCCCAAAGCCGCGAGGGCCACGCCGAAGAAGATGGAGAACACGACGATCTGCAGGATTTCGTTGTTGGCCATCGCCTCCACGGGGCTTTTCGGCACCAGATGGGTGACGAATTCCTTGAGCGAGAGCGACGCGGCCTTGAGGTTGGTGGTGGCGCCGGCATCCGGCAGCGGCAGGTTCAGGGCGTCGCCGGGCCGCAGGATGTTGACCATCACCAGGCCGAGCAGCAGCGAGCACAGGGACGCGCCGACGAACCACAGCATCGCCTTGCCGCCGACGCGGCCGACGGAGGCGGTGTCGCCCATATGCGCGATGCCGACGACGAGGGTCGAGAAGACCAGCGGCGCGATGATCATCTTGATCAGGCGCAGGAACACGTCACTGACGAGGGCGATGTAGCCGGAGATTTCCTTGGACGTCTGAGGGTCCGGCCATGTGATGTTACAGAGATACCCGACCGCGATGCCCAGAAGCATACCGATGAAGATGTAAGTCGTCAGCCTGGACTGCATCGCACTTCCTCACCGGCAGAAACGTTGTCTAGGTCTTGCATGACACATGCCACACTCGACATGCCTCATGCCTTGCACCGTCGCATCGCGAAGTCGTGACGCCCGGTGATCCGATCGACCGGCCCATCACCTCAAATACGGGGTGAGCGCGAACTTTCGGCGGTGCTTCGACCTCGAAGATCAAGTCCTTCGTGATGTCGATCCGAGAGGAGGTTATTCCCTTTTCTTAGCCGCGCAAGCACCCTTCGACGGGACGGGTCCGCAAATCGGCGGGCGCCGCCATGCGGAGCCGAGGCTCCGTCGGATCGATACGGCGGGTCAATGCGGGCGCAGGCCCGACGCGACCCTCGCCGCCCGGCGGATGGCTTCCGGCTGCGGCTCGCCGGCCGGGACGACCCAGCTGCCGCCGACGCAGAGAACCTGCGCGATCTTCAGCCAATCCGGTGCGGTCGCCTCGGTGATCCCGCCGGTGGGGCAGAAGCGGACCTGCCCGAACGGGCCGGTGAGGGCCTTCAGGGCCTTGACGCCCCCGGCCGCTTCGGCGGGAAAGAACTTGAACCGGTCGAGCCCGTGGTCGAGGCCGCGCATGATGTCGGCGGCATTGGCGACCCCCGGCAGGAACGGGATGCCGCGAGCGATGGCGGCCTTCGTCAGCGGGTCGGTGAGACCGGGGCTGACGATGAACTGCGCGCCCGCCTCCATCGCCGCGTCGAGATCCCGCTCGTTGAGCACGGTGCCCGCGCCGACGACGGCCCCCTCCACTTGCGCCATGATGCGGATCACCTCCAGGGCGGCGGGGGTCCGCAGGGTCACCTCCAGGGCCGTCAGGCCGCCATCCACCAGCGCCCTGGCGATCGGCTCGGCATGGGCGGCCTCCTCGATCACGAGGACGGGGATCACGGGAACGGAGCGCATCAGCGCGTCGATGGTGGTCATGAAATCGTCCTCTGGGTCGTGAAAGGGAGACGGTGTCCGTTCGATTGTCCCGGATCGAGGTGTCTCGACAGGCCCCCTCTCCTTCCAGGAGAGGAGACCCGCGCCTTGCTTCCCGTCTCGGGGACACGCGCGAGCCGAGGGGCCGGAAGACCGCCCTGCAATAAGACCGTCCTACAATCCCGCGGCGCTGAGCATCGCGGACGCGCCCTGCTCGGCCCCGTCGGCCCCGTGGCGCATGAAGGCGAAGAGCTCGCGCCCGGTCCCGAAAGCCGGCGGCGGCGGGGTGGCGCCCTCCCGCGCCTCCCATTCCGCCGGGTCGACGAGGGCCTGGAGCGTTCCGTCCTCGGCGCTGAGGCGGACGATGTCGCCGTCGCGCAGCTTGCCCAGCGGACCGCCGCCGAGGGCCTCGGGGCTCAGATGGATCGCCGCCGGTACCTTTCCGGAGGCGCCGGACATCCGCCCGTCGGTGACGAGGGCGACGCGGAAGCCGCGATCCTGCAGGACGCCGAGCTGAGGCGTGAGTTTGTGCAGTTCGGGCATTCCGTTGGCTTTGGGCCCCTGGAAACGCACGACGACGACCACGTCCCGCTCCAGTTCGCCCGCCTTGAAGGCGGCCATGACATCGTCCTGATCGTCGAACACCCGTGCCGGGGCCTCCACCGTCCAGCGCGAGGGATCGACGGCGCTGGTCTTGAAGGTGGCCCGGCCGAGATTGCCCTTCACCAGCCGCATCCCGCCATCCGGCTGGAAGGCGTTGGCGGGGCCGCGCAGGATGCTCTCGTCGTGCGATGCCGCCGGGGCGTCCTCGAACACGAGTTCGTCGTCGATGAGCTTCGGGTCGCGGGCATGGTCGCGCAGGCGCCCGCCGGCCACGGTGAGGATGTCGTCGTGCAGCAGGCCCGCATCGATCAGGCTGGCGATGACGTAGGACATGCCGCCGGCGGCGTGGAAGTGGTTCACGTCCCCGGAGCCGTTGGGATAGACCTTGGCCACCTGCGGAATGACGGCCGAGAGCCGGTCGAAATCCTCCCAGTCGACGATGATCCCGGCGGCCCTGGCGATGGCCGGCAGGTGGATGGCGTGGTTGGTTGAGCCGCCGGTGGCCAAGAGGCCGATGATCGCGTTGACGATGGCCTTCTCGTCGACGCAGCGCCCGAGGGGCCGGTAATCGTTGCCGGCGGCACCGATCTCCGTGAGCCGGTGGACGGCCGCGCGGGTCACCGCCTGGCGCAGCTTCGTGCCGGGATTGATGAAGGAGGCGCCGGGCATGTGCAGGCCCATCACGTCCATCATCATCTGGTTGGAATTGGCGGTGCCATAGAAGGTGCAGGTTCCCGCCCCGTGATAGGAGGCGGATTCCGATTCCAGCAGTTCGTCGCGGCCGACCTTGCCCTCGGCATAGAGCTGGCGGATGCGCTGCTTCTCCTTGTTGGCGAGACCCGAGGGCATCGGCCCGGCCGGGATCAGGATCTGCGGCAGGTGCCCGAAGCGCAGCGCCCCGATGAGCAGGCCCGGCACGATCTTGTCGCAGATGCCGAGGAGGGCCGCCCCGTCGAACATGCCGTGGCTCAGCCCCACCGCCGTGGAGAGCGCGATGGTGTCGCGCGAGAACAGCGACAGTTCCATGCCGCGCTGGCCTTGCGTGACGCCGTCGCACATGGCCGGCACGCCGCCGGCGACCTGGGCCGTGGCCCCAACCTCGCGGGCGAACAGCTTCATCTGCTCCGGGTAGCGGCCATAGGGCTGATGCGCCGACAGCATGTCGTTATAGGCGGTGACGATGCCGATATTCATGCCTCGGCCTGCCTTGATCGCCGGCTTGTCCTCGCCGGAGGCCGCGAAGCCATGGGCGAGGTTGCCGCAATTGAGCATCGGCCGGTGCACGCCGCCGTCGCGTTCGCGGGCGATCAGGTCGAGATAGGCGCGCCGGCTCGCCTTGGAGCGCGTCACCACGCGCTCGGTGACGGCTGCGACTTCCGGGTGAAGCTCGGTCATGGCAGATCCTTCCCTCGCTGATGCGAAGCCACCTGCTGTCAGGAACGTAGAGGTCTCGTCTCGCAGGCGATAGATCGGTCGCCGCGCGGTACGATCAATGACCGGATCGGCTCAGCACGTTTCAGGCCATCGCGGTTCGGTGCGGGCGATGGTGCGGACGGCGGGACTCGAACCCGCACAGCCTTTCAGCCGCAAGATTTTAAGTCTCGTGCGTCTACCGGTTTCGCCACGTCCGCATTGCGGGATCAGCGGTAACGAGGCGAGGCTCCGAGATCAAGGCGCCCAGCCGTAGAGCCAGTCGTAGCGGCGGCCCATCCCGGCGGGGCCGAGGCGGCGCATGACGAGGTTGCGGGCAAAACCGACGAGCCCGCCCGCATGGTAGGTCCGGCCGTTGCCGCGCGCGGCCGATTGCACGCGCCGGGTGCGGGGCGCGCGCAGGCCGGCATAGGCCGCCAGGGACGCCGCCACGTCGTCGGCCCGCAGGGTCAGGGCGAAGACGGCCGCGTCCTCGATGGCCAGCGCCGCCCCCTGCGCCAGGAACGGCAGGACCGGATGGGCCGCGTCGCCGATGAGGGCCACCCGGCCCCGCGCCATGGGCCGCGCGGTCGGCCGGTCGACCAGCGACCAGACCAGCCAGGAATCCGGCGCGGTCAGGAGCTCGGCCAGAACCGGGGTCGCGTCCGGGAACTGCGCGCGCAGGACGGCGGGTTCGCCGAGCTGGCCCCAATCCTCGCTGCCGAGGCGCTCGGGCACCACGGCCACGATGTTGATGCTCCGCCCGCCCTGGATCGGGTAATGCACCACGTGCCGGCGGCGCCCGAGCCACAGGCCGGTCTCGTCGCCCTGCAATTCCGGTGGCGCGGCATCGCGTGGGATCGTGGCGCGCCAGGCGGCCTCGCCGCAGGATCGCAACCGCCGGCCGTCGAAATGACCGCGCAGGGTCGAGCGCACGCCATCGGCCCCCACCACGAGGTCGACGGCCAGCGTCTCGGATCGCGAGCCCTGGCCGCTTTCCAGGGTCAACTCGACGGAGGTGTCCGATTCAGCGAGCCCCCTGACGTCCCGCCCCATCATCAGGCGGATTCCCGGCCGGCTGCGCACGGCATCGAGCAGGAGCGTCTGCAGGTCGGCCCGGTGGATGACGTAATAGGGCGCGCCGTGGCGGCCGCGCAGTTCGGCCCCGAGTTCGACGCCGCCGATCTCGCGCCCCGACCCGAGGGCACGCACCACCACCCGTGGCGGCTCGCTCGCCGCCCGGCGCAGGGCGGCGCCGAGGCCGAGGGAGATCAGCACGCGGCTGGCATTCGGGGAGAGCTGCAGGCCGGCGCCGACCTCGCTGAACCCGGTCCGGCGCTCGACGAGCGTCACCTCATGCCCGGCGGCATCGAGGGCAAGGGCGGCCGTCAGGCCCCCTATGCCCGCGCCGACGATGGCGACGGCGAGGCTGGGGGCGGCGTGAGGGGCTCGGGACCCATGGGAACCGTCGGACACCTGCGGATCTCGCCCTCGCGAATCGTGTGCGATCAGGCGGCCTTCGCGCCGTTGTCGTCCCAGACGGCGGCGGCCGGATCGGCCGTGCCGGCCTTCAGGCCGGGGCGATAGCGGTAGAGCGTCGAGCAATACTGGCAGATGATCTCGTCGTCGGTCCCCATGTCGAGGAAGACGTGCGGATGATCGAAGGGCGGCTTGGCGCCGATGCACATGAACTCCTTGGAGCCCACTTCGATCAGGGCAACTCCGAGGTCGTTATGGAAATGCGGCACCGCCTTGTCAGCCATCGCCCGATCCTGCCTCCGTCCCGCCGGGGCCGAGCCCCGCCCGGGCACCATTGCTCCGTCCGGGCCATTCTCTACCCGCTCGTCGCCCTCAAGCCTAGCGCCGAGGATTCCCCAAGCCCAGCAAAAAGCCCGCCTCGTCGAGGCTTGGCCTCCCGCGCATGCCGCCTTAGAGAGGGATGTCTCTCAGCCGCTCTTACGAAACCATGTTCCCCATGACCCAGAACGAACAGGCCGTCGTCGAAGGCGGTCGCCGCGCGCCTCGGCCGCCGATTCACGGTCCCGAAGGGTTCGAGGGCATGCGCAAGGCCGGCCGCCTCACGGCGGAGGCCCTCGACGTGCTGATGGAGGCCACCGCCCCCGGCGTGACCACGGAGGCGCTGGACCGCCTCGCCTACGAATTCGCCATGGACAACGGCGCCTACCCGGCCTCGCTGCTCTATCGCGGCTACCCGAAGTCGATCTGCACCTCGATCAACCACGTGGTCTGCCACGGCATCCCCAACGACAAGCCCCTGCGCGACGGCGACATCGTCAATCTCGACATCTGCCTCATCGTCGACGGCTGGCACGGCGACAGCAGCCGCATGGCCTATGTCGGCGAAGTGCCGCGCAAGGCGGCACGCCTGTGCGAGATCACCCACGAATGCCTCATGCGGGGCATCGCCGCGATCAAGCCGGGCGGCTCCACCACGGATATCGGCCGTGCGATCCAGGCCTATGCCGAAGCCGAGCGCTGCTCCGTGGTGCGCGATTTCTGCGGGCACGGCCTCGGGCGCATCTATCACGATGCGCCGACCATCCTGCACTATGTCGAGCCGAGCTACGACGTGGCCTTCGAGCCGGGGCAGTTCTTCACGGTCGAGCCCATGATCAATCTCGGCCGCCCGGCGGTGAAGGTGCTCTCCGACGGCTGGACCGCCGTGACGCGGGATCGCTCGCTCTCGGCGCAGTTCGAGCACACGGTGGCGGTGACGGAGACGGGGGTCGAGGTCTTCACCTTCTCGCCCAAGGGCCTGCATCAGCCGATCGCCCCCTCCGCCTGACGATGCCGGGATCCGGAGGCAAGACGATGCCGCGCCTCCCCCTTGAAGCGCCCGCCGGCGAGGCGGCCTCGGACGCTCCCCATTATCTCGGGCACCGCGACCGGCTGCGGGCGCGCTTCGCCCAGGCCGGGGCGGATGCCCTGCCGGATTACGAACTCCTCGAACTCGTCCTCTTCCGCGCCATCCCGCGACGGGACGTGAAGCCCCTGGCCAAGGCCCTGATCCGCCGCTTCGGCAGTTTCGCCGAAGTGGTGAGCGCGGAGCCGAACCGCCTCGCGGAGGTGGAAGGCGTGAGCCAGGGCGTCGTCGCCGATCTCAAGCTCATCGAGGCGGCGGGCCATCGCCTGGCGCGGGGCGCCATCGCCGCGCGGCCCCTGCTCTCCTCCTGGGCGGCGCTCCTCGAATATTGCCGCGCCAATATGGCGTTCTCGCCGCGCGAGCAGTTCCGCGTGCTGTTCCTCGACAAGCGCAACCACCTCATCGCCGACGAGGTCCAGGGACGCGGCACCGTCGATCACACCCCGGTCTATCCGAGGGAGGTGGCCCGCCGCGCCCTCGAACTCTCGGCCACCGCCATCATCCTCGCGCACAACCACCCCTCCGGCGATCCGGCGCCCTCGGCGGCCGACATCAGGATGACGCGGGAGATCGTGGCGATCCTCGACCCGCTGGGGATCGTCGTCCACGACCACGTCATCCTCGGCCGGGATGGACACGCGAGCCTGAAGGGGTTGAAGCTGATGTGAACGTGCTACTCTGACGATCGGATCGCGGCGGATCGTTCGCTTCGCGGCGATCGGACGACACCATCGGTCTGCTGCGAAGCGCACATCGTCCCGGTGGCGCGCCTCTTGCGAAGATGCCGGGATAAAAGGGGAGGCGCGAATGGCGCTCGCTGCGTTCGACGAAATGAATGGGATACCGGGAGCCGCCCTGGGCGATGCCTCGGTTCGCGAAGCCTATGACAGCCTGAAATCGTGGCTCGAGACGACGCCGCCCGAGCACTTCAACACGCGGCGCAGCCAGGCCGAGATGCTCTTCCGGCGCATCGGCATCACCTTCGCCGTCTACGGCGCCAACGAATCCACCGAACGGCTGATTCCCTTCGACATCATCCCACGGGTGATCACGAAGCCGGAATGGAGCTTCCTCGAGCGTGGGCTGAAGCAGCGCGTCACCGCGATCAATGCCTTCCTCAGCGACATCTATGGCGCCCAGGAATGCATCAAGGCCGGAATCATTCCAGCCGATCTGGTCTATCGCAACCCGCATTACCGGATGGAGATGCGGGCCTTCAAAGTTCCGCACGACCTCTACGTCCACATCGCCGGCATCGACATCGTCCGCACCGGCGAGAACGACTTCTTCGTGCTTGAGGACAATGCCCGCACGCCGTCCGGCGTCTCCTACATGCTGGAGAACCGGGAGGTGATGCTACGGCTCTTCCCGGAACTGTTCTCGCGCCATCGCGTGGCGCCGGTGGAGAACTATCCCGACGCGCTCCTGGCCACCCTGCGCAGTCTCGCCCCGCAGACGGCGACGCGCGACCCTTCCGTCGTGCTGCTCACCCCGGGACGCTACAATTCCGCGTTCTACGAACACTCGTTCCTGGCCGACAAGCTCGGCGTCGATCTGGTGGAGGCCTCCGATCTCTTCACCAAGGACGACGTGGTCTACATGCGCACCACGGAAGGCCCGCGCCGGGTCGACGTGATCTATCGCCGCCTCGACGACGACTTCCTCGATCCCCTGGTGTTCCGGCCCGATTCGGTGCTCGGCGTGCCCGGCCTGATGAACGCCTACGAGCGCGGGACGGTGACCCTCGCCAACGCGGTCGGCACCGGCATCGCCGACGACAAGGCCGTCTACAGCTACATGCCGGAGATCGTGAAGTTCTTCACCGGCGAGGAGCCGATCCTGCACAACGTGCCGACCTATCGCTGCCGCGAGAAGGAGGCCTTCTCCTACGTGATGGACAACCTCGCCGACCTCGTCGTGAAGGAAGTCAACGGATCGGGCGGCTACGGCATGCTGGTGGGCCCGCACGCCACCAAGCGGGAGATCGAGGATTTCAGCCGCAAGCTGCGCCACGCGCCGGACGGGTTCATCGCCCAGCCGACCCTGGCGCTGTCCACCTGCCCGACCTTCGTCGCGTCCGGCGTCGCGCCGCGCCACGTCGATCTGCGGCCCTTCGTGCTATGCGGCTCCGACGAGATCCGGATCGTTCCCGGCGGCCTGACCCGCGTCGCCCTCAAGGAAGGGTCGCTCGTCGTCAATTCCAGCCAGGGCGGGGGCACCAAGGATACCTGGGTGCTGGACGCCTGACGCTACGTCAAAGCCCACCCCGGAAGCGGGGTGGATCGTTTTCTCGCCCATCGCCTTAACGGAAGCCCATGCTGTCCCGGACCGCCGACAATCTGTACTGGCTCTCGCGCTACGCCGAGCGGGCCGAGTTCGTCGCCCGCATCCTCGATGCGGCCCATCGGCTCGCCGCCCTCCCCTCGAGCTATGGTGGCGGCGAGACCAACGAATGGGCGTCGGCCCTGGCCTCCGCGGGCGACCCGGAGGTGTTCAAGCCGCTCTATGACAGCGTCAACGAAGCGACGGTGTGCAACTTCCTGGCCTTCTCGCCCCACAACCCGTCCTCGATCCGCTCCTGCATCGAGACCGCGCGCGAGAATGCCCGCTCCGTCCGCACCGCCCTGACCACGGAGATGTGGGACGCGATCAACGGCGCCTGGCTCGAACTGCGCAACTACGAAGGCCGCGATCTCAATCGCGACGAGTTCAGCCGCTTCCTCGAATGGGTGAAGGGTGTGTCCCTCGCCTTCGACGGCTCGGCCTACCGCACCATGCTGCGCAACGACGCCTACTGGTTCACGCGGCTCGGCACCGCCATCGAGCGGGCCGACAACACCGCCCGCATTCTCGACGTGAAGTATCGCATCCTTCTGCCGGCCACGGAGAAGGTCGGCGGCAGCCTCGATTATTTCCAGTGGACCACGATCCTGCGCGAGGTCTCGGCCTTCAACGCCTATCACTGGGTCTATCGCGAGAGCGTGAAGCCGCTGCTGGTGGCAGACCTGCTGATCCTCAATCGGCAGATGCCGCGCTCCCTGACCAATTGTTACGGCATGCTGGTGGAGCATCTCGATCTCATCGCCGACGCCTATGGCCGCCGCGGCGCGAGCCAGCGCCTGGCGAGCAACACCCTCGCACGCCTGGAAGGCGAGAACATCGACCGGGTGTTCCGATCGGGTCTGCACGAGTTCGTGACGGCCTTCATCGTCGAGAACAATCGTCTCGGCGCGGCGGTCATCGAGCAATATCTGGTGTAGGGTTCCGTCGAATCCCGAGTTCTACAAGAGACGTCCATGCGCATCCGCGTCTTCCATGAGACCAACTACACCTACGAGCAGCCGGCACGGGGTCTCATCCAGCTCCTCCGCCTTCGACCGCGCGACCATGACGGGCAATATGTCCGCCGCTGGCGGATCGAGCCCTCGGTGGATGGGCGGATCAGCGAGCGCGAGGACGGGTTCGGCAACGTCACCCACTGGTTCACGGCCGACGAGCCGGCCGACGCCCTGACGATCCGGGTGACCGGCGAAGTCGACACCAACGAGATGCACGGCATCGTCCGCGGCACCGTGGAACGCCTGCCCGACGTGTTCTATCTGCGCGATTCCGATCTCGCGACGGCCAATGGCGAGCTTCAGGCTTTCGCCAAGAGCGTGGTCGACGAGGGTGATTCCTCGGTTCTCCCCTGCCTTCACCGTCTCCTCGCCGCCGTCTTCGACACGGTCGCCTTCGAGCCGGGTCCGGCCAGCGCCAGCACCACCGCCGCGCAATCCTTCGCCGCCGGAAAGGGCGTCTGCCAGGATCTTGCCCATATTTTCATCGCCGCAGCGCGGCATCTGGAGATTCCCGCCCGCTACGTCTCCGGTTATTTCTTCCACGCCGACAGCGAGGAGGACCAGGGATCGGGGCATGCTTGGGCGGAAGCTCTGGTGCCCGGTCTGGGATGGGTCGGTTTCGACCCGGCCAATGGTATCGCTACGACGGAGGCGCATATCCGCGTCGCCATCGGGCTGGATTATTTAGGTGCGGCCCCGATCAGAGGCAGCCGGATGGGTGGCGGGACTGAAACACTCGAAGTAAAGCTTCGCGTCGAACAGGCTCAGGCCGCCGTCCAGGTCTAGCCCGTCACAGCATCAAGAATGGCCTGAGAGTCTCGGGCCATCAGGGGTATCGGTATCATGACCTATTGCGTCGGGCTCCTTGTCGAGGAAGGGCTCGTGATGGTTGCCGATACCCGCACCAATGCGGGCCTCGACGACATCTCGACCTACCGCAAGCTGCATCACTTCAACGTCCCCGGCGAGCGCGTGATGATGCTGGCATCGGCCGGCAACCTCTCCGTGACCCAATCGGTGCTCAGCATGCTCGCCGAGGGTGTTGCCGGCGACGACGGCGAGCCGACGCTGAAGCTCACCGAAACCACGACGATGTTCCAGGCCGCCCAGCTCATCGGCAAGGCGATCCGTCGCGTCCGCGCCATCGAGAAGGCCGGGTTCGAGGCGGCCAATCTCCGGTTCTCGATCTCGCTGCTGTTCGGCGGTCAGATCGGCAACGAGCCCATGCGCCTGTTCCTGATCTATTCGGCGGGCAATTTCATCGAGTGCAGCACCGATGCGCCGTTCCTGCAGATCGGTGAGCACAAATACGGCAAACCCATCCTCGATCGGGCCGTGAAGTTCGAGACCGACCTCTACGATGCCCTGAAAGTGAGCCTCGTCTCCATGGATTCCACCATGCGGTCGAATCTCGGCGTGGGTTTGCCCATCGACATCGCCGTGGCCCGTCGCAATGCGCTCGACCTCGAAGTGAGCCATCGGATCGAGGCGGGAGAATCCTACTTCCACGATCTGCGCGAGCGCTGGTCCGCGGCCCTGCGCGCAGCGCACCGGGCCATCCCACGCCCCCCTTACGGCCCCGCTGGGCACTGAGCCGATTCCATTCGTTCAGCCCCTGGGAATCAGCCGGTTCCAAGACGCGGAACCGGCGAATTCCTGTGCGAGGCCCGCTCAGTTCCGGGTCTCCCAGGCATCGAGATAGGCGCCCACCGCCGCTCGTGAATCCACCGCCCCCATGACCCCGCCCATGACGGCGATCCCGGAAAACCCGGCGTCGCGGCAGGCTCCCGCATTCGCCGGAGTGACGCCGCCAAGGGCGAAGACCGGAATTGTCGGTCTGGGACCGCGCTTGAGGACGTCCGGGCCGAGCGCCGGCCCATATCCCGGCTTGCTCAGGGTCGCGAAGATGGGGCTGAGGGTGGCGTAATCCACGCCCGCTTGGGCGGCCCGGATCACCTCCACGGGTGAATGGGCCGAGATTCCGAGAAGGCATCCGGGCGGAAGATCCCGCCGTGCCGCCGCGATGTCCGGGGGCATCGCCCCTCCGCCGAGATGGACTCCATCGGCACCGATGGCGCGGGCGAGGGCCACATCTCCCCCGACGATGAGCCTTGCCCCCACCTCCCGCACCGGCCCCATCAGCTCTTCGGCGAGAACACGGCGCGAGACTGCGTCGAGGTCGCGGTCCCTGAACCAGATCCAGCGGGCCCCACCCGCCAGCGCCGCCTCGATCCTCTCGACCAAGCCCATCGGGCTTCCGGCCCGGTCGGTGACTAGAAGCAGCCCCGATGGGTTACGCGTCACGAACCGACGAGTCCGAGCTGCGGGCTCGACGGTTCGGCGCGTCCCCGTTTGGGGATGCGTCCGGCGAGATGGGCGAGCCGGCCGGCTTCGACGGCGTGGCGCATGGCGCGGGCCATGCGGACGGGCTCGTCGGCCTTGGCGACGGCAGTGTTAAGGAGGCAGCCGGCGGCGCCGAGTTCCATGGCCACGACGGCGTCGGAGGCGGTGCCGATCCCCGCATCCACGATGACCGGCACGCTGGCGCGGCGGCAAATCAATTCGAGATTGGCGGGGTTGGCGACCCCCATCCCCGACCCGATGAGCGACCCCATCGGCATCACCGCGGCGCAACCGATATCGGCGAGCCGCTGGCACACGACGGGATCGTCGTTGCAATAGGGCAGCACGACGAACCCGTCATCGACGAGGTGGCGACAGGCTTCCAGCAACTCGGCCACGTCCGGATAGAGCGTTTCGCGGTCGCCGATGACCTCGACCTTGATCCAGTTGGTGTCGAGCGCCTCGCGGGCCAGTTCGGCCGTCATGATCGCGTCGCGGGCGGTCTCGCAGCCGGCGGTGTTGGGCAGGAAGCGATACCCCTTCAGGCGCCGCACCGTATCCGAGCCATGGCCCTGGAGGGAGACCCGGCGGATCGAGGCGGTGACGACCTCCGCCCCGGAGGCTTCCACCGCATCGACCATGATGCTCTGCGTGGGATATCCCGCCGTGCCGATGAAGAGGCGGGAGCCCAAGCTCACGCCGGCGATGACCAGCGCGTCGTCGGCAGCGGCTTCGATCGTGTGTCCGTTCATGATCCCGATCCCTCGACTATCCGCCCTGCATGGCGCGCACGATCTCGACCTTGTCGCCCTCGGCGACAGGGGTCGTCTCCCAGTCGCGACGGCGGATGACGGTGCCGTTCAGCGCGATGGCGATGCCCTGCGGGCTCTCGATCCCCGTCTCCTCCGCCTCGACTTGGAAGAGGGTCGACAGGTCCGCCGCCTCGACCTCGCGCGGGTGCCCATTGATGGTGAGCCTCATGCGAAAGCCCTCCTCTCGGCCCGCGCGGGCCGCCGAAACCGGGCGAGGCCGAAGCCGCGCGCGAAATCGGGCAGCGCGCCGGTGGTGAGAAGGGCGCAGACGGCGTCGGCCGTGGCCGGAGCCAGGAGGTATCCATTGCGGTGATGGCCGGTGGCCGCCACGAGGCCGGGCGCCAGCGTGTCGATGATCGGCGCATCGTCGTCGGACGTCGGCCGGAAACCGCTCCAGACCGCCTCGACCTCCATCTCCTCGATGCCGGGCAACACGCGTCGCGCCCCTTCGAGGAGCGCGTAGAGACCGCCGGCGGTGACGCCGGGAACGAAGCCGCAATCCTCCACCGTGGCCCCCACGATGAGATGGCCATCGGCCTTCGGGGCCATGTGGACCTGTTCGGTCCACACCATGTGCGAGAGGTTGCCCGTCCGGGCCGTGGTCTTCAGCGCCAGCGACTGGCCGCGGATCGGCCGAACCGGCAGGGCGAGGTCCTCCGGCAGGAGTCCGGCCTCCCCGCTCCATGCGCCCGCCGCGAGAATCACGGTCGCGGCCGATGCGGTTCCTCGAGGCGTCGTGACGCCCCGGACGCGGCCCCCCTCCCAATCCAGCGCTTCCGCCGGACATCGCTCGACGATGGTCACTCCGGCCGCCTGGGCCGCGCGGGTGAGCGCCGCCATGACGAGGGGCGGGTCGACCTGATGATCCTCCGCGCAGAACAGGCCGGCGGTGACCGAAGGACGAAGGGCCGGCTCGCGGGCACGGACTTCCGTCCCCGACAGCCAGCGCGCCGTGAGGCCGGAGCGGATCTGAAGATCGTGCCGAAAGCGCAGGCGGTCCACCTCGTCGCGCCCGATGGCGAGGACGAGGGTCCCCTCCTCCCGGTAATCGATGCCGATACCGGAGGCGGCCTGGAGTTCGTCGCGAAAGCCGGGCCAGCGCGCCAAGCTCTCGAGGGCCAGGGGGAGCAGGGGATCGGAGCCCGGTTCGTGTTCCGCCGCGGGCGCGAGCATCCCCGTGGCCGCGAGACTCGCCCCGGCGCCCACGGTGTCACGCTCGATCACCGTGACGGTGAGACCCGCCCGAGCCAGGCGCCATGCCGCGGAAAGGCCGATCAGACCGGCGCCCACGATCACGACGTCGCTTCGCGCGGGCAGAGCATTACCGTCGATGACGAGACCGGTGGACCGGCGCGACAGGGTATTCGGGGTGGCTGAGACGTCCAAGGGCAACCTCCGCGATGATCCGCAGAGATTGGTGTCCTTCAGCTTCCGATCCGAAGCATGCCGGGCTTCCTTGAACAGAAAACCCACGGTCCAATCCCTACGCCGGTATGAGCCGGTTCAGGTTCGAAGGATTTCCGCGCCGCACGGACCCGTGGTCCACGCTCATCGGTTTCTCAGCCCCTTGACGGGGATCTCCCTGGAACACCCCAGATGTGGGCAAGGAGCACGCTCCGGTCAATCCCCACCGACGCCGTTTGATAGGCCAGCCGGTGTCAGAGTGCCGCCGGTGTCCGGCCCGGCCGGTAGACGCCCATCGATTCGGCGAACCCGTCGAGCGCGTGCTCGCCGAGAGATTCCGATTCGTCCCAGAGGAAATCGACGAAGGGCTTCGACATGAGGAGCGGTTCGCCGAGGATCTTGTTCAGGCGCGCGAGCCGGCTCGCCAGATTCACGTCGCGGCCGATGACGGTGAAGTCGAGGCGCGCGCCGGACCCGACATTGCCGTAGGCCGCCTCCCCGTGGTGAAGCGCGATGCCGGCAACGACGGGCTGCGCGAAACGCCCGATGGCATTCGCCTCGTCGAGGGCGGAGAGGGCGGAACGGGCGGCGATGAGCGCGCCCTTGGCGGCCCCGCCGAGATCGTCGCCGCGCTCGCGGAAGATCGCCAGCAGCCCGTCGCCGAGATATTTCAGAACCTCGCCGCCTTCCCGCTCCACCGCCGGCACCAGGCAATCGAAGAAGATGTTGAGGAGGTCGACGGCTTCCTCGGGCGTCATGTCGGCGGAGATCTGGGTGTAGTCTCGCATATCGGCGAACAGGATGGCCGAGCGGATGCGCTTGACCTGCCCGCGACGGATGTCGCCGGACAGGATCGCCCGGTGCGGCTCGTCGCCCACATAGATGCGCAGGACCTGATCCAGCGTCTTGTTGACGATCCGCATCTCCATCACCGCAGCCAGGGTCGGCATGACGAACCGGAGTATGGCGATGTCCTCGTCCCGGAATCCGTCCGGGGCGCGGGTCGCGAAGGTGATGCCGTTGCGCGAGCCGTTGGTGAAGAACAGCGGCGCCACGATGTAATGCGTGTAGCCCCCGGCCTTGAGATCGCCGATGATCGAGTATCGCAGATCATCCGCGTCGTTCAGGTCGACCATCAGCCATTCGCCGGTCTCGTGGACGGTGAAGAACGGACTGTCGTGATAGGCCTTGTCGGACGCTTCCCCGTGCGGAAACAGGCGCACGGTCGATCCGCTCTCGGGGGTCCAGAATCGACCGACCCCGGAATACTCGGAATGAAGCGTGTCGATGGCGGTGGATGCCCGGTCGACGGGAACGCCGAGGGCGATCAGCCGCTCGGACATCCCCGCCAGGAGGTCGTCCGCCTGCGGCAGGCGCGCCCCTTCGATCAGGAGCCAGTCCCTCAGGGCAACGCATTCCTGCAGGGACCCGAACGGCACGTCGTTCGCCTCCGACCCATCCGCTTCGGCAGTCGGCGAGGGATGAGGCGGGCCAAGATCGAGCATGTTGCCAAAGTGGGTCGGAGGGGGCGGGGCGGCAACGGGTGCCGCCACGTTCGTCACCAGGTCCGACAGTCAATATCGTCCCATTGGTGCCATGATAAGGTGAAAATGACCAATACCGGCTCATCATGACGCCGAGATTCTACTCCCGTCATCGGAACCACCCATGCCTATCGCACCCCGTGCCGTCGCCCTCGTGATCGCCATGGCGCTTGCCGGGGCCGCGCAGGCCGGCCCCCTCCTGCTTCCCGCCGCCAACACACCCATGCAGGCTCCCCCCGCATCGCGGGACGAAGCCGGCATTCCGACGACGTCGAGCTTTTCGGAGTCCAACGAAGCCAGCAGCCGGCGTCAGACGGTCTTCAACGAGCGGATCGCCCGTCGCGGGGAACGGGCCATCGCGTCTCTCTGCACGGGTTGCAGGACGGATGGGTCTCGACAGAAGCAGCGCGTCGCCGGGCGCGTGACCCCCGTGGCGGGCGCCGTCATGCCCGACGCCGAAAGCATCTATTCGCGCAAGAGCGGCTTCGATCCGGCCCGGGCAGGGAACCAATAAGGGATCGGGGGCGACGTGTAGCCTCCCCTGGCGTGAAGACGTGAGCTGAAACGACAATGGCGCACCCTTCGGTGCGCCATTGTCGTTTCCGATAGACAGTCCCTCGTCGCGAAGGAGAGGGCCGGTCCGCCCTCAATTGTCGAGGAAACTCCGCAGCTTGCGAGACCGGCTCGGGTGCTTGAGCTTGCGCAGCGCCTTCGCCTCGATCTGGCGGATACGCTCGCGCGTCACCGAGAATTGCTGACCGACCTCTTCGAGGGTGTGGTCGGTATTCATGCCGATGCCGAAGCGCATGCGCAGCACCCGCTCCTCGCGCGGCGTCAGCGAGGCCAGCACGCGAGTGGTGGTCTCGCGGAGGTTCGACTGGATCGCCGCATCGATCGGCAGAACGACGTTCTTGTCCTCGATGAAATCGCCGAGATGCGAATCCTCCTCGTCGCCGATGGGCGTTTCGAGGGAGATCGGCTCCTTGGCGATCTTCAGGACCTTTCGGACTTTCTCCAGAGGCATGGCCAACTTCTCGGCCAGCTCCTCGGGAGTGGGCTCGCGGCCGATCTCGTGCAGCATCTGGCGCGAGGTGCGGACGATCTTGTTGATCGTCTCGATCATGTGCACAGGAATGCGGATGGTGCGCGCCTGGTCGGCGATGGAGCGGGTGATCGCCTGCCGGATCCACCAGGTCGCGTAGGTCGAGAACTTGTAGCCGCGGCGATACTCGAACTTATCGACGGCCTTCATCAGGCCGATATTGCCCTCCTGGATCAGGTCCAGGAACTGCAGGCCACGGTTGGTGTATTTCTTGGCGATGGAGATCACGAGGCGGAGATTGGCCTCGATCATCTCCTTCTTGGCCTGACGGGCTTCGCGCTCGCCCTTCTGGACCATGTTGACGATCTTGCGGTACTCGCCGATCTCGAGACCGGTCTCGGAGGCGAGCGTCAGGATCTGCTCGCGCAGGTCGGCGACCTGCTTGGCGCCCTTCTCGACGAGGTTCTTCCAGCCCTTGCCGCCGAGCTTGCCGACACGCTCCATCCAGTTCGGGTCGAGCTCCCAGCCCTGGTAGTGGCGCAGGAACTCGTCGCGGGCGACGCCGTGGCTCTCGGCATAGCGCATGAGGCGGCCCTCATGGCTGATGAGGCGCTTGTTGATGTCGTAGAGCTGCTCGACCAGCGCCTCGATGCGGTTCGAGTTCAGGGACAGCGACTTCACGTCGGCGACGACGGTGTCCTTGAAATCGGACTGCTTCTGGCTCTGGGCGGAGGTCTGCGTGCCGCCGCCGGCCTTCAGGTCGGCATGCTCGTTCTGGAGCTTGCGCAGTTTCTTGTAGTTGTTGGCGATGTTGTCGAACGTCTCGAGAACGCGCGGCTTGATCTCGGCTTCCATGGCCGCGAGCGAGACGTTGTTCTCCATGTCGTCTTCGTCGTCACCGCCCTCGGCGGGGATCGGTGCCTCCGCCTCGGCCTCGTCGCCGTCCTCACCCTCGGTGAGCTGCGGCGCGTTCTTGGCGTCCGGGCCGGCATAGGTGGCTTCGAGATCGATGATGTCGCGCAGGAGCACGCGGCCGTCGACGAGCTCGTCGCGCCAGATGATGATGGCCTGGAACGTCAGCGGGCTCTCGCACAGGCCCGCGATCATGGCTTCGCGGCCGGCCTCGATACGCTTGGCGATGGCGATTTCGCCCTCGCGGGAGAGAAGCTCCACCGAGCCCATCTCGCGCAGGTACATCCGCACCGGATCGTCGGTCCGGTCGGTGGGCTCCTTGGCCGTCGTCTCGCGCACGGCGAGGGGTTTGGTCGGCGCGATCTCGGCGACTTCCGTCCCCTCGGCGGCGTCGTCGTCGTCGGAGGCTTCGCCGTTGGCCGGCTTCTCGCCACCGGCATCCTCGGTCTCTTCCGCCTCGACGACGTTGATGCCCATCTCGGAGAGTTGCGAGAGCACGTCCTCGAGCTGGTCCGGATCGGACTGGCCCTCGGGCAGCACCTCGTTGATCTCCTCGTAGGTGATGTAGCCGCGCTTCTTGGCGAGCTTCACCATCCGCTTGACCGAGGCATCGGTCAGATCGAGGAGCGGTCCGTCCGTCTGTTGCTCAGGAGCAGCATCCGTTTCGTCCCGTTCCGTTGCCTTCGTCGCCATGGTCCGCCTATTGTTGCCCTGGTCGCGTTGAGCGGGAGCGTTCGGCTCACTCCGCGTCGTCCACGCCGCCATTCTCTTTGATGTGCGGCGCGCACGAGGCGACCGCGTCGATATCTCATATCCCGGTCTACAAGCGCTACGCTTGACCGACTGTTAACCATGTGCCGCAAGCGGCACCCTAAATTTCGGTTCGTCGCGGTTACGCGGCCGCCGTATCGTCCGATTCTGGCACTTCGGCGTCCGCCTCCGCCCCTGCGACCACGGCCATACGTTCCTTGACGTCGCATAGCCAAGCGAAGTTGGCCTCGGATCCCTCCTCGGCCAGTGCTCTCTCGGCAGCGCGAAGTTCGCTATTTAGCGCGCCAGACTTCCGGTGCAAGATCACGGCCTGACGCAATGCGTCTTCCAGACGCATCCGATCCGCATGCGAATCGAGTGTCCAGCGGTCTCCCGGACGAACATGGGTCGCAAGACGCGTGGCCGCGCCGTCCAGCCCCGCCCTTCGCAATCGGCTCTCCAGAACCTCCACATCGGGCTGATCGGCGTCCGCCGCCTGGTCCAGCAGGAGGGACCGCAGCGCCTGCGCGTCGGGATCGTCGAGTTCCAGAGCCGCAAGATCCTCGGCTTCTATCCCCAACAATTCCGGGTGGGCGAGCAGACTGGAGACGATCATCGCCTCGCGATCCCTGAACATAGCCGTCCCGCCGGAGTTCGTCGACCCGGCGAAGAGCGGATTGAACTTCGTGGTGATTCGCGGCGAGGGAGGCGGGTCTCCCGGCCTCGGCTTGCGCTGGAACGTCGAGCCTCCTCCGCTCCGGGGCTCGTAGCCGGTCCGGCGCTGGCCACCGCCACCGCCACCGCCTCCGGGAGAAAGGGCGCGCAGGCGTCCCTCGATCTCGTCCTTGTAGAACCGCCGCACCGTCTCGTCGCGGATCGAGGCGACCATCTCGCGCAGGCTCTTGGCGAGGCCGGCCTTGCGTTCGGGCGTATCCGTCGGCGTCGATTCGGTGGCGCGCGACCACAACACCTCCACGAGGGGGCGGGCTCCGTCGAGCACCCGGTCGATGGCCGAGGCGCCGGCCGAGCGGAGCAGGTCGTCGGGGTCCTGCCCCTCGGGCAGGAGGGCGAAACGAAGCGACTTGCCCGGCGTCAGCCCCGGCAGCGCCACGTCGAGGGCCTTGAACGCCGCGCGCTGGCCGGCGCCGTCGCCGTCGAAACACAGGATCGGCTCGTCGGCATGGCGCCAGAGCAGCGCCAGCTGTTCCTCCGTCAAGGCCGTGCCGAGGCCGGCGACGGCGTTCGGGTGTCCGGCCATGGTCATGGCGATGACGTCGACATAGCCTTCCACGGCGATGATCGTCCCACGATCATGGGCCGCCTTGCGGGCGCCATGCAGGTTGTAGAGCACCTGCCCCTTGTGGAAGAGCGGGGTCTCCGGCGAATTCATGTACTTCGCCTTGGCGTCGGCCTGCATCGCGCGCCCGCCGAAGGCGATGACCCGGCCCCGGCTGTCGGTGATGGGAAACATCACCCGGTCGCGAAACTTGTCGAAGGGGACGGCGATGTCGTCGCCGCTGACGAGCAGGCCGAGTTCGGCCATCAGCTCCTTGTCCACGTCCTTGGCGGCCAAGTGGTCGCGCAGTCCGTAGCGCTCCGACGTGGCGTAGCCGAGCCGGAAACGCGAGCGGATCTCGGGGCCGAGTTCGCGCCGGTCGAGATAGGCGCGGGCGCTGGTGCCGAGGCGACCCTTGAGCTGGTCCTCGTAATAGGCGGCCGCCAGTTCCATGACCTCGAAAGCGCCGGTACGCTTGGTTTCCATCTCCCGCGCATCGGCGCTGGGCGCGGGCAGGGTCACCCCCGCCTCCCCGGCCAGGCGCTCCACCGCCTCGGGAAAGCTGAGGCCCTCGGTCTCCATCAGGAAGGTGAAGACGTCACCGTGCTTGCCGGACGAAAAGCAGTGATAGAACTGCTTCTGGTCGTTGACGTAGAAGGACGGGGTCTTCTCCGAATTGAACGGCGACAGGCCGCGCCACTCGCGGCCGGCCTTCTTCAGCCGCACGCGCCGCCCGACCACGTCGGAAGCGGGAAGCCGCGCCCTGATCTCTTCGAGGATGTGGGGTGGGTAACGCACGGGTGAACCAGACCTTTGCAGGCCGGCAGTCTAGCCTACAGCGTTTAAGGAGTCCCGAACGCTTCGACGCATCCGCCCCTCGCGCCTCGATACGAGACGGTGACGAGTGGGCCTCATCACCGTCCGTTCGATGGATGCCGGCCTTCAGGCCTTGGCGTTGAGCACGTCCTTGACCAAACCGCTCGCCTTGCCGAAATCCATCCGGCCGGCGAACTTGCCCTTCAGGGCGGCGATGACCTTGCCCATGTCCTTCGGGCCGGCCGCGCCGGTCTCGGCCACGGCGGCCTCGATGGCGGCGCGGGTCTCGGCCTCGTCCATCTGCTGGGGCAGGTAGCCCGCGATGATCGCGGCCTCGGCCCGCTCGGTCTCGGCGAGCTCGGGGCGACCGCCCTGGTCGTAGACACCGGCCGATTCGTTGCGCTGCTTGATCATCTTCTGCAGCAGGGCGAGGATTTCCTCCTCGGAGGCCGGCTCCTTGCCGAGGCCACGGGCCTCGATGTCCTTGTCCTTCAAGGCGGCCTGGATCATCCGCACGGTGGCGAGTTTGGCCTTGTCGCCGGCCTTCATGGCCTCCTTCATCTCGGTGGTGAGGCGCGCGCGCAGCATGGTCGTCTCCTGAAAATCGCCTTGGCGGAATGTCATAGCTGGGCTCGACGCCCGGATGGTCTGCGAATTGCTGTGATCGGCCGACCGAGGTGGTTGAGCCGGTCGGGAACAGGGGCCACATTGACCCCATCACGGCCCGCTCGTTATGAGCGCCGCACAATGCGCCACCCGCACGCGCCGTCGCACCGGCGTCGATGGGTCGGCCGGACATAAGCGAGATCGCGACGATGCTGCAAGACGAAGGCGCCCCGGCGCAATCCTCCTCCACGCCCGCACCCTGGGCCGAGCCCGTCGCGACAGCCCTCCTCGTGCTGGCCGACGGCACCGTCCTCGAAGGATTCGGCATCGGCCAGACCGGGGCCGCCGATGGCGAGGTCTGCTTCAATACGGCGATGACCGGCTACCAGGAGATCCTCACCGACCCCTCCTATGCCGGCCAGATCGTCACCTTCACCTTTCCGCATATCGGCAATACCGGCACCAACGACGAAGACCTGGAGAGCCTCGACGCGGCCCCCGCCTCCGGCGTGCGCGGCGCGGTCATCGCCTCGGCCGTCACCAACCCGTCGAGCTGGCGCTCGTCGAGCCATCTCGACGCCTGGCTGAAGGCACGCGGCATCGTCGGCATCACCGGGATCGACACGCGGGCGCTCACCGCCCTCATCCGCGACCACGGCATGCCCAACGCCGTCATCGCCAACGATCCGGAGGGCCGGTTCGACCGCGAGGCACTGAAGGCACGCGCCGCCGCCCTCGCCCCGATGGAGGGTCTCGACCTCGTCCCGCCCGTCACGAGCCGCGAGACGTCCGACTGGTCGCAGACGACCTGGGCTGTGAAGGGCGGCTACGGCAGCCGCCAGATCGGCGAGGGCCTCAAGGTCGTCGCCATCGATTACGGGGTGAAGCGCAACATCCTGCGCCTGCTCGCCGAGGCCGGCTGCGATGTCACCGTCGTGCCCGCCACCACCTCCGCCGCCGCGATCATGGCGATGAAGCCCGACGGCGTCTTCCTGTCGAACGGTCCCGGCGATCCGGCCGCCACCGGCGAATATGCGGTCCCGGTGATCCGCGAGCTTCTGAACGAGAAGGTGCCGACCTTCGGCATCTGCCTCGGACACCAGCTCATGGGCCTGGCGCTCGGCGGACGCACCGTGAAGATGGCTCAGGGCCATCACGGGGCCAACCACCCGGTGAAGGACAAGACCACGGGGAAGGTCGAGATCGTCTCGATGAACCACGGTTTCGCCGTCGATCCGGCCAGCCTGCCCGAAACGGCGGTGGAAACGCATATCTCGCTGTTCGACGGCTCGAATTGCGGTCTCACCCTCACCGACCGCCCGGCCTTCTCGGTTCAGCACCACCCGGAAGCCTCGCCGGGTCCGCGCGACAGCCACTACCTGTTCGAGCGGTTCGTGGCGCTGATGCGCAGCGGCAAGGCGGAGACGGCCCCCACCACCGCCGCGTAGGGCCGTATCGCTCACCGCGCCGGGCGCATTTTTGCGCCTTCCAACGAGCCCTGGCGGATCGCCGCCGGGGCATTCGCGAAATGGTTCCCGCGCCCGTCACAAAAAACCCGGCTTTGACCGGCACTCCCCGAAGCCAACGACGATCGGCACGGTGACGACGCCGCAACGATCGTCCTGCTGCCATGAGCACGGGGTTTTCCACATGACGTTCGACGACGCGCGCGATGATTTCTCACGCCTGCATCGCGTCTTCACGTTCCATCTCGGCGTGGGTGTCGCCCTCTCCTGGATGACCGCCCTGTATTCGGCCTGCTACGCCCCCTGGGTCCGCAACATCCGCGCGCTCATCGACCCGACCGGCGGCGCCCAGACCGTCGAAAGCACCTGGTCCTTCCTGTTCGTCCTGCCCGTCGTCCTCACCATCGCCTGGCTCAGCCTGTTCTTCGGCCGCGAGATCCTGCGCCGCTCGCAGACCCTGCCCAACGTCGCCCTCGAATTCGCCGCCGCCGCCGCCGTGGCCTTCGGCGTGTTCTATCTCTCCATCGATCGCGCGGTGGCCGCCCTCTATATCGGCCTCTGACGGCACAACGCGGGAGGTCGGAGGCGGCTTGGCGCCGCCTCCTCTCTCACGTCACTGAACCTGGGCGAGCAGGGGCTCGAACCGCTTGGCGGCGAGCTTGTTGTGCGTCACCGCCTTCGCCGCCTCCAGGTTCTCCGGCTTGTCGCCGACCACCACCACGGCGATCATGCCCATGAGGTAATGCGGCGAGCACTTGATGCCGTAGACCCCGGGCTTGTCGAACTTGACGACCTCCTCCTTGCCCAGGACGGTCTTGAAGGTCTCCGCTCCCTCGGGCGCCATGCCCTTGATCAGCTCGGCATTGTGCCCCTTGTCCTGGGGGACGAACTTGATGCTGTCGCCCGGCGCCAACTTCACGAAGGCAGGGTCGAAGACCATCATACCACCCGGCCCGCTGTTGAGGGTCTTCACGGTGATCTCGGCGGCGAAAGCGGCTGGGCCGGCGGCGATGCACAGGGCCAGCGTGCCCACGAGCGTTCCTAGCTTTATCATTCTTATCCTCGATTTAGTCTTGTTCGAGATCGACAAGGCGCCGATCGTCTCAATTACACGTCTCCATGGAGGGCGCAATATTTCGTATCTTCTTAGATTTATAGTTATTATAGTTTGATTGTCCTTGATGACGGACCGGCGGCCCTCCGGGGCGGGCACAATCGACGCCAAGCCTCTCGGCGCTCTTCCAAAACCCTCCCGCCGCGTGTAGACGCGAGCGCTAACGATCATTCACGCCGCTCGCGTCCATATCCGGCCCGCTCCAGATTGTGGCGCCGCGCTTGACGGATGCGCGCGTCCGCAAGCCAAGGCGCCCGATGCCGAAACGCACCGACCTCTCCACGATCCTCATCATCGGTGCCGGTCCGATCGTGATCGGGCAGGCCTGCGAGTTCGACTATTCCGGGACGCAGGCCTGCAAGGCGCTGCGCGAGGAGGGTTACCGGATCGTCCTGGTCAATTCGAACCCGGCGACCATCATGACCGACCCTGACATGGCGGATGCGACCTATGTCGAGCCGATCACGCCGGAGATCGTCGCCAAGATCATCGAGAAGGAGCGCCACGTCCTTCCCGGCGGCTTCGCCCTGCTGCCGACCATGGGCGGCCAGACGGCCTTGAACTGCGCCCTTTCGCTCAAGAAGCTGGGCATACTCGAAAAATTCGACGTCCAGATGATCGGCGCCACGGCCGAGGCCATCGACAAGGCCGAGGATCGGCAATTGTTTCGCGACGCGATGACGAAGATCGGCCTGGAAACGCCGAAATCGGCCGTCGCCAACGCGTCCGCCGCCAAGAAGGTGGATCGCGAAAAGTACCTCGCCGAGATCGCCCGGATCGAGACCTCCACCGACGAGGCCGCTCGCCCGGCCGCCCTCGCCGCGTTCGAGAAGAAGTGGCACGCGGGCGAGTCCGACCGGCGCAAGCGCTACGGCGAGCATGCCATCGGGCAGGCGCTGATCGCGCTGGCCGAGGTCGGCCTCCCGGCCATCATCCGCCCCTCCTTCACCATGGGCGGCACCGGCGGCGGCATCGCCTACAACCGGGAAGAATTCCTCGACATCGTCGAGCGCGGCATCGACGCCTCGCCGACCAACGAGGTCCTGATCGAGGAGAGCGTCCTCGGTTGGAAGGAATACGAAATGGAGGTCGTTCGCGATAGACACGACAACTGCATCATCGTCTGCTCCATCGAGAACATCGATCCGATGGGCGTCCATACCGGCGATTCCATCACCGTGGCCCCAGCCCTGACGCTCACGGACAAGGAATATCAGGTGATGCGCGACGCGTCGCTCGCGGTGCTGCGCGAGATCGGCGTGGAGACCGGCGGCTCGAACGTGCAGTTCGCCATCGACCCGGCCACCGGCCGGATGATCGTCATCGAGATGAACCCGCGCGTCTCGCGCTCGTCGGCGCTGGCCTCCAAGGCCACGGGCTTCCCCATCGCCAAGGTCGCGGCCAAGCTCGCGGTGGGCTACACCCTCGACGAGATCGCCAACGACATCACCGGCGGCGCGACCCCGGCCTCGTTCGAGCCGACCATCGACTACGTCGTCACCAAGATCCCGCGCTTCGCTTTCGAGAAGTTCCCCGGCGCCGAGCCGACGCTGACCACGGCGATGAAATCGGTGGGCGAGGCCATGGCCATCGGCCGTTGCTTTGCCGAGTCGCTGCAGAAGGCGCTGCGCTCCCTGGAGACCGGCCTCACCGGCCTCGACGAGATCGAGATCGAGGGGCTCGGCAAGGGCGACGACCACAATGCCATCAAGGCGGCCCTGGGCACGCCGACCCCGGACCGTCTCCTCAAGGTGGGTCAGGCGCTCCGCCTCGGCGTCAGCCATGACGAGGTCCACGCCTCGTGCAAGATCGATCCGTGGTTCCTCGAACAGCTCCAGGCGATCATCGACCTGGAGAACAGGGTCAAGGCCCACGGCATCCCCACCACACCCGGCGCCCTGCGCCAGCTCAAGGCGGCGGGCTTCTCGGATGCCCGCCTCGCGGTGCTCGCCAAGACCGACGAGGACAGCGTCCGCGCCGCCCGCCGGGCATTGGGCGTCCGCCCGGTGTACAAGCGCATCGACACCTGCGCGGCCGAGTTCAAGGCGCCCACCGCCTACATGTACTCCACCTACGTGGCGCCCTTCGCCGGCGCCGTGGTCGACGAGGCGCAGCCCACCGACGCCAAGAAGGTCATCATCCTCGGCGGCGGACCCAACCGCATCGGCCAGGGCATCGAGTTCGACTATTGCTGTTGTCACGCCTGCTTCGCGCTCACCGAGGCCGGCTATGAGACCATCATGGTCAACTGCAACCCGGAGACGGTCTCCACCGACTACGACACCTCCGACCGGCTCTATTTCGAGCCGCTGACGCAGGAGGACGTGCTCGAAATCATCGAGACCGAGCGGCAGGCCGGCACGCTGCACGGCGTCATCGTCCAGTTCGGCGGCCAGACCCCGCTGAAGCTCGCCCGCGCCCTCGAAGCGGCCGGCGTGCCGATCCTCGGCACCTCACCGGACGCCATCGACCTCGCCGAGGACCGCGACCAGTTCAAGCGGCTCCTCGACAAGCTCGGGATGAAGCAGCCGAAGAACGGCATCGCCTATTCCGTCGAGCAGAGCCGCCTCGTGGCCTCCGATCTCGGCCTGCCCTTCGTGGTGCGCCCGAGCTACGTGCTGGGCGGCCGCGCCATGGCGATCATCCGCGACGAGGTCCAGTTCGCCGACTATCTCCTCGACACCCTGCCGAGCCTGATCCCGTCGGACGTGAAATCGCGCTACCCCAACGACAAGACCGGCCAGATCAACACGGTGCTGGGCAAGAACCCGCTCCTGTTCGACCGCTATCTCTCGGATGCCACCGAGATCGACGTGGACGCCATCTGCGACGGCAAGGACGTCTACATCGCCGGCATCATGGAGCACATCGAGGAGGCCGGCATCCATTCGGGCGATTCCGCCTGCTCGCTGCCCTCGCGCTCGCTCTCGCCGGAGACCATCGCCGAGCTGGAACGCCAGACCAGGGCGATGGCGCTGGCCCTGCAGGTCGGCGGCCTGATGAACGTGCAATACGCCATCAAGGACGGCGCGATCTACGTGCTGGAGGTGAACCCACGGGCATCCCGCACGGTGCCCTTCGTCGCCAAGGTCATCGGCGAGTCCATCGCCAAGATCGCGGCGCGCGTCATGGCGGGCGAGCCGCTCGCGAGTTTCGGGCTCGAGCCCAAGGTTCTCGACCACATCGCCGTCAAGGAAGCCGTGTTCCCCTTCGCCCGTTTCCCCGGCGTCGATGTCCTGCTCGGACCGGAGATGCGCTCCACCGGTGAGGTCATCGGCCTCGATTCGAGCTTCGGCGTCGCCTTCGCCAAGAGCCAGCTCGGCTCGGGCACCCTCGTGCCGAAGAGCGGCGCGGTATTCGTCTCGGTCCGTGACGCCGACAAGGCCCGCATCCTGCCGGCCATCCGGGAGTTGTCTGAGGCCGGTTTCGTCATCGTCGCCACCAGCGGGACGCAGCGCTACCTCCTGGAGAACGGCGTCCCGACGGAGCGGGTGAACAAGGTCCTGGAGGGCCGGCCGCACGTGGTCGATTCGATCAAGAACGGCGACATCCAGCTCGTGTTCAACACGACGGAAGGCGCAGGCGCCCTGGCGGACTCGCGCTCCCTGCGCCGGGCGGCCCTCTTGCATAAAGTGCCGTACTACACCACTCTAGCCGGAGCGATGGCGGCGGCCGAGGGGATCAAGGCCTATCTCGAGGGTGATCTCCAGGTGCGCGCCTTGCAGGAATACTTCGCGGCTTAACATTTGATGTGGTGTCCGTCTTGACGGACACGGCAGATGCCAAGCTTCAAGACCATCTTACTCTGGCCCGGAGGGAGCGTCCCGCTCCCGACCGGGCCTATTCATTGTGGCGCGAGACGATGACGATAGACAAGGTTCCGATGACGGTGCGCGGGTTCGCTGCGCTGGAAGCCGAGCTGAAGCATCGCCAGCAGGTGGAGCGTCAGCGCATCATCCAGGCCATCTCCGAAGCGCGGGCGCTCGGCGACCTCTCGGAGAATGCCGAGTATCATGCCGCCAAAGAGGCCCAGTCCCACAACGAGGGGCGGGTGATGGAACTCGAGAGCATGATCGCCCGGGCCGAGGTCATCGACGTCACCAAGCTGTCGGGCACCAAGATCAAGTTCGGCGCCACGGTGAAGCTCGTCGACGAGGATACCGAGGAAGAGAAGACCTACCAGCTCGTCGGCGAGCCTGAGGCCGATGTCCGTTCGGGGCTGGTCTCGATCACCTCCCCCATCGCCCGCGCCCTCATCGGCAAGGGCGTCGGGGACACGGTGGAGGTGACGACCCCCGGCGGCGGCAAGTCCTACGAGGTCGTCGCGGTCCAGTACGGCGTTTGACGCCCGAGGCTTCGAGCATGCGCCAGACCGTATTTCGCCGGTCCGTCACGGGCCGGCGGCGGGCATGGATCGGCCTCGTCGCCGTCCTGGCCATGGCGTCCCCTGCCCTGGCCGAGGGTCTGTCGTCCTTCGGCGCCACGCGGCTGTCGGCGATCCGCGTCGATGTGGGACCGCTCCTGGCGGAAGGCGGCGGCGCCCCGGCGGAAGCCTTGCGTGACGATCTCCTCGGCGCGCTGAACCGCGAGTTCGCGGACAGGATCGGGGGCGCCGGACCGGTTCTGGTGGTGAGGATCAAGAGCCTGTCGCTCCGGCCCTATACCGGGAGCGAAGGAGGCCGCAGCGGCTTCGGCGGCGGCTCGCAATCCGATTATCTCGACGGGGAAGCCCTGATCGTCGGTCGACGCGGCGAGGTGCTGGCCCGGCATCCGCAGCTCTCCGCGCTGCCGTCGAGCTCGGGCGGGGCGTGGTACGATCCGGATTCGGAACGTCGCCGCGTCGCCGCGATCGCACAGCATTATGCCGGCTGGCTGCGCCGGGCATTTCCGTCGAACTGACGCCGCCATGTCGATATCGGGAGCGTCCGGCGTGATGCGATCTGCTGGAGAGAAACTCGGCACCGGCCATGCCCCCGATCTAGCTCATGTGGGAGCGTGGATCGTCACCGATGGCAAAGCCGGTGACGAGAACCAGTGTATCGGCCTCGCGGAAACCCTCGGCCTCGATTTCGAGATCCACCGCGTCACGCCCCGTCCCCCCTTCGGCTGGCTCGCCCCTTGGGGACCGATCGACCCGCGCGACCGACCCGGTCATCGCGGCGGCGCCCTGGCCGGCCCGTTTCCCGAGATCGTGATCGCCTCGGGACGCCGCGCGGTTCCCTATCTCCGCGCGATCCGCAAGGCGTCGAAGGGCCGGACCTTCACCGCCTTCCTGAAGGATCCCCGGACGGGCCACGACACCGCGGATTTCATCTGGGTGCCGGATTACGACGACCTTCGCGGGCCTAACGTGTTCACGACCCTGACGGCGCCGCATCAGGTGACGGCGGCGCGGCTGGCGGCGGCGCGCCGTTCCCCCGACCCGCGCCTGATGCAACTGCCGAAGCCTCGCGTCGCGGTGCTGATCGGCGGCGACAGCCGCCATCTCAGCTATCGTTCCGCCGACATGAAGCGGCTGCTAGCCAAATTGACGAAACTCGCCGATGGCGGATCGTCGCTCATGCTCACGGTGTCCCGCCGGACGCCGCCTCCCCTGCGGACGGCGCTCCAGCGCCTTGTCGCGGAGAAGGGCGGCTTCTTCTGGGACGGCTCGGGGGCGAACCCCTACGTCTCCCTGCTCGCCCTCGCCGACGCCATCGTGGTCACGTCGGATTCGGCCAACATGGTGGGAGAAGCGGTGAGCAGCGGTGCGCCGGTGCTTCTCTTCGATCTCCCGAAGACCTACATCCGGCACAGGCGGCTCTTTGCCGGACTGGCGATGGCGGGCGCCCTGAAGCCCTTCACCGGTCGTCTGGAAGAGTTGCATTACACCCCCCTCGACGCGACACCGGCCATCGCGGAAGCTCTGGCCCGTGCCTTTGTCGAGCACCGCGCCGGGCTGGCACCTGCGCCGCGGCCGTAGGAGACGTCCGAACCATGGCCCCCCACCATTCCAAGCTCATCATCATCGGCTCAGGCCCCGCCGGCTACACCGCCGCGATCTATGCCGCCCGCGCCATGGTCGAGCCGCTGCTGATCTCCGGCTTCCAGCCCGGCGGCCAGCTCATGATCACCACCGATGTCGAGAATTATCCGGGCTTCGCCGACCCGATCCAGGGTCCGTGGCTGATGGAGCAGATGCGGCTCCAGGCCGAGCATGTGGGCACCAAGATCGTGTCCGAATACATCACCAAGGTCGATCTGCAGGCGCGACCGTTCCATCTGGAGGCGGATTCCGGCGAGACCTACACCTGCGACGCCCTCATCATCGCCACCGGCGCTCAGGCGAAGTGGCTCGGCCTTCCCTCCGAGGCCAAGTTCCAGGGCTTCGGCGTCTCGGCCTGCGCCACCTGCGACGGGTTCTTCTTTCGCGGCAAGGAGGTGGTGGTCGTCGGCGGCGGCAACACCGCCGTCGAGGAGGCGCTCTATCTCGCCAACCTCGCCGCGAAGGTCACGGTGGTGCATCGCCGGGGCGAGTTCCGTGCCGAGCGCATCCTCCAGGAGCGCCTGTTCAAGCATCCCAACGTCGAAGTGGTCTGGCATCACGCGATCGAGGAGATCTGTGGCACCCAGTCACCGCCTTCGGTCACGCATCTGCGCCTGAAGGACGTGCGCTCGGGCGCGATCACGGAGCTCAAGACGGACGGCGTCTTCGTCGCAATCGGGCATCAGCCGGCGACGGGGATCTTCGAGGGACAACTCGCCATGCGTCACGGCGGCTACATCGAGACGAAGCCGGGCACGACGGAGACGGCGATCCCCGGCGTCTATGCCGCCGGCGACGTCGCTGACGATGTCTACCGGCAGGCGATCACCGCGGCAGGAATGGGCTGCATGGCGGCTCTGGAGGCCGAAAAGTACATCGCGGCCCTCGAACTCGGCGAAACCCCACAGCAGGCTGCAGCGGAATAGGGAAATCTTTGTTCGGCGCCTTGCGTCGGGCATCAACCTAATCGCAAGATCGTTGTCCTAAAACCAGCACGAGCCGAGTTTCATCGGCTCGGCGTCCCATGTTGCCCGGCCGAACCGAATGAAACGGCGGCCGGGCACGCCGAGACACGGCAAGGGCCGATGCCTGACCGTACAGGGTCCGGCATCGGGCGACCGGCTATCGGCACGGGGCTGCGTGAGGGGGTTGGACGCCGTGGACTGGGACAAGATCCGGATCTTCCTCAACGTCGCCGAAGCCGGCAGCTTCACGCGTGCCGGCGACGATATCGGCCTGAGCCAATCGGCGGTGAGCCGGCAGATCAGCGCCCTCGAGCGGGAGTTGAAGGCCCCTCTCTTCCACCGCCATGCGCGGGGCCTCATCCTGACCGAGCAGGGCGACCTGCTATTCCGGGCGGCGCGGGACATGAAGCTGCGCCTGGAGAACACCAGGGCGCGTCTCGTGGAGACGAGCGAGCGGCCGAGCGGCGACCTCAAGGTGACGACGACGACGGGCCTCGGCACCTCGTGGCTCGCCCAGCGCGTCGCCGAGTTCCTCGACCTCTATCCCGACGTGCGCGTCGAACTCATCCTCACCAACGAGGAACTCGATCTCGCCATGCGCGAAGCGGACGTCGCCGTCCGGATGCGGCGCCCGGCCCAGCCCGACCTGATCCAGCGGCGGCTGTTCACGGTCCACTACCATGCCTTCGCCTCGGCCGATTACGTGAAGCGGTTCGGCGAACCCAAGGCGATCGCGGATCTCGACAACCACCGCCTCGTGTCCTTCGGCGGCAACGAGCCGTCCTACCTGCTGGCGACCCACTGGCTCTCGACGGTGGGCCGCGAAGGCCAGGAACGGAGGACGATTCACTTCACGGTGAACAACATCGCGGCCCTGCAGAACGCGATGGAGACCGGTGCCGGCATCGGCATCCTCCCCGACTACGCCGTGGAGGGGCAGACCGGCCTCATGCAGGTGCTGCGCGACGTCGAGATGCCGCATATGGAGAGCTATCTCGTCTATGCCGAGGAGATGCGCTCCGTCGCCCGGGTGCAGGCTTTCCGCGACTTCCTCGTGGCCAAGGCCCAGCGCTGGACCTATTGACCGGAAGCCCGCTCAGACGAACAGGCGCTCGTTCTCGAGACCCTTGTAGAGCCCGGCCACCTGCTCGCCGTAGCCGTTGTAGATCAGTGTGGGCACTCGCTGGTCGGTGCCCAGCACACGCTCCGAGGCCTGGCTCCAGCGCGGATGTGAGACCGCCGGGTTCACGTTGGCCCAGAAGCCGTATTCCGAGGCCTGGAGTCCTTCCCAGAAGGTCTTCGGCCGCTCGGCGACGAAGGACAGCTTCACGATCGACTTCACCGATTTGAAGCCATACTTCCACGGCACCGCGAGGCGGATCGGCGCGCCGAACTGATTGGCCAGCGGCTTGCCGTAGATGCCCGTGGCGATGAAGGCGAGATCGTTGTTGGCCTCCTCCATCGTCAGCCCTTCCACATAGGGCCAGGGATACAGGAACGAGCGCTGGCCCGGCGCCATGGACTTGTCCATGAAGGTTTCCATGCGGAGGTACTTGGCCCCCGATGCCGGCTTTGCCAGGGCCACGAGCTTCGAGAGCGGGAAGCCCGTCCAGGGCACCGACATCGACCAGGCCTCGACGCAGCGGTGGCGGTAGAGGCGCTCCTCAAGGGTCATCTTGCGGACGAGATCGTCGATCCCGATCTCGAACGGCTTCTCGACCAAGCCGTCGATCTTGAGGGTCCAGGGCCGGGTCTTCAGGGCGTTGGCCGCCGGCAGCACGGTCTTGGACGTACCGAACTCGTAGAAGTTGTTGTAATCCGCCGAGAACTTCTCGGCCGTCAGCGGACGGTCCAGCGTATAGGCCTCGTTGCGCGCGGCCGGGTAGAGGCCGCTCGTCGGGTCGGCGGCGGCGAAGGCGCCCTCGACGCCCACGAGGGACGTCGCGGCGAGGCCGGCGGCGCCGCCGAGCAAGGCGCGGCGGTTCAGGAACACGCTCTCGGGCGTGGCGAGGCGCTCAGGCATTTCCCAGCCGCTACGGCGCTTGATGTACATGTGGCGTCCTCGAACAAGGATAGGGATGGCCGCGCAGGGCGGCCTCGTCCCACGAAGATCGGCCCCGCCGCCCATCCGTGCAAGCGGGGCCTATCGTCACCGTTCGGCGAGACGCCGTCGCCGGTTACATCGGCGGGCTCGTCAGGGGCGCGGCGCCGCGTCGCGCAGGGCCCGGCGCAGCACCTTGCCGACATTGGTCTTCGGGAGCGCGTCGTGGAAGACCACGCGCCTCGGCACCTTGTAGCCGGTGAGCTGCTGGCGCGCGTAGGTCCGCAGCGCCTCGACGCCGACGCTGCTGTCCTTGAGCACCACATGCGCGACGACCATTTCGCCGGTCTCCTCGCATGGCGTGCCGATAACGGCGCATTCGAGCACGCCGGGATGGCCGACGAGGATCTCCTCCACCTCGTTCGGATAGACGTTGAAGCCCGAGACCAGGATCATGTCCTTCATCCGGTCGACGATACGCACCTGCCCGTCCGCCTGGAGGATTGCCACGTCGCCGGTGCGGAAATAGCCGTCACCGGTCGTCGCCCGCGCGGTCTCGTCCGGCCGCTTCCAGTAGCCCGCCATGACCTGCGGGCCGCGCACGCAGAGCTCGCCGGGCTCGCCCGGTAGGACGTCCCTGCCCTCGGCATCGCGGATCGCCACATCGGTGGAGGGAACCGGGAAGCCGATCGTGCCGGTCCAATCCGCCCGAGGGTCGTTCACGCAGACCACGGGCGAGGTTTCGGAAAGCCCGTAGCCCTCGACGATGGACTTGCCCGTGATCGCCTTCCACCTGGCCGCCACGGGAGCCTGCACGGCCATGCCGCCGGCGATGACGAAATGAATCCTGGAGAAATCCACCTCCGCGATCTTCGGATGGTTGTTGAGCAGGTTGAACAGCGTGTTCACCCCGGAGAAATGGGTGAAGCGGTTGCCCTTCAGGGTCTTCACGAACCCGTCCACGTCGCGGGGATTGGGAATGAGCAGGCAGCATCCGCCGATGCTCATGAACAGGAAGAAGCATCCGGTGAGGGCGAAGATGTGATAGAGCGGCAGGGCCGTGACCATCACCCGGTCGACCCCGTCGGTTTCCGACACGCAGAACCAGACCCGGCACTGAGCCACGTTGGCGACGACGTTGGCATGGGTCAGCATGGCGGCCTTGGCGGCGCCCGTCGTCCCCCCCGTATATTGCAGGAACGCGAGGTCCTGCGGCCCGACCGACACCGACGCTTTCGGCAGGCTTCGGCCGCGGCGCAGGACCGTCTCGAAGCGCAGCGTCTTGCCCTCGGGCAGACGATAGGGGGGCACCGCCTTCTTGATGTGGCGCGAGACGAGATCGACGATCCGCCCCTTGAGGCCGAGCCCGTCGCCCGGTCCGGCGACGACGATGCGGTCGAGATCGATATCGGCGCCCGCGCTGGCGACGGTATGGGCGAAATTCTCGAGGACGAAGAGCGCCCGAGCCCCCGAATCGTTGATCTGAACCGTCAGTTCGCGCGGGGTGTAGAGCGGGTTGACGTTGACCACGACGCAGCCGGCCAGGAGGATCCCGTAGATCGCCGCCGGATAGGCCGGCACGTTCGGCATCATCACGGCGATCCGGTCGCCCTTGTCGAACCCTTCGGCAACCAGCCAGGCCGCGATCGCGTCGGCGGAGGCGCCGAGTTCGGCATAGGTGATGGACTTGCCGAAACAGCGGATCGCCGGGCGGGCGGCACATTCCGTCGTGCTGAGGCGCAGGATGTCCACGAGGGTGCGCGGGCTGGCGACGTCGATCTCGGCGGGTATGCCGGGCGGATACATGGAGAGCCATGGGCGCACGGAAACCGGCCCGGGGGCCGTGCCTTGGATCATCTCGATCCTCCCTCTGATGTGCGCGGCAGATTGTTATCCGCGCAGCGGCTTGGTGCCGCGTTCGTTCATATGTAAACTATCTTTTCGACGACTCTGTCACCGGATCAATCCGCAACGGAGAGTGTATCGGGTTTCTTCCGACGCGATCTGTCACGAAGCGCCAGCCAGACCAGTATGGCATGAGGCAGAAACGCGGCGAGAACCAGAGACATGCCCATCCCTGCCTCGCCGGCCGACATTGCGCGGCGGGGCCATGGCCCGAAACCGGCCGGATGGGCCTGCCCGATCACCGCGAAGGCGAACCACAGGGCGAGAAAGCCCGTTCCGCAGCGGAAGAGACCGATCGCGAGGCGGCGGCCCCATGACGGGGCGGACGCACCACCGCCGATCAGAATCCGGCTCACGGCCAAGGCCGACCCGAAGACGAAAGCCGACGCCGCGGCGCCGATCGCTAAGGCGGCATTCATGGGCTGGTAGGTGAGGAAGGTCATGCCGCCGGTGGCGAAGCCCGCCCGGAGAACGAGACCGCCGAAGGTCGGATAGAGGCCGAGGGCGAGGAGCAGCGCGGCCCCCGCCAAGGCCCCGGCGATGCGCCTGGGCAGGGACGCCGTGCCCGTCGCCGCCATCGCGACGATCCGCGCGAGAGCGTAGATCAGCGCGAAGGTGAAGAGCGGGTATTGCAGCAGGAAGAACCCGTAGAACCGCGCCGCCAGATCGGGCGGCAGCGCCGAGGCCTGGCTCAGGCCGGCGAGGGCCGTGGCGCAGACCGCGAGCACCGCAGCGATGACCGGAAGTGCCGCAGCCATGACAGACAGTATCGCGGCTGTGGGAGGAGAGGCGGCGGCCGGGACAAGCACCGCGGACGCGCCGCCGGATGCCATCACGCCTCGTAATTGTCGCGCACGAGCCGGTCGAGGAGACGCACACCCCAGCCGGCGCCCCAGCTCCGGTTGATCTCGCTGGGGCTCGACGACATCGCGACACCGGCGATGTCGAGATGCGCCCACGGCACGTCGTTGACGTAGCGCTTGATGAAGGAGGCGGCGGTGGCCGCGCCGCCATGGCGCCCGCCGGTGTTCTTCATGTCGGCGAACTTCGAGTCGATGGCCTTGTCGTAGGCCGGGATGAGCGGCATCCGCCACACCGCCTCGCCGGTGGCCTCGCTGGCGGCGGCGATCTTGGCGGCGAGCGCATCGTCGTTGGAGAACATGCCGGCGATGTCCTGGCCGAGGGCGACGATGATCGCCCCGGTGAGGGTCGCCAAATCGATCATGAATTTCGGCTTGTAGGCACTCTGCACATGCCAGATCACGTCGGCGAGGACGAGGCGCCCCTCGGCGTCGGTGTTGATGATCTCGATGGTCTGGCCGGACATGGAGGTGACGATGTCGGCCGGGCGCATAGCGTTGCCGTCCGGCATGTTCTCCACGATGCCGATGGCGCCGATGGCGTTGACCTTCGCCTTGCGCGAGGCAAGCGCGAACATCGTGCCCACGACGCAGGCGGCGCCGCCCATATCGCCCTTCATGTCTTCCATGCCGCCGGCGGACTTGATCGAGATGCCGCCGGAATCGAAGCAGACGCCCTTGCCGATGAAGGCGATCGGCGCTTCCGAGGCATCGTCGCCGCCGTTCCAGCGCATGACGACCACGCGGGCCTCACGCGTCGAGCCCTGCGCGACGGCGAGGAGCGCTCCCATGCCGAGGGCCTCGAGCTTGCCGGGACCGAGAACCTCGACCTCGACGCCGAGCTTGGTCAGTTCCTCGGCGCGCCGCGCGAATTCCTCGGGATAGAGAACGTTCGGCGGCTCGTTGATGAGTTCACGCGCCAGGAGGACGCCGCCGGCCACGGCCTCCGAGACCTTGGAAGCCGCCTCCGCCGCCGAGGGATCGGCGACCATGAGGGTGAGCGCGGTGACGCGGGCTTCCTCGCCCTCCGGCTTCTTCTTCGTCTTGTAGCGGTCGAAGCTGTAGACGCGCAGACGCGCGCCGAGGGCGAAATCGGCGGCGTTCGCGGGGCTCACCGAGGAGCCGGGCCAATCGAGGGCGACATGGGCCTGGCGGCCGCTCACCTTGCTGGCCGCATAGCCGCCCAGAGCCGGCCAATCGATCTTGGCGCGGTCCTTCTCCGAACCGAGGCCGATGACGAGGAGCCGGTCGGCATCGATCCCGGCGGGGGCCGGGAGTGCCAGGGACGTCAGCGACTTGCCCTTGAACCGCTCGCTCGCGGCGGCGCGCGCCAGCAGGTCGGCCGCGCCGCGGCCAAGGGCCTGCGCGACCGTGGGCGAAAGCGCCAGATCATCTCCGACGAAGAGAACGATGTCGCCGTGGCCGACCGGGCCGAGCGGCCCGAATGCGATCGTGATACCGTCCGCCATAAGTCACGCTTTCCGAAGGTCTGAATTGGTCCGTGCGGCCCGACACACGGCGCCGCGACGCTCCCTGTGTACCCGTTGATGCGAAGAACGCAACGCGATCCGGCCGCCGCGAAAGCGCCTGATTTGAAGCGCCCCAAGGCGATCGACATCGGTGGACGGGTGCGATGCCGGGGGGCATGAGGAAGGCCCGTGGGACGCGTCCCACGCAAGCCGCGCGTAAGGCCCGCCACGAGATCCGATGACGCAGATCGAGCGCTACATATTCAGGATCGCGGCCGGGGCCTTCCTCGCTTGCCTGATCGGCCTCACGGGCACGATCTGGGTGACGCAGGCCCTGCGCGAACTCGACCTGATCACGGCCAAGGGCCAGACCCTCATCGTCTTCTTCCTGATCACCGGATTATCGGTGCCGACGCTGATCACCGTGATCGCGCCCGTGGCCCTGTTCATCGCCGTGGTCTACGCCCTGAACCGGCTGAACGGCGATTCCGAGCTCATTGTCATGTCGGCGGCCGGCATGCAGCCGCGGCGCATCCTTCGCCCGTTCCTCACACTGGGGCTCATCGTGAGCGCCGGCGTCGCCTTCCTCACCATCCAGGTGATGCCGTCCTCGTTCCAGGAACTGCGCGACGTGCTGACCCGCGTGCGCGGCGACTTCATCGCGAACGTGGTGAAGGAGGGCCAGTTCACCGAGCTCGACAGCGGCATCACCTTCCATTTCCGCGAGCGCGGCCCGGGCGGAACGCTGCAGGGCATCTTCATCCAGGACAAGCGCGAGGCCGGAAAGACGGTGGTCTATCTCGCCGAGCAGGGTCAGGCTGTGGATTACGAGGGCCAGAGCTACCTCGCCCTTGAGAAGGGCAGCATCCACCGGCAGCAGAAGGATTCTCGGGATTCCTCGATCATTACCTTCGAGCGCTACACGGTGGACCTCGCGGCCTTCACCCCCCCGGACGGCGAGACCGTCTACAAGCCGCGCGAACGGTCGACGGCGCAGCTTCTCTTCCCCGATACGACCGAGACCTATTACCAGTCGCAGAAGGGCCGCTTCCGCGCGGAAGTGCACGACCGGCTCTCGGCCTGGCTCTACCCGCTCGCCCTGACCCTCATCGCTTTCGCGGCACTCGGCGACCCGCGCACCACGCGCCAGGGGCGCGGCCTCGCCATGGCGGGCGCCGTCGTCGCCGTCATCGTCCTGCGCATCGCGGGCTTCGCGGCCAGCAGCGCGGCGGTGCGAAGCCAGGGCGCCGTCGTCGCGATCTACGCCGCCCCCGCCCTGGCGCTGGCGATTTCCTGCCTGATCGTCTTCAACGGTGCCGCGGTGCGGGACTGGAACGCGCGCGTCTCCAGGACCCTCTCGAATCTCGGCCGCGCCGTGATGCGTCGACCGCGCCTCGGCGACGGGTGAGGACGCCGCCATGATGATCGGCTTCACCCTCGGACGCTACTTCGCCCTGCGCTTCCTGCGCACGGTGCTCGGCGTGTTCATCACCGTCTTCGCCTTGGTCTACACGCTGGATTTCGTCGAATTGCTGCGCCGGGCGGGCGACACGGAGGGCGCGTCCACAAGTTTGATGGCGCAGCTCTCGCTCTATCGCACCCCGGCGGTGGCCGAGGGCGTGCTGCCCTTCGCGATCCTGTTCGGCTCCATGGCGGCGCTGCTCCAGCTGTCGCGCAAGCTCGAACTCGTGGTGGCGCGGGCCGCGGGCATCTCGGCCTGGCAGTTCCTCCAGCCCGGCATCCTGGTGGCGCTGGCCATCGGCGCCTTCACGGTGGGGATCTACAATCCGGTCTCCGCCGCGATGAAGCAGCGATCCACCGAAATCGAGGCGAGGATCTTCGCGAAATCCACGAAGGCGAATTCCGGCAAGGACCTGTGGATTCGCCAGAACAGCCTCGACGGCCAGGCGATCCTGCGTGCCGGGACGGCGATCGAGGGCACGACCACCCTGGCCGGCGTGTCGGTCTATACGTTCGACGAGGCCGGGGTCTTCGTGTCGCAGATCGAGGCCGCGCGCGCGACGCTGCATGACGGATACTGGACCCTCCAGGACGCGCGGCTCCTCACCAAGGGCCAGCCTCCCGAGAGTTACGACACCTACATTCTCGCCTCGAACCTCGACGCCGGACAGGTGAAGCAGCGCTTCACACCCCCGGAATCTGTGCCTTTCTGGCAACTGAACGAGACCATCGCACGCACGGAGAGGGCGGGGTTGGATGCGACGCGCTACCGACTCCAGTATGATGTCCTCATGGCGAGGCCCGTTCTCTTCGTTGCCATGGTGCTCGTGGCAGCCAGCGTTTCCTTAAGGTTCTTCCGCTTTGGTGGAGTGGGCAAGCTTGTGCTTGGCGGTGTGGCGGCGGGGTTCTTCCTCTACGTCGCGCGGCAGGTCATGGAAGGCCTCGGCGCATCAGGCATCGTGTCGCCCCCGGTGGCGGCATGGTTCCCGGCCGTGGTAGGGAGTCTTCTCGGTACGCTCACGCTTCTCTATCAGGAGGACGGCTGATGCCGTTGTCGGTGACGGGACGCGAAACGAGGCCGAGGCAGAGGTTGGGACACGGGTTGCGTACAGTCTCCGACATCGCGAAGCTCGCCGGGTTGCTGGCGTTCGTCTCCGGCGCCGCGCTCACGCTCGGCTCCGATGGTGCGAGCGCGCAGGCTGCCGGCCAGAGTGACAGGGGCCAGGCCCGCAAGGCTGCGGCGCCCAAATCCGCTGTGGCACCCAAGGCCGCCGCGCAGCCCGCTCCTGCCCCCACGGGCAAGCCGGCCGAGCGGCTCCTCGTCGAGGCCGCCGAGCTGATCTACGACAACGACAACAACACCGTCACGGCGCGCGGCAATGCCGAGCTGCATTACGGCCCGCGCACCCTGCAGGCCGACCGCGTGCGTTATGACAGGGCCAGCAGCCGCGTCTTCGCCGAGGGCAACGTCCGTCTCACCGACGAGACCGGCGCCGTCGTGACCGGCGACACGATGGAACTGACGGACGATTTCCGGAACGGGTTCGTCGACGCCCTGCGCATCCAGCAGACCGTGGAAATGCGGGGCCAGCCGGTGCGCACGCGCTTCTCCGCGCCGCGCGGCGAGCGGGTGGACGGCGAACAGACGACCTTCGAATCCGGCACCTACACCGCCTGCGAGCCGTGCAAGAACAATCCGGAGACGCCGCCCCTGTGGCAGGTACGCGCCGCCAAGATCATCCACAACAACGAGACCCACACGATCGGGTTCGAGGAATCGACCCTTGAGATCGCCGGTATCCCCGTCGGTTACCTGCCCTATTTCGAGGCGCCGGACCCGACGGTGAAGCGCAAGACCGGCTTCCTCACGCCGCGCTTCATCACCTCCACCGCCCTCGGCAGTGGCATCTCGACGCCGTTCTTCATCAACGTCGCGCCGAATTTCGACATCACCCTGACGCCGTCCTTCCTGAGCGAGCAGGGTATCCTCGGCCAGGGTGAGCTGCGTCACCGGCTCGACACCGGAACCTATACCATCCGCGCCAGCGGCATCTTCCAGACGACGCCCAGCGCCTTCCTTCCCGGGCCGCTCGGCGCGGGAGACCGCGACTTCCGTGGTTCGATCGAGACCACGGGCCAGTTCTACATCAACGACCGGTGGCGCACGGGCTGGGACGTGGTCGGCGTCACCGACAAGTGGTTCCTCGACAATTACCGCGTCCGCAATTCGAGCATCACCACGGATTATTTCCGTGAGGCGGTCTCGACGGCCTACCTGATCGGCCAGGGCGACCGCTCCTGGTTCGAGGCGCGCGCCTACTATTTCAAGGGTCTGTCGAGCTACGATTGGCAGAAGGAGCAGCCGGTCGTCGCGCCGGTGATCGATTACGACAAGCGCATCAACGGTCCGGGCTTCCTCGGCGGCGAAGTGCGTTTCGAGGCCAACATCACCCATCTCGACCGTGAAGCCACGGATTTTCAGGCGATTCCGCGCACGGGCTCCTACTACTTCAATCCCACGGTCAACGGGACGACCTACTCGCTCTACGAGACCTGCACCACCTTCACGCGCAGCACCTGCATCATCCGCGGCCTGTCGGGGAGCAACACCCGCGCATCCGCGCAGCTGTCATGGCGCCGGACCTTCATCGACGATGCCGGCCAGGTCTTCACTCCGTTCGCCTATCTGCGCACGGACGCCTTCTTCGTCGATCCGCGCAATTCCGGCTATCAGAACGCCCTCGCGCAGACGATCAGCACCACGGATTCGGATTTCTCAGGGCGGGTGATGCCGGCGGTGGGTCTCGATTACCGCTATCCCTTCGTGAGCAATTTCGGCCCCCTCGGCGTCCACACCCTCGAACCCATCGCGCAGGTCGTGATCCGTCCGAGCGAAACGCATATCGGCCGCCTGCCCAACGAGGACGCGCAGAGCCTCGTCTTCGACGACACGTCGCTGTTCGAGTGGGACAAGTTCTCCGGCTACGACCGGGTCGAAGGCGGCGTCCGCACCAATCTCGGCGCGCAATACTCGGTGGTGACGCCGTCGGGCTGGTACGCGAACGTGATGTTCGGCGAGTCCATCCAGGTCGCCGGGGTCAACTCGTTCCGTCGGGGCGATCTGGCCAATGTCGGCCTCGATTCCGGCCTGGAGCGCCGGGAATCCGATTATGTCGGACGCTTCCAGCTCTCGCCCAACCAGAACATCAGCTTCGTCACCCGTGCGCGGTTCGAGCAGCGGGACTTCACCGTCAACCGCCTGGAGACGGGCGTCATCGCGCGCCTCAACCCCTTTGCGCCCATCGACCTGTCGATGTTCTATTCCTACTACGCCGCTCAGCCGCTGCTCGGTTTCAACAACCGCAGAGAGGGCCTGACCGCCTCGGCGACCTACCACATCACCCCGAACTGGTTCGTCACCGGCTCGGCCCTGGTCGATCTCACGCACTATCTCGACGTGCGCGATAATTTCGCCAACGCTTACACATCCTATCTCGCCAATCCCGTGGGCGCGGCGCCGGTCTATACCAATCCCGGCCGCGCCAACCTCGCCGGATTGAGCATCGGCGGCGGTTATCAGGACGAGTGCACCACCTTCTCGCTCAACTACATCGTCTCTCCGACGGCCGCGGCCCTCGGCGTCACGGAGCGCAACCGCACCGTGCTGCTGCGCGTCGAGTTGAAGACCCTCGGCGAAGTCGACCTGCGCCAGAACGTCAACATCGCGAGCACGGCCGACGGCATCGCGGCGACCCGGTGAGATCGGGCGAGAACCCGGCCTCGCCTTCTTCCGGCGACGACAGCAGGCCATGACGGTGCACAGACCCATTGCGCTCACGATGGGCGATCCCGCCGGTATCGGGCCGGAGATCGCCCTCATGGCCTGGCTGGCCCGGGACGAAGGGGCCGGGCTTCCGCCGTTCTTCCTCATCGGCGATCCCGATTTCATTGAGGCGCGGGCGAGCAGCCTCGGCTTTCAGGTGCCGGTGGCGGAGGTCGGACCCGATCTCGCGGTCGAGGTCTTTCCCCGCGCGCTCCCGGTCATGCCCCTGCCGAGCGGCACGCGTGTCGGCGCCGTGGCGGGACGGCCGAGCGCGGCCGATGCCGGTGCGACCCTCGAATCGATCATGACGGCTGTCGGTCTGGTCCGGTCCGGCGAAGCGATCGCCCTCGTCACCAATCCGATCGCGAAATACGTCCTGACCAGCGTCGGCTTCGCCTATCCCGGCCATACGGAGTTCCTGGCTGCCCTGGCGGCAGAGCCCGGCAAGGCCGCGCCGCTCCCCGTGATGATGTTGTGGAGCGAGACGCTGGCCGTGGTGCCGGTGACGATCCACGTCGCCCTGCGCCGCGTGCCCGATCTGTTGACGCAGGACCTCGTGGTCCGGACGGCACGCATCGTGGCGCGGGACCTGACGGAACGCTTCGGCATCCCCCATCCCCGCCTCGTCTTGTCGGGGCTGAACCCCCATGCGGGTGAGGCCGGCACGATGGGGACGGAAGACCGCGACGTTCTGGAACCCGCCGTGGCGCAGCTCCAGGACGAAGGGATCGACATCAGAGGCCCGCTTCCGGCGGATACGCTGTTCCATCCCCGCGCCCGGGCGGCCTACGACGTCGCGCTGACGCCGACCCACGACCAGGCCCTGATCCCGATCAAGACCATCGCCTTCGACGATGGCGTCAACGTCACGCTGGGTCTGCCCTTCATCCGGACCTCGCCCGATCACGGCACCGCCTTCGACATCGCGGGCAAGGGCGTGGCGCGGCCGGACAGTCTGATGGGCGCCCTGCGGCTCGCCGCCAGACTCGCGGGGCAACAGGCATGAGCGAGGACGGACTTCCCCCCCTGCGCGAGGTCGTGCTGAAGCACGATCTCGCGCCGAAGAAGGCGCTGGGGCAGAACTTCCTGTTCGACCTCAACCTCACCGGGCGGATCGCCCGCGCCGCCGGCCCGCTGGAAGGGGTCACGGTGGTGGAGGTGGGGCCGGGCCCCGGCGGCCTGACCCGCGCCCTCCTCTCTGCCGGTGCCGCCCGCGTGGTCGCCATCGAGCGCGACCCCCGCGCCCTGCCGGCGCTGGCCGAGATCGCCGCGCATTATCCGGGCCGCCTCGACGTGGTCGATGCCGACGCGCTGAAATTCGATCCGCGCCCCCTCGTCGGTGAAGGAAAGGTGCGGATCGTCGCCAACCTTCCCTACAATGTCGGAACCCCCCTGCTGACGGGCTGGCTCACCGAAGCCGCCTGGCCGCCATGGTGGGACTCGCTCACGCTGATGTTTCAGCGCGAGGTCGCCGAGCGGATCGTCGCCGACGAATCCGACCGGGCGAATTACGGGCGCTTGGGCGTCCTGTGCGGCTGGCGCACCGAGGCGAACATCCTGTTCGACGTGGCGCCCTCGGCTTTCGTGCCGCCACCCAAGGTGACATCGAGCGTCGTCCACCTGCGGCCGAGGCTTGCCCCCCTGCCCTGTTCGGTGACGGCACTCGAACGGGTGACGCGGGCGGCGTTCGGCCAGCGCCGCAAGATGCTGCGCCAAAGCCTGAAAGCGGCAACGCCCGACCCGGCGCGCCTGCTTGACGCGGCGGGGATCCCCGAGACGGCCAGGGCGGAAGAGGTGCCAGTCTCGGGCTTCGTCGCGATGGCACGGGCGCTGGACTGAAGCCCGCCCGGACGACGACGCCGTGTGGTTGTCCAGGCGGGGCCGCCGCAGGGGCGACGGCCGGAATCGTTCAGAACTTGCCGAGCATCGGGAAATCGACGTTCAAGGCCGATTCGGCGGCCAGCGGCGCCTCGCGCCGGCGCGGCTTGCGGTTGATCACCTGTTTCAGCTTCGATTTCAGCACGGACATGTCGAACGGCTTCAGGATGAAGGCATCGGCGCCGGCCTGGTGCGCGAGGTTGATGTCCTCGAAATCGAACGACGCCTCGGTGAGGATGAAGGGCGTGTTCATGAGCGCGTCGTCGCCGCGGATCTCGCGCAGGAGCGTCAGCCCGTCCATCGGCTCCATCATCAGGTCCGAGATCACAAGGGCGTATTTGCGCTCGCGCAAACGCTCCAGCGCTTCGGGACCGCTGGTCACGCCGTCGACATCGGGGAAACCGATCCGCGTCATCAGCAGGATGACCAGCTTCAGCAGTTTCTCCTGATCGTCGACGATCAGGATCGGTGGGGTCTCACTCATGGGCTTTCGAAGCTCAAAGTCGGATATCCGACATCAGGAAGGCTGGGACGCAGCATCAGACGAAGAGATGGTCGATGCCCTGTTTGGCCAGCGATTCGGCCTGCAGGGCAACGGCGAGAGAATGGATCACCCCGCCTTTCGGAGTGCCGCGCTGAAACATCGGCAGCAGGCCGGCCTTCTGGAAGATCGCGTCGTTCGCGGGGTTGCGGATGACGGTCACGAACGAATTGACGAATTCCCGCTTCACGATCTCGCGCCACTCGACGATCTGCACGTCGCGATGCCGGGTATCGTTGCTGATCCGTCCGAACGTGTCGTTCACGGAGGTGCGCTCGCCTTCGATGATCTGGGCGGCGAAATTCTGCTCCACCAGCAAGAAGCTCGTGATGACGGAGAATTCGTTCTTCTTCTGCGCCTGCCGCGTGATCTCGCCGAGTTGGCGAGTACGGCCCGCCGCATCGGCGGCCAGATTGAGGCGCGAGAAATAGATGAGATGGACGAGGGTCGTCCGCTTGCTCTTCATGATCCCTCTCCGCTGCGCCAACGGCCCGACGATAACCGACCTGGGCATAACGCTGGGTAAACGACGCCGGCACTCTATCACGAAACCGGCAAAAGCTGCCGGGGCATTCCAGGCAAATGTCGGTTCTTGCCGGCCATCTAAAGAACTAATCTTGTATTTTCAATGAGTTAGATTTGGCATCCCGCTTGCGGATGATGGCATGAACCGATCTCGGTCCACATCATTTTCAACAAAGGTTGCCGGTCATGGATGTGTTTTCCGCGTTACAGACGGCGGTCTCGGGCATGAAGGCCCAGGGCTTCTCCCTCGAGAACATCTCCGGCAACATCGCCAACTCGCAGACCACGGGCTTCAAGCGGGTCGATACCAGCTTCGTCGACCTCGTCGCCGAGCAGGCACCCAGCCGTCAGGTCTCCGGCAGCGTCAGGGCGAATTCCGTCCTGACCAACTCGATCCAGGGCAACATCATCGCGACCGAGACACCGACCAACATGGCCCTGAACGGGCCGGGATTCTTCGCCGTGCAAACGAAGGCCAGCGACGTCAATGGTCAGACTTCGTTCTCGCCGGAAAATCTCTATACGCGCCGAGGCGATTTCAAGACAGACTCGGAAGGCTATCTGCGTAATGGCGGAGGAGCTTATCTGACAGGAAGCAATATCGATCCCATCACAGGCAACGCCGGGAGCGAAGGCCCTATCCAGATTTCGCAACGGCCAATCCCTGGCAAGGCAACGGGCACGATCAGCTATGCTGCGGATCTTCCAAAAAATCCCGCCAACACTTTGGTTGGAACAACCTTTTCTGGCACAGCTAGCCCAATTATTCTGACGGGCACCGGGAATGGAACTGTTCCTGCGGGCACGGATGCAAACAAACTCATGAATGGCAGTATCACAGGACCAATATTGCAGATATATTCAGCCAGCGGGGCACCTGTACAACTCAATACCGTATGGTCGAAAGTTCAAGACGCAGTTCCAGCGAAAACGACTACGAACGCCGATGGCACTAAGACTGAATTTCCTGCTAAGAATGCCGTCTGGAATCTATTCTATGCCAACGACACTACAGTTGACAGAGGAAAGTCGTCATGGACGAATGCAGGAACAGCGTTCGAATTCGATGCGGGTGGTACGCTTGTCGAGCCAGATACGGGTTCCATTACGCTCGCAGAGCCGACGATTGATGGTGTGAAGCTTGAATCTATTGCTATCAATTATGGAAAAGGTTTGTCATCCTTCGGCGACAAAAACATAGCAATGTCGGAGCTCAAACAGGATGGATTTACATCAGGTACATTCAAAGACAGCTACATTACCGAGAGTGGTGAGGTCGTTGCCAGTTATAGTAATGGCAATACTATTACCGTTGCAAATATCAAGGTGGTGCAATTCACAAACCCCGATGGACTGAAGGCGGATTCGTCAGGCAATTATCGTCAGACGCTTGATTCCGGAGTCCCGGTCACGGGCCTCAATGGCACGACGATCGAAGGCCAGAACATCGAGCAGTCGAATACGGACATTGCGAGCGAATTTTCTAAGATGATCGTAACCCAACAGGCCTATTCTGCGAACACGAAGGTCATCTCGACCGCGCAGGACATGATGTCCTCGTTGATCAATATCATCCGCTGAGTTCCGAGGTTTCCGGTGACGTAAAGGGAGGGCAAGCGTGTCGTTATCAGCCCTGAACACGGCCATGGCCGGCCTGAAGACCACTCAGGCCGCCATCGGCATCGTCTCGCAGAACATCGCGAATGTCGGCACCACCGGCTATGTCAAGCGCTCGCTCGACACTGTCGCGCAGGGGCCCGGCAATTCCGGCGTTGCCCTCGGCACGATCGACCGGGTCTTCGACGAGAATTCGTTGAAGCAGCTGCGGCTGGAGACGTCCGGCGCGTCCTATACGGGCATGATGGCGGACGTCCGGACCCAGCTCGACAAGCTCTACGGCACGCCCGGCACGACGAGCGCCCTCGACGGGGTGATGAACAGCTTCACCCTGGCGCTCCAGACCCTCGGCGCTGCCCCGGACTCCGCGCCCGCCCGCTCCGGCGTGGTCGCGGCGGCATCGAACCTCGCGACGAAGATCGGAAGCATCGCGGAGGGGGTCCAATCCCTGCGCACCGCGACCGAGAGCCAGCTCTCCAACGATACGTCGGCGGCGAGCGGCCTGCTCTCGTCCATCGCCCAACTCAACGTCAAGATCGCGGCCACCAGCGACGATGGGTCCAAGGTCGCCCTGCTCGACCAGCGCGACCAGGCCCTCAATTCCCTCTCCGGCTATCTCGACGTGCAGGCCTCGGTGCAGCGCGACGGGACCGTCACGGTCATGACCAATTCCGGCATGACCCTGGTGGACCGGGCCAGCGCGGCGAGTTTGAGCTTCGACGGCCGCGGCACGCTCGGTCCAGAGGACAGCTACTCCGCGGACCCGGCCCAGCGCGGCGTCGGAACCATCACGGCGACCACGCCGGGCGGCGGAACGATCGATCTGGTGGCCTCGAACGCGATCCGCTCGGGCTCGCTGGCCGCCGGAATCGAGCTGCGCGACACGGTTCTGCCCCAGGCCCAGCGCCAGCTCGACGATCTCGCGGCGGGCCTGTCGCGGTCGCTGTCCGATACGTCGGCGGTGGGCACGCCCGCCTCCACGACGACCGGAGCGGGTTTTGACATCGACCTGACCGGCCTCAGCGCCGGCAACGCCATCACGATCAGCCTCAAGGATGACAAGGGCGCCCAGCGCAACCTGATCCTGGTTCCGTCCAAACTGAATCCGCCGGCCGCCGTGAACCGGACCGATGTCGCCGACCCGCTGGCGACCATCGTGCCGTTCACGCTGGAGAGCGACCCGGCCAAGCTCGGAGCCTCGATCGCCGCTGCCCTCGGCTCGTCATTCACCGTGACGTCCAACGGCACTGTCGGCAAAGAAGGCGCGGTCAGAATCCTGACCCCGGCGAACGGGACCACGACGATCCAAGGGATCAGTGCGAGCGTCACCCAGTCGAAAACGGCCGACGACGTGACGAACGGCAAGCCGCAGATCCCGCTCTTCGTCGATGGCGGCGGCCAGGCCCGTCTCTTCACCGGCTCGTTCGATGGCGGCTCGCAGCTGACGGGCTTTGCTCAACGCATCGCCGTGAACCCGGCGGTGGCGGCGAAGACCGAATCGCTGGTGAAGATGTCGTCATCCACTCCGGCCAACGACGTATCGCGACCGCAATACCTCCACAACGCCCTCACGACCGCCAACCGGACCTTCTCGGCGGCGAGCGGAATCGGCGGCATCAGCGCCCCCTTCACGACCTCGGTTCAGGACTTCACCCAGAAGATCATCGACGCCCAGGGCGCCGCCACCGCGACCGCACAGTTTCTCGACGAAGGGCAGAGCATCGCTCTGGCGACGGCGCAGAGTCGGTTCGCGGGCACATCCGGCGTCAAGATCGACGAGGAGATGTCGAAGCTCGTCGGGTTGCAGACGGCTTATACCGCCAATGCCCGCGTCCTCACAGCCGCGCGCGACATGCTGGACACGCTTCTCCGGATCTAGAGATTCCTCACGGACTTCCTGTCCGTGAGGTTGCTCCAGGTCTTCTTTCCGCATTTCGTTCTTCCGAAACGTGGGCTCCACGGTTCGGGTCACTTGTCCGGCGTCTTCCAACGGTCATACCCGTGAAGACCCTTTCGCCGAGGTCACGATGACGATCAGCGCCTTCACGGCAGGCACCTATTTTCAGGATCGCAACACAGCGAATCTGGTCAGCCAGAAGGCGCGCCTCGATGCGTTGACGACCCAGCTCAGCACCGGACGCAATGCAGAGACGTATGGCGGCATCGGCTCTGCGCGAACCACCAGCCTCTCTGCCCATGCCTCGCTCAGCGCGCTCGATGGCTACGATGCCGCGATCAACGCGAACACCACGCGGGTGACGGTCGCCAGTTCGGCGGTGACACAGCTCTCCAACCTCAGCGGCATCGTCCAGGGTTCGTTGAATAGCGGGTCGATCGCGTCCGGTTCGAACGCCGTGCAGGTAGCCAGGAACAGCCTGGACGCCGCCGTGGACGCCTTGAACCAGGACGTCGCCGGCAATTACATCTTCGGCGGTCGTGATTCCGACGCCCCACCCGTCGCCTCGTCGGATGCGATCCTCAACGGCGTGCCCAGCCGCAACCTCGACGGCCTCAAGACCGTGGTGAGCGAACAGATCGCCGCCGATCTCGGCCCGAACGGCAATGGCCGCATCGCCACGAGCGTGTCGGGCTCCACCGTAACGGTCAGCGAAGAGGGTACCGGCGTCGGAGGCACGGAGGCGCGTGCGAATTTCGGCTTCAGCCTCGTCTCTGCGGCGAGTTCGAACCCGGCGGCCATCACGGCGGGGCCGATGACGGCGCGCACGAACCCGGACGTCACCTTCTCCGTGGCCAATGCGCCGGCGGAAGGCGACCGCATCCGCGTGGCGATCAACCAGCCCGACGGAACCCAGAGTTTCACCGACCTGATCGTCACCGCCAATCCTCCGGCGGATTCCACCAACACGATCCCGCTCGGTACGGCCGCCCAGACCGCCGCCGCCCTCACGAAGAGATTCGAAAACCAGCCCGTTGCCAGCATCCAGGGCAAGGCCTCCCTCGGGCTCGCCGCGAATTTCGGCGCCGGCACGCCGGCTTCGGTAGAGCTCAATGTGAAGACCCCTCCGGCGGCGGGGGACACGCTGACCTTCAAGCTCGCGCTTCGTGACGGCACCACGCAGACGATCACGCTGACCGCGAAGGCGAATGCGGATGCGAAATCCACCACCGAGTTCTCGCTGACCGGTGACGTCGCCGCCAACATCTCAACCGCCCTGTCGAACGCGCTGAAGGAGACGGCGGGGACGACCCTCTCGGCGAGTTCGGCGTCGCGCGCCACCCAGGATTTCTTCGCCGGGTCGAAGACCGAGGGTCTTGCGCCGCGCCGCGTATCGGCGGACGGGAACGGCTACGCGGAAGGAGCCAGCGCCACGACCGTCATCTGGTACACCGGCGACGATACCTCCACCGATCCACGGGCGACGGCATCGGTGCAGATCGGCTCGGACCGAAAGATCGGCATCGGAGCCCAGGCCAACGAGGCGCCGATCCGCGCGGTCCTCGCCGGGATCGCGCAGGTCGCGGTGCAGAGTTTCACCACCACGCAGACCGGAACGTCGGAGGCGGCACGCTACCTCGCCGTCGCGGAACGCTCACGCTCGGTTCTCACCTCCACCAACGGGCGCGAGGGATTACAGGCCATCGCCAGCGATCTCGGCCTCGCGGCCAAGACCATGACGGAGACGAAGGCCGACAACCGCGCCGCCAGGGCCACCCTTCAGGACAGTCTCGACGGTGTCGATACGGTCTCCCTCGAGGAAGTGACAGCGAAGCTCCTGGCGCTCCAGAACCAGCTTCAGGCGAGCTACCAGGTGACCTCGATGCTCTCGAAGCTGACGCTGACGAACTACCTCTCCTGAATCAGGCCGCCGCCAGGCCGCGCTGGCGCAGCAGCGGATCGATGCTCGGCAGGCGGCCGCGGAAGGCGGTGTAGGCCTCGCCGGGGTCGCGCAGGTTTCCGGCCCCGTAGACGAACTTGCGCAGGCGCGCGGCCGTCTCGGGGTGGAAGATGTCGCCGGCCTCGCGGAACGCGTCGAACGCATCCGCATCCAGCACCTCGGACCAGAGATAGCTGTAATAGCCGGCGGCATAGCTGTCGCCCGAGAAGATATGCGCGAAATGCGGCGAGCGGTGCCGCATGGAGATCTCCGCCGGCATGCCGATGCGCTGCAGGGCGTCGGCCTCGAAGGCCAGGACGTCGAGCCCGTCCTCGCCGCCGCTCGACAGATGCAGCGTCATGTCGACGATCGCCGAGGCGGTGTACTCGATGGTGGCGAAGCCCTGGTTGAAGGCCCGCGCCGCGAGCATGCGCTTGAGCAGGTCATCCGGCATCGGCTCGCCGGTGCGGTAGTGGCGTGCATGGGCGCGCAGCACTTCCGGCTGTTCGAGCCAGTGCTCGTAGAGCTGCGAGGGCAGTTCGACGAAATCGCCCGCCACCGCCGTGCCCGCGAGAAGCGGGTAGGTCACGTCGGAGAGGAGGCCGTGCAGGGCATGGCCGAACTCGTGAAACAGGGTGCGCGCGTCGTCGAAGGACAGAAGCGGCGTCTCGCCCGCCGGCGCCTTGGCGAAGTTCATCACGTTGACGATGATCGGCGTGATCGGGCCGTTAAGCCGCTCCTGTGAGCGGAAGGCACTCATCCAGGCGCCGCTGCGCTTCGACGACCGGGCGAAGTAATCGCCGAGGAAGATCCCGACCTCCGATCCGTCGGCATTGCGCACCGTCCAGGCCCGCACGTCGGGATGGTAGCGGGGGAAGTCGGTGAGTTCCTCGAAGCGCAGGTGGAACAGGCGCGAGGCCGTGTCGAAGGAGGCCGCGATGACGCCGTCCAGGGGCAGGTAGGGCTTGATCTCGCCCTCGTCGAGATCGTGCTCGGACCGCCGGAGCTTCTCCGCATAGTGGCGCCAATCGTGGGCGCGGATGGCGAAGTCGGCCCCTTCCGCCGTCGCCAGCGCCTGGAGCCGGTCGCGTTCCGCGCCCGCACGGGCATGGGCGGGCGTCCAGACGTTGCGCAGGAGTTCCATCGCCGCGTCCGGCGAGCCGGCCATGGTGTCGGAGAGCTTGAAATGAGCGAAGCTGTCGAAGCCGAGGAGCCGGGCCCGCTCCGCACGGAGGGCGACGATCTCGGCGATGATCCCCTTGTTGTCCGTGGCGCCCCCGCTCTCGCCACGGCGGGTCCAGGCCTCGTAGGCCTTCTCGCGCAGGTCACGCCGGGTGGAGAAGACCAGGAACGGCTCGATCAGCGAGCGCGACAGGGTGATGACGTGACCGTGCTCGCCGCCCCGGTCCTTGGCTGCGCTGGCGGCAGCCGCCCTCAGGAATTCGGGCAGGCCGGCGAGGTCCGCCTCACCCTTGAGGGGGAGGATGAAGGCGCTCTCATCGGCCAGCAGGTTCTGGCTGAACGTCGTCCCGAGCTCGGCCATGCGTCCGGCGATCTCGGCCATCCGCGTCTTCGCCTCGGGAGCGAGATCGGCACCGGCGCGGCGAAAGCGTGTGCGGTAGCGGTCGAGGACGCGCCGCTCTTCCGAGCCGAGCGTCTCCGCATCCGCGTCGACGGCGGCGATGCGCGCCCAGAGCCGGGAATTGAGGTAGATGGCGCTGCCGTGGCGGGCGAGACGCGGCGTGATCGCCCGCTCGACGGCCTGGAGGTCCGGGCTGGTGTTGCTGCCGCTCAGGTTGAAGAAGACGGAAGCGACGCGGTCGAGATCGAGGCCCGCGCGCTCCATCGCCTCCACCGTGTTGGCGAAGGTCGCCGGCTCCGAAGACTCGGCGATGGCCGCGATCTCGGCATCGTGCGAATCCAGGGCCGTCTCGAAGGCGGGCAGGAAATGCTCCGGCCGGATCCTGTCGAAGGGCGGCAGGCCGAACGGCGTGTCCCATACAGGCTCAGCGAACGGTCCGATGTCCCGGATGGTGGTGCTCGTCATGGTCGTCCTTCGAAGTCGTGCGCCGCTGGCTCGGCCGGAACGTAGCCATCGGAGGGAACGAGCGCAAAGTCCCCGCGTGGTTTTGCGGTGACATGCGCGCGCCTGTGGACGGCATCTGCGGGACATCATCGCTTGCGCCCGCGCACGGCTCGACGCAGGTTGCCGCCGCCATGACACCCTCCCTCCGATCCGTCACCGTCCCGATCCGCACCGCCCGCCTCGTCCTGGCGGCGAGCGGTTTCCTGGCCGCCGGCATCGGTGCGGCCATGGCTCAGAGCCTCTCGGTCGATCTCGGCCAGGGCGGGGTGACGGAGCGGGCGCTCCAACTCGTCGCCCTCATCACCGTCCTCGCGCTGGCGCCGTCCGTGCTCGTGATGGCAACTTCGTTCACGCGGATCGTGGTGGTCCTGTCGATCCTGCGCTCGGCCCTCGGCACGCAGAGCGCGCCGCCCAATGCCGTGATCACCAGCCTCGCCCTGTTCCTCACCGCCTTCGTCATGGCGCCGACGGCGCGGGAGGCTTACCGGACCGGCATCGAACCGCTGATCGCCGGGCAGATCACGCAGAGCGTGGCGTTCGAGCGGGCCTCGGCCCCGTTCAAGACCTTCATGCTGCGCAACGTGCGCGAGAAGGACCTGAAGCTGTTTCTCGACATGGCGAAGGCTCCCGCCCCTGCCGGGCCGGAAGCCATCGGCCTTGAGATCGTCACGCCGGCCTTCATGATCTCGGAACTCAGGCGGGCCTTCGAGATCGGCTTCCTCCTCTTCATCCCCTTCCTCATCATCGACCTCGTCGTCGCCTCGATCCTGATGGCGGTGGGCATGATGATGGTGCCGCCGGCGACGGTGGCACTGCCGTTCAAGCTGATCTTCTTCGTGCTGGTGGACGGCTGGACCCTGGTCGCGGGCTCGCTGATCCAGAGCTACGGAAGCTGAATGCGGGATCAGCCGTGCAGGTGGTCCAGGATGGCGAGCCCCGCCGGCGTCGCCTCGTAGCGGGTCCGCTGGGTGCGCTGGTTGCGCTCGGTGATCGCCAGAAGCTCCGCTTCCCCCGACAGGGTCTCCACGGCGCGCAGGACGAGGGCATGCTCCACGCCGAACACCCGCGCGAAGCTGCGGCTGTCGGCGGCGAGCTTCAGGTGCAGCCCCGCCAGCAGCCCGGCCTCCAGGGTGGAGAGGCCGGGCTGGAGATCGGCGATGGAATCGGTGACGGCGAGGAAGGTCTCGGCGTCGGCGGGCGGCTCGCTCACGCGGCTTGCGCCGGGCGGCGGATCGAGACCATCACCGATTTCGAGGTCGGCGTGTCGCTCTCCTTGCCGAAGGACGACAGGGGAACGAGGACGTTGAGCTCCGGGTAGTAGCCGGCGAGACTGCCGCGCGGCATGTCGAAGGGCACGAGGCGGAAGCCTTCGGCCACCCGCACCACGCCGTCGTCGTGGGTGCCGACGATGTCCACCCGGTCGCCGGCGACGGCACGGATCTCGGCCAGGTCGTCGGGATGGGCGAACAACACCTGACGCTCGCCGTAGACCCCGCGATAGCGGTCGTCGAGGCCGTAGACGGTGGTGTTGTACTGATCGTGGCTGCGGAAGGTCTGGAGCACGAAGGTGTCGCCCATCGCCCTCGCCTGCTGATGCTCGGTTGCCTCCGGCAGGGCATCGGCGGAGAAGTTCGCTTTTCCGTTCACCGTCTCGAAGTTGCGCTCGGCGGCGAGGTTGCGCAGCATGAAGCCGCGCGGACGGCGGACGCGGGCGTTGTAGCCGGCGAACCCCGGAATGGTCCGCTCGATCAGCGCACGGATGCCGTCGTAATCGTCGGCGAGGGCTGCCCAATCGACCTTGTCCGAGCCGACGGTGGCCGCCGCCATGCCGGCGATGATCGCGATCTCGGAGCGCAGCTCCGGCGAGGCGGGCTTGTTGATGCCGCCCGAGCCGTGGACCATGCTCATGGAATCCTCGACCGTGACGATCTGGATCTTGCCCTTCGAATTCCGGTCGATCTCGGTGCGGCCGATACAGGGCAGCAGGTAGGCGACGCGACCGGGCACGAGATGCGAGTGATTGAGCTTCGTCGCGATGTGGACGGTGAGTTCGCAGGAGGCGAGCGCCTTGGCCACCAGCGCGGTATCGGGCGTGGCGCGGGCGAAGTTGCCGCCGAGCCCGATGAAGGCCTTCGACGAACCGTCGAGCATGGCGCCGATGGCGCCGATGACGTTGTGACCGTGCTTGCGCGGGGCGACGAAGCCGATCTCGCGCTCGAGGGCGTCGAGCAGCGCGGCGGGCGGCTTCTCGTTGATGCCCACCGTGCGGTCGCCCTGCACGTTGGAATGGCCGCGCACGGGGCAGAGGCCGGCACCGGGACGGCCGATATTGCCGCGCAGGAGCATGACGTTCGTCATCTCGCGGATGGTGGCCACCGAGTGCTTGTGCTGGGTGACGCCCATGGCCCAGGTGCAGATCACCTTGTCGGCGCCGAGATAGACGTCGGCAGCCACCTCGATATCGGCGCGGGACAGGCCGGACTGGTCCTCGATCGCCTCCCAGCTCGTCGCCTCCACGACGGCGCGATAGGCCTCGTGGCCCTCGGCATGGTGGCTGAGGAAGGCGCGATCCAGGACGGATGGACGGCCGGCGGCGCGAGCCGCGTCGTCCGCCGCGAAGACCGCCTTGGCGATGCCGCGGAACGCCGCCATGTCGCCGCCCGGACGGGGCTGGTAATAGTGGCTCGCCACCGGGGCGCTGGCACCGCGCAGCATCTCCACCGTGTTCTGCGGGTCGGCGAAGCGTTCGAGCCCGCGCTCGCGCACGGGGTTGAACACGACAACGCGGGCGCCGCGGGTGGCAGCCTTGCGCAGGTCGCCGAGCATGCGGGGATGGTTGGTGCCGGGGTTCTGGCCAACCACGAAGATCGCGTCCGCCTTCTCGAAATCCTCGAGCAGCACGGTGCCCTTGCCGATGCCGATGGCCGCCTGGAGGGCGATGCCGCTGGCCTCGTGGCACATGTTGGAGCAGTCGGGGAAGTTGTTGGTGCCGTAGAGCCGGGCGAACAGCTGGTAGATGTAAGCAGCCTCGTTGGAGGCGCGACCGGAGGTGTAGAACTCGGCACGGTCCGGGCTGTCGAGGCCGCGCAGGGTGGCGCCGATCTCGGCGAAGGCGTCGTCCCAGCAGACCGGCAGATAGCGGTCGCTGCCTGCGTCGTAGCGCATGGGGTGCGTCAGGCGGCCCTCGCCTTCGAGGGCGTAGTCGGTCCAGCCACGCAGCTCCGAGACGGTATGCTTGGCGAAGAACTTCGGCGGCGTGCGCTTGTCGGTCGCCTCCCAGGAGACGGCCTTCACGCCATTCTCGCAGAACTCGAACGACGAGCCGTGCGCCGGATCACCCCAGGCGCAGCCGGGACAATCGAACCCGTCGGGCTGGTTGGCCTTGAGCATGGCGCGGGCCCCGGAGAGCGGGGCGCGGCTGCTCAGCAGGTGCTTGCCGCAGCTCTTCAGCGCGCCCCAACCGCCGGCGGCGGAGGAACGCTTGGGGGACGCGACCGGGTGATCCATGAACGATCCTGGTTCGGCAAATAAGGGATGGGACAGTGCCGTCGCAGGGCGAGGTTACCGTCTATCCCGCCAGCGATATCGCACCGCACAAGGATCACTCAATCAGGGGCAAACGCGGGCCAGTCATGCGCCTGTGGACATGGCATGGCATGAAACCGAGCAGTCTTACGGAGTTCTAAACTCACCTCCGATCCCAGCGCAGGAGACGCATGCGAATGACGCTGGGATCGGAGCTGCCGGCCCACTTCGAAAACCGGCCTCACCCAGGCGTCCATTGCAACGCAGGAGCATGTCTCGCCACGTCCCTGGGCCCGACCCTCGCTACCTCGCGCCGAGGCCGAGCCTGGCCAAGGTCGCGGCATCGCGGCCGACGATGGCGGACAGGTCGCTCGCACCCTCCGTTGCGAGCTTGCGCAGCAGGCCGGATTTGATGGTGCTCACGAGGCCGGGGCCGGCATAGACCAGGGCCGAGTAGAGCTGCAGCAGGCTCGCTCCGGCACGGATCTTGGTCCAGGCCGCCTCGGCGGAGTCGATCCCGCCGACGCCGACGAGCGGGATGGTACCGCCGACACGCAGGTAGGCCTCCGCCAGAAGGCGGGTCGCCGGTTCGAAAAGCGGGCGGCCGGACAGCCCCCCGGTCTCCGTCGCCAGGGAGGCTTCAGTGAGACTGGTCGGCCGCGCGATGGTGGTGTTGGAGACGACGAGGCCCTGCACCTTGCGGCGCAAGGCGGTGGCGACGATGGAATCGAGGGCTTCGAGCGAGATGTCGGGGGCGATCTTGAGCAGGATCGCGGTCTCGGGCGAGGCCTTGTCGCGGGCCTCGACCACGCGTCCCAACAGATCGTCGAGGAAGGCTTCGCCCTGGAGATCGCGCAGTCCGGGGGTGTTCGGCGAAGAGACGTTGACCGTGACGAAGGCGACATGGGGCGCCAGCGCCGTGGTGCAGGCCACGTAATCGGCGATCCTGTCGGTGGAATCCTTGTTGGCCCCGATGTTGATGCCCACCAGACCGGTCCGGCCGCCTCTGGCCGCGAGGCGGCCGCGCACGACGTCGAGCCCTTCGCTGTTGAGACCGAAGCGGTTGATGACGGCACCGTCGGCGCTCAGGCGGAACACGCGCGGGCGCGGATTACCGCCCTGCGGCTTCGGCACCACGCCGCCGACCTCGACGAAGCCGAAGCCCAGGCCGAGCAGGGCATCGGGCACCTGCGCGCCCTTGTCGAACCCCGCCGCCAGGCCGACCGGATTGGGGAACCGGCGGCCGAAGACGGTGACCGCGAGCCTCGAATCATCCGGACTGGGCTTTCGCGGAGGCAGAAGCCCCAGCCCGCGCAAGGTGAGGTTGTGCGCCGTCTCGGCGTCGAGACCGTGCAGGATCGGCTTTGCGAGGGGAAAGAGAGCGCCGATCATACCGATGCTCCGGTTGCGGGGCTGGCGGACGAGATAAGATCAGCTTGAAACACATGCCGTCCGTCCGGCCCGATCGGAAGCTCGGTCACGGATATGACGGCGTCGAGGGGCAGATCGCCGTAGAGATGGGGGAACAGCGCTCCGCCGCGGGAGGGCTCGTAGCGTAGGGCCTCGCCCAGCGCCTCGGCCTCGATGCCGATGAGGAGGAGATCGGAGACACCCGCGAAGTGCCGGGCGGCCGTTTCAGCCACCTGGTCGGCGGTGGAGAAATGGATGAACCCGTCGGCCTCGTCGACGGGCGCACCCGCGAACCGCCCCGCTTCCTCCGCCTCGCGCCAGAGGGCGCGCGGGCAAATCTTGTAGATCACGGGCATCGCGCGTTGCCTTCCGGTTCGACGGTCCACGCGATAGAACGGGTCGGCATCCGTCGCAACCACGATCGGTCGCTACCTCAAGTCGTCCTTTCCGAGTTCCTACACCTTCTGGATAATGGCGGCGTGCCGTTGCTTCCGGCGTAGTTTAGTTCTACTTTCCTAAAGCTAGGCTGGATGTCTTAGCCATTCTGATCGAGTCTCGCCATGCTGTCCCACGAGCAGATCTGGACCGCGATCGACCGCCTCGCGGAACGCCACGGCTTCTCGGCCTCCGGTCTCGCACGCCGTGCGGGCCTCGACGCCACGAGCTTCAATCGCTCGAAGCGGATCGGGCCGGATGGGCGCAAGCGCTGGCCCTCCACCGAATCCGTGTCGAAGGTGCTCGCGGCCACCAACGCGACGCTCGACGATTTCCTTCGCCTCATCGAGCCACGGGAAGGCATGCCGCGCGCCATGGTGCCGCTGATCGGCATGACGCAGGCCGGCGCGGGCCGGCTCTTCACCGAGGAAGGCATGCCCACGGGCGGCCCGGGCTGGGAGGAGATCGAGTTTCCCGATCTCGGCGAGGATCGCGCCTTCGCCCTCGAAGTGCAGGGCGATTCCATGGAGCCGCTCTATCGCGACGGTGACGTGCTGATCGTCTCTCCCACCGCCAGTGTCCGCAAGGGCGACCGCGTGGTGGTGCGCCTGGCGAGCGGCGAAGTGCTGGCCAAGGAACTGCGCCGCAAGACCGCCCGGACCATCGAGCTGCTCTCTCTCAACCCGAACCACCCCGAACGCATCGTCCAGGTGGCCGAGATCGCCTGGATCGCCCGGGTGATGTGGGTGCGGCAATAGCCATCGCCGGGAGCCGCCGTGCCGATCGATCCTGGCACCCGCACCCGATGCGACTCACGCTGGAGCCCGTTTCGCTCCGACAGGCCTGGATAGAGCATGGCGTTGCATGATCAGGACGGCGAACCAGGCGATCCTCCGGACTCGCGCATCGATTTTCGCTCGGGCCTCGCGGCCAGCGCCGTACCGGCCCTGTTGATCGACCCGGCGACGGCGAGGATCGTCTCGGCCAATCCCGCCTTCGCGCAACTCACCGGCCATGAGACCGGCGATCTCGCCGGACGCGACGTCCATCTCCTTCTCGGCGCCAATACCGATAAGGACGCCCGAAGCGCTTTCGCCGCGGCCTTGGCGGGCACGCGGCCGGAAGGGATCGAGGTACTGGCCTGGCGCCGAAACGGCTCGACCTTTTGGGCCGAGATCTTCGCGGTGCCCCTGCCGGATACCGGTCTTCTCCTCGCGCAACTGGTCGACGTGACCCGGCGCAGGGACGCGGAAGGGGCGCTCGCTTTGTCCCGGCAACGCGAGGCCCTCGGGTTGCTCACCAACAGCGTCGCCCACGAGTTCAACAACTTCCTGCAGATCCTCATCGGCTATATCGATGGGCTGAAGCGGCGTCTCGGCGACCGGGAAGAACCCTTCATCCAGCGGGCCGTGACCCGGTCCACCGATGCCGTGGAGCGGGCGACGATCCTGACGCGGCATTTGCTGACTTTCTCGCGCCGGATCGCGCCGGATGTCCGCCCCGTCGACATGAACGCCCTCATCACCGCTTTCGGCACGCGCATGCGCGGGACGCTTCCGCCCGGAGTGACACTGACGGTCCACACCGCGCCGGATCTACCCAACGGCCTCACCAACCCGACCCAGGTGGATCTCGCCCTCTCTCACATCGTCGCCAATGCCTGCGAGGCGATGCCGGCCGGCGGCAGTGTCGAAATCACGAGCTTCCTGGTGCCGTCGAGCGACCCGGCGATCCGCCGGCAGGGAGACGGCGCCATCGGCATCTCGGTGCGGGATACCGGGCATGGGATGTCGCCGGAGATGGCAGCGAGAGCGCTGGCTCCCTTCATCACCACGCGCGAGGCCGGGCGCGGCACCGGGCTCGCCATCGTCCACGGCCTGGTGAAGCGCCAGAACGGCACCGTCTCCCTCGACAGCAAGCCCGGCGAGGGAACGACGGTGCGGATGATCTTCCCCGCCGCCGGCTGAGGCGTCACGGCTCTTCCCATCGTCGTCCACGGAACAAAAGTGGCGCCGAAGACGGACTAAAACTTGTCGCCGGACGTCACCATATAAGGTCCGGCATTCCCGCCGGGACTCTCTCAGACTTCGTTCAGAGGCGTATTCATGTTCATCTCCTCCACGCGTCGCACCCGCGCCGCGACCATCTTCGCGCTCGCCGCGGTGCTGGCCGTCGCAGCGCCCGTTGCCGAGGCCCGTCCGGGCGGCGGCGGCGGCATGGGCTCGCGCGGCTCGAAGACGTACAACGCCCCCTCCTCCACGGCCACGGCACCGGGCGCGGCGCCGATCCAGCGTTCGCAGACGCAGCCCGGCTCGACCATGGGCAATCCCGGCATGACCAGCGCCGCCACGCAGCGTCCCCGCTTCGGCGGCGGCTTCATGGCCGGCCTGCTCGGTGCGGGCCTGCTCGGCGCGCTCCTCGGCGGCGGCTTCTTCGGTGGACTCGGCGGCATCGCCTCGATGATCGGCCTCCTCCTGCAGGTCGGCCTCATCGTGATGGTCGTCGCCTTCGCCGTGCGCTGGTTCCGCCGTCGCCAGGGCAATCCGGCTCCCGCCGGCATGTCCCGGTCCGCTCTCCAGGGCGACTCCACCCCGGGCAACTACCGCTCCGCTCCGGGCTCGGCCACCGGTCCTGGGCCGGCGATGGGGGCGACCCCGCGCGGCGCGCCTCAGCCGACCGTCGGCAAGGTCGATATCGGCCCCGGCGATTTCCAGAGCTTCGAGATCGCCCTCAACGACGTGCAGGCGGCATATGGCCGTGGCGACGTCGCCGCTCTGCGCAACCTCGCGACGCCGGAAATGGCGGGCTACTTCACCGAAGAACTCCGCGGCAACGAATCCCGTGGGGTCGTCAACCGGATCTCGAACGTGAAGCTGCTGCAGGGCGACCTGTCGGAAGCCTGGAGCGAAGGCCGGATGGAATACGCCACCGTGGCGATGCGCTACGCCATCACCGACGTGACGATCGACCTTCGGACCAACCAGACCGTCGAGACCGGCGAGCCGGAGGCCCTGGAGCTCTGGACCTTCGTGCGCGAGCGCGGCGGGCGCTGGATCCTCTCGGCGATCCAGCAGGGCCGCTGATCGCCTCAACGGCATCGGCTGAAACCAAGAAAGGGCCGCGCGGTGCAAACCGCGCGGCCCTTTTCCATTCAGGCACCGCCGAGATTCAGACGGCGCGCTTCTGGTAATCCTTGATGTCGGTGAACCGTACCTTCGGCGCGCGCTCCTCCTCGTAGCGGAGGGAGAAGGCGGTGGTCGCCATGAAGACGGGCGCGCCGTCGAGATCGCTCGCCATGGCAGAGCCATGGGTGCCGATGAAGGAATCGAGGTCGGTTTCCACATCCGATTCGATCCAGCGGCAGATCGAGAAGCGCGTCGGCTCGTAATCGATGGGCAGGCCATACTCGGCCTGGAGCCGTTCCTTCAGCACGTCGAGCTGCAGCGCGCCGACGACACCGACGATGGCCTGCGAGCCGTCATGCGGGCGGAACACCTGGACGACGCCCTCCTCGCCCATCTGCTGAAGGGCTTCCCGCAGCTTCTTGGCCTTCATCGCGTCGGTGAGCTTGATGCGGCGCAGGATTTCCGGGGCAAAGCTCGGCACGCCGCGGAACACGATCTCCTCGCCCTCGGTGAGCGTGTCGCCGATGCGCAGGGTGCCGTGGTTGGGGATGCCGACAACGTCGCCGGCAAAGGCCTCGTCGGCGATGGCACGGTCCTGCGCGAAGAAGAATTGCGGCGCGGAGAGCGACATCGGCTTGCCGGTGCGCACGAGCTTCGCCTTCATCCCGCGGCTGAGCCTGCCCGAGCAGACCCGCATGAAGGCGATGCGGTCGCGGTGGTTGGGATCCATGTTCGCCTGGATCTTGAATACGAACCCCGTCATCTTCGGCTCGGTGGGCTCCACCAGGCGCTTGTCGCAATCCTGCCCGCGCGGAGGCGGCGCAAAGCGGGCGAGCCCGTCGATGAGATCGCGCACGCCGAAATTGCGCAGGGCCGAGCCGAAGAAGACCGGCGTGAGATGCCCCTCGCGAAACGCCTCGAGATCGAAGCGCTTCAGGCCGGATTCGGCGAGCTCCGCCTCCTCGCGCCACGTTGCCACCTCGCCCTCCTCGGTGAGCAACTGTTCGAAGAGCGGGTCGTCCACGCCGGACACGGCCACGGTGCCGGCGTCGTCCGCCGCATCGAGCCGGCGCACGCGGCCGTTGCCGAGATCGTAGGTGCCGGCAAAGCTCCGCCCGCGGCCGATGGGCCAGGTGACCGGCGCGACGTCGAGGGCCAGGGTCTTCTCGATCTCGTCGAGGAGTTCGAACGGGTCGCGCGCCTCACGGTCGAGCTTGTTGATGAAGGTGACGATGGGGATGTCGCGCAGGCGGCAGACCTCGAACAGCTTGCGTGTGCGCGCCTCGATGCCCTTGGCAGCGTCGATCACCATCACCGCCGAATCGACGGCCGTCAGGGTGCGGTAGGTATCCTCCGAGAAGTCCTCGTGACCCGGTGTGTCGAGCAGGTTGAAGACGCAGTCGCCGTACTCGAAGGTCATCACCGAGGTGACCACCGAGATGCCGCGCTCCTTCTCGATGCCCATCCAGTCGGATCGGGTCGAGACGCGATTGCGCTTGGCCTTGACCTCGCCGGCGAGCTGGATCGCGCCGCCGAACAGGAGCAGCTTCTCGGTGAGCGTGGTCTTGCCCGCATCCGGGTGGGAGATGATCGCGAAGGTGCGGCGGCGGGCGACGGGATCCTTGGCCCTGTCGGCATCCTTGCCGGTCGCGTCCTTGGGTTCTGTCTGCATCAACATCGCGGGCGGCTGCTTCTCTCGTCCGCCGGGGCGGGTCTGTCTGTACAAGGTCGGGTGCGTGCCCCGTCTGTAGTGCGAACGGGGACCGGGCGAAAGCGTGGGGCCTCAACCCCTCCCGATATAGGGCATCTTCGTCGCCATCACGGTCATGAACTGCACGTTGGCGTCGAGGGGCAATCCGGCCATGTAGACCACCGCATCCGCCACGTGACGGGCATCCATCACCGGCTCGACCTTCAGCGATCCGTCCGGCTGGCGGATGCCGGCCGCCATCGGCTTGGTCATGTCCGTCTCGGCATTGCCGATATCGATCTGCCCGCAGGCGATGTCGTGGTCGCGTCCGTCGAGGGAGGTGGATCGGGTCAGGCCGGTGATCGCGTGTTTCGTGGCCGTATAGGGCGCCGAATTCGGACGCGGCACCTGGGCCGAGATCGACCCGTTGTTGATGATACGGCCGCCGCGCGGGCTCTGCGCCTTCATCATCCGGAAGGCGCCCTGCGTGCACAGGAACGCGCCGGTGAGGTTGGCATTCACCACGGCCTGCCATTGCGCCAGGGTGAGTTCGTCCAGCGGCACGGACGGGGCGAACAGGCCGGCATTGTTGAAAAGGAGGTCGAGGCGACCGAACCGGGCCTTCACCTCCGCGAAGAGATGCTCGACAGAGGCGGCATCGCCGACATCGGTCTCCACCGGCAAGGCATCGACCCCGATCGCACGCACGGCATCCGCGACCTCATCGAGCGGCCCCCGTCGACGCCCGGCCAGAGCCAGATCGAACCCGGCTCGCGCGAGCCCGAGCGACACCGCCCGGCCGATCCCGGACCCCGCCCCGGTGACGATCGCGATCCGCTTCGACATGCGCACTCTCCATTTCCTGGTCGGCGCAGCGAACAGGCTGTTGCAACGGGCCGACGCGGCGTCTAGACAACGCGCGGCCTTGCGTCGATGGGGCGTCGCCAAGTGGTAAGGCAGCGGTTTTTGGTACCGCCATTCGGAGGTTCGAATCCTCCCGCCCCAGCCATCCACGCAAACGGGCCGGCTCGCCGGGCGCACAAGATTGTCTGTCGTCACTTGTGTGCGGAATGTCAGACGCGACAATCCCCGCTGACTGATTTTTTTGGAATTCGAACATATCGAAGAGTCAGGTTGTTCTCAAACAACTTTGGTAAATTCCCGCATTAAATTTTATAGTTCATTACAGATGCAATTTCACGGAATATTACAATAACAATAGATCGTTTATTTATAAAAATATGCTCCAATAGAATATCGGCAATGTAAATTTAATCCATATATTTATAAATCTACAATATACTAAATTGTTATAGTAAAAATTGAATGTCTCATGTTCTAATGAAGCAAAATTCACTTACCATTGCGCTGATGATTCACCCCCTTGAGGGTGTGGCAAAATAAAACCTATGAGGCGAAGGAACTTATTAATCCATATTAAAATCAGAATTTTTCTGCTTGGTTGGGCATTATAAAGCAGCTACCGTCGCGATGTTTCGCCAGCCAACGATAACGATATGTGAGTTCGCCATGGTGCCAGCCGCTTTCACCGCCGGCCTCGGAGTCGGTCTTTCGTTTCTTCTCGGACCCAATATTGGAGTCATCGCGCTGGTTCCGGTGCTCGTCCTGTGCATGATCCGCCTCTTTGGCGAACGTGTCCTTCGTATGATGGAAGATTGAAGGACTGGCGGGCGAGTGGAACTATCGTTCCGATAGCGCCAGATCTCTTACTGCGGTTGGTCATCGCCCCGGCGAAGGCGACCGATGATTTCGGCGAAAACCTCCGAGGTCGTGGCTTGGTCGTCGAGTGGATAGGCTGACCGCAGGCCGCCGATCAGGCTCTCCACCGTCCGTTTTCCAGGTGAGCGACGCCGCGCCGCAATGTGGCTGGCCGCACCGCGACCATTTTCATCCGAGCCGCCGGAGGAGCACTGAACTGACATCGCGTATACCCGTTGCCGTAGACGGTATCGGAGGTTCGCGCGTCGCGCCGGTCCTGGGCACTGCATCGAGCCCGACCTCCCTGTTCATGACGGACCACTATACAATATCGATGCCGCCGGGTGAGATCCTCGAAGCTCCGTCGAGCAGATCGCCTCCGCGACATGGCCGGGATGCTCGAAGAGAACATCCGGCCGCCCGGCAGCCAAAGCATCTCTTCGCGTATATCCCCATGATACGGCTCCGAAATCGCAACCGGCCGCCTTGGCCGCATCGTGGTCGCGCAATTCGTCGCCGATGTAGATGACGCTTCCGCGCGCTCCGGCCTTTCGCATGACCGCCGTCAGACGTTTGGCCTTGCCGAACATCGATGCGCCGCAGGCATAGTGGCGGAAACGAGCGGCACAGGGCCCCAGGACGTGCCGAATATTGGCCTCGCTGTTCGAGCTGACGATCGCGAGGACGATGCCGGCCTCATCGAGATCGCGAAGCATGTCGCGAATGCCGGGAAACAGCGAGATCGCCTCGATATCGCGGGCCGCGAGGCCGTGCATGTGCCGGGTGATGAAAGGCAGCTTCCATGCAGGCACGTCGAGTTCGCGAATGAGGGCACGGGCGGATAGGCCGCGAAGCGCCTCCGTCTCGGCGGGGTCGATGTGTCGGAAACGGTAGCGACGGGCGACACCGTTGATGACGCTGCAGAACCACGGGAAGGTATCGGCGAGCGTTCCGTCGAAATCGAAGACGACCAGTCCGTAGGGTTTGCCCATCACGCAGGCATTTCGTGCGAAAGCAGCCATTGCCCTGGCCACGCCCGCAGACGAAGTCGGCGATCGCCATGCCGGCACCGCCTCACCCCACCGGCAGTCGGAATTGCCAATGCGCCCGCGCCACGGCTTCGACACCAAAACCGGCGATGGGTCACTTGATCCATGCGGTCATTCCACTCCATCGAGGAAGGACCGACGAACGGCATCGGCCCGAAGGATGGGTTATCTCCTCCGAGCCGATTGTCTCGCAAACGAAGCGGTCTTGGGAAGTCAGGCCGCTTGCGACTCGGTGAGCGTCGGGTAGTCGATATAGCCCTCAGGTCCCTGGCTATACCACGTCGCCTGCACGTCCTTCTGCAGCGGAGCATGCGTCGCGATCCGCTCGACGAGATCGGGATTGGCGATGAAGGGCCGGCCGAAGGCGATGGCGTCGGCCTTACCATCGGCGAGGGCGGCCTCGGCGGCGGCGGGATCGTAATCCGAATTGAGGATCAGCGGCCCGTCGAAAGCCTGTCTGATCACGGGCGCCACCGGCGGGTGGTTCGGCTTGCCGAAGGTACCGTTCGGACCGGGTTCGCGCAGTTCGAGAAAGGCGATGCCGATCTTCGAGAGAGCGGCGGCGGCCGCACCAAACAGGGCGTCCGGGTTCGAATCGTCCACGCCCTGAATCTGGCCGTTCGGCGACAGGCGCACGCCGGTGCGGTCCTTCCCGATGGCGTCGGCCACGGTCTGCGTGACCTCCGTCAGCAGGCGGATGCGATTTTCGATGGAGCCACCGTAGCGGTCGTCGCGGTGATTGGTGTTGTCGCGCAGGAACTGGTCGATGAGATAGCCATTCGCCGCGTGGATCTGCACGCCGTCGAATCCGGCGGCGATCGCGTTGCGCGCGGCGCGGTCGTAATCCGCCAGGAGGCGCGGAATCTCGTCGACCGGCAGGGCGCGTGCCTCGGCATAGGGCTGCTTGCCCTCGTAGGTATGGGCCTCATCGGGCGCCGTGGTGGCGGAGGACGAGATCGGCGCCTTGCCGTCATTGAAGCTCGGATGCACCACGCGCCCCATATGCCAGAGCTGGCAGACGATCCTGCCCCCGGACTCATGGACCGCCTTCACCACGGGCTTCCAGGCTTCGACCTGCTCGTCCGACCAGATACCCGGCGCATAAGGCCAGCCGAGCCCTTCCTGGCTGATGCCCGTCGCCTCGGTGAGGATCACGCCCGCGCCGGCGCGCTGGGTGTAATACTCGACCATGATCGGGGTCGGTACATGCTCCCTGGTGGCACGGCCACGGGTGAGAGGCGCCATGAAGATGCGGTTCTTCGCGTCGATCGCGCCGATGCGGATCGGGTCGTTCAGTGAAGGCATGAAGATCTCTCGTCAGACTACGACAAAGTGAGCGCGACCGTTTCGGGTGCGTCCGCTGAGACCGTAGTTATGGCGCTGACGAGAGACCGTCAGGGGGACGGCTGGGCCGGGCGGCGCCACCTGTGCGCCGCCGCACGCCAACGTACCCACAACATCGCCCCTGCAATCACCTTTCCGGCACCTGCCGAGGCTTCATCTCTGCGACCGTCCATCGGAGCCGAGCTTCAGAGATGCGCGAGCACCGCCAGCAGAAGCAGAGCGATGATGTTGGTGATCTTGATCGCGGGATTCACGGCCGGCCCGGCCGTATCCTTGTAGGGGTCGCCGACGGTGTCACCGGTCACCGCCGCCTTGTGAGCGTCGGAGCCCTTGCCGCCGTGGTGACCGTCTTCGATGTACTTCTTCGCATTGTCCCACGCCCCGCCGCCGGACGTCATCGAGATCGCCACGTAGAGGCCGGTGAGGATCACGCCGAGCAGGGACGCGCCCACCGTGGCGAAGGCCTGGTTCTTCCCGGCGATCGCCTGGATCGCGAAGAACAGCACGATGGGCGACAGGACCGGCAGGAGCGAAGGCAGGATCATTTCCTTGATCGCCGCGCGGGTGAGCATATCGACGGCCCGCCCGTAATCCGGACGGTCGGTGCCCGCCATGATGCCGGGCTTCTCGCGGAACTGCCGCCGCACCTCCTCCACCACGGCACCGGCAGCACGGCCCACCGCCGTCATCGCCATGCCGCCGAACAGGAACGGGATCAGACCGCCGAGAAGCAGGCCAACGACGACGTAGGGGTTCGACAGGGAGAAATCGACGGTGACGCCCTGGAAGAAGCGGTACTGGGTCGGGCTCGCATTGGCGATGAAGTAGTCCAGGTCGCTGGTATAGGCGGCAAATAGGACCAGGGCACCGAGACCGGCCGAGCCGATGGCGTAGCCCTTGGTGACGGCCTTGGTGGTGTTGCCGACGGCATCGAGCGCGTCGGTGGACTTGCGGACTTCCGGTGGCAAACCAGCCATCTCCGCGATACCGCCGGCATTGTCGGTGACGGGGCCGAACGCGTCGAGGGCGACGATGAAGCCGGCGAGCGCCAGCATGGCGGAAACGGCGATGGCGATGCCGAACAGGCCCGCCAGCGAGTAGGTGGAGATGATGCCCGCCACGATGACGAGCGCCGGCAGGGCCGTCGATTCCAGCGAGATCGCCAGGCCCTGGATCACGTTGGTGCCGTGGCCGGTGACGGAGGCGTCGGCGATGGACTTCACCGGGCGGAAGTTGGTGCCGGTATAGTATTCGGTGATCACCACGATGAGCGCGGTGATGACGAGGCCGATCACGGCGCAGCCGAACAGGCCGCCGGAGGTGAAGGTGACCCCGGCGTTGGTCTTGAACTCGGTGGCGAAACCGCCGAACAGTGCAAAATTGACCAGCGCGATGGCGACGATGGAGAGCGCGCCTGCAGTGACGAGGCCCTTGTAGAGCGCTCCCATGATCGACTGGTTGGCCCCGAGCCGCACGGCATAGGTGCCGGCGATGGAGGTGAGGATGCAGGCCGAGCCGATGGCCAGCGGATAGAGCAGCATCGCCTCCAGCACGTTGCGGCCGCCGACATCGGTCTGGCCGGCGAAGAAGATCGCCGCGAGCACCATGGTGGCGACGACGGTCACCGCGTAAGTCTCGAACAGATCGGCCGCCATGCCGGCGCAGTCGCCGACATTGTCACCCACATTGTCGGCGATGGTGGCGGGGTTGCGCGGATCGTCTTCCGGAATCCCAGCCTCGACCTTGCCGACGAGATCGCCGCCGACATCCGCGCCCTTGGTGAAGATGCCGCCGCCGAGGCGGGCGAAGATCGAGATCAAGGATGCGCCGAAGCCGAGCGCCACCAGGGAATCGATGACTTCGCGGCTGGCGGGCGCGAGGCCCGAAACGCGGGTGAGGAAGGTGTAGTACAGAGCGACTCCGAGGAGCGCGAGACCGGCCACGAACATGCCGGTGACGGCGCCGGACTTGAACGCGACGTCGAGCCCCGCTCCGAGGGAGGTGGAGGCCGCCTGCGCCGTGCGGACATTGGCGCGAACCGACACGTTCATCCCGATGAAGCCGGCCGCTCCCGAGAGTACGGCGCCGATGAGGAAGCCGATGGCGACCTTGAGCCCCAGGAAATAGGCGAGCGCCACGAACAGGACCACGCCGACGATGCCGATGGTGGCGTATTGCCGGCGCAGATAGGCCTGTGCCCCTTCCGCGATCGCCCCGGCGATCTCCTGCATCCGCTGGGTGCCAGCGTCGCGTTTCATCACGTCGTTGATCGTGACGATACCGTAGGCGACGGCGCACAGCCCGCCCAGGATGATAAGCAACAATGCGGTCATTCTACCGTCCTTGCGTTGTTATCGTGATGACGAAGCTCGGCTGGCTGGCCGTGGGACGAGGCGCTTGATGCGTTTTAGGCATTCCCTACCTGGGATGCCTGCTCTGAGTGCCAAACTTCCGAGACAAGAGCAAATGCTGTCTAGCTATTTTCGCAGCGAATATTTTTGCATTGCACAAATCGCTAAGCGTTTGATTGAACTCGTTCGTATTCGCATGTGCTCGCATTGGGTCTGGAGCAGGATGCAACGCAGCGAAACTTTGAGTGCCAACACTCGCTTCGGCATCGATTCCCAAATCGAGGGCAGTTTCAAAATCTCGGAAACGCGGTATCTCCTGAGACCATGACTCAGGCGGAACAGCAGACACCGGACCCGGCTCTCGCCAGGCTGAGCCTGGCGCTCGACGGGATACCCCAACGCGGGTTGCCGCCGGTGGAGCGCTGGCATCCGCCCTATTGCGGCGAGATCGACATGCGGATCGCCGCGGACGGAACCTGGTTCCACAACGGCTCGCCGATCCGCCGCCCGGCCCTCGTCAAGCTGTTCTCCTCCATCCTGCGGCGGGAGCCCGATGGCCGCATCGTCTTGGTGACGCCGGTGGAGAGCGTGGGCATCGTCGTGGACGATGCGCCCTTCGCTGCCGTGGAGATGGCGGCGGAGGGGGAAGGCGAGGCCCGGCGGATCGCGTTCCGCACCAATGTCGACGATCTCGTCACCGTCGACGCCAACCATGCCCTTCGCTTCGAGGAAGGCGGCGACGGAGGCTTGCGCCCCTATGTCCATGTCCGCCGCGACCTCTGGGCGCTCCTCACCCGCGCCACGACCTACGACCTCCTGGCGCTGGGAGAGGAACGCCTGATCGATGGCGTCTCGTGGTTCGGCATCGCCGGCGGCGGCAGCTTTCACACCGTCGCGCGCAGCGAAGGCGCATGAGCTTCGACGCGCTGTCCGACCTGCTCGACAGGGCCGGGCGGGGCCTCTTGCCAACTCCGCCCAAGGCCGGTGACCCGATCTCGAACCCACGCGGAGACCACGACCTCGATCCCATCGGTATCGCGATCCCTCCGGGCAGACCGCACCGGCCAGCGGCGGTGCTGGTCCCCGTCATCGTCAGGGACGCGGAGCTCTCCGTGCTCTTCACCGTCAGGGCCTCGCACCTGCGGGACCATTCCGGCCAGATCGCCTTTCCCGGCGGCAAGATCGAACCCTCCGACAGGAGCCCGGCCGATGCCGCCCTTCGCGAAGCCCGGGAGGAGATCGGCCTTCGCCCCGACGACATCCGGATCCTCGGCTATCTCGACCCCTATCTGTCGGCCACGGGCTTCCTCGTGGTGCCGGTGGTGGGGCTCTGCGCAGGAGGGGCACGGCTCGATCTCGATCCGGCCGAGGTGGCGGACGTCTTCGAAGTCCCTCTCGCTCGCCTGATGGACCCGGTTCGCCGCCGGCTCGGCGTCGGGGTCTGGCAGGATCGCCCGCGCCGCTACTACGCGATCCCTTTCGGGGACCGCATGATCTGGGGTGTGACGGCAGGGATCGTGAACAATCTCCACGAACGCCTGTTTCCGTGACATGACGGGCTTCCACCACCCCGTGAAAGCCACATGATCCGTCGCCTTTTCGAAGAAGCCCTCATCTTCCTGCTGCCCTTCGTGCTGTTCGGCCTCTATCTCGCGATCAGGGGCCGCAACCCGCGTCATGGCGCCCATTGGGAAGGGTCGGTGTTCCGCCTGACCATGGGAGGGCTCGTTCTGGTGATCCTGTCTCTCGTCGTCGTGGGGTTGACCGGCGAGAAGCATCGCGGCGGCTATGTCCCGCCGAGCATCGAGAACGGCCAGGTCGTTCCGGGCCATTTCCAGTGACGATCCGTGATCTCAAGCGGGACGGGCTGAACGCCCTTCTTGCGGATCAGGCCATCTCGCACGTGCTTTCCGTGCTGAAGGCGCCAGGAGAGGAAACCCGGATCGTCGGAGGGGTCGTCCGCGATGCCCTGCTCGGGCGGGTCGGGTCCGACATCGATCTCGCCACCACTCTGCTGCCCGAGGATGTGATGCGGCGGGCAACGGCCGCCTCCTTGAAGGCAATCCCCACCGGGATCGAGCATGGAACGGTGACGATCCTGTTCGACGGCCGGGCGTTCGAAGTGACGACCCTCCGGGAGGATGTCGAGACCGACGGGCGGTATGCGGTGGTGAGGTTCGGGCGCGATTTCGCCCGCGATGCCGAGCGCCGCGACTTCACGATCAACGCCCTGTCCCTGAGCGGGAACGGCGCCTTGCACGACACGACGGGAGGCGAAGCGGATCTTCACGCGGGCCGCGTCCGCTTCATCGGGGATGCGGCGACCCGAATCCGCGAAGACGCTCTGCGCATCCTGCGCTTCTTCCGCTTCCATGCCCGCTACGGCATCGGAGCACCCGACGAGGAGGGGTTACGGGCAGCGGCCGACGCGGCGGAGGCCCTCGACGGCCTGTCGCGCGAACGGGTTCGTTCGGAACTCCTGAAGCTCCTGGAAGCGCCGGGCGCCGTCCAAGCCGTCGCAGAAATGAGGGGAGCCGGGCTGCTAGCACGTATTGTCGGCGCCGAAGGTCATCTCGACCGCCTGGAACGGGCCGTTTCGATGAGTGCGAATCATGGCTTGCCGCAGAGCGCTGTCGCACGGCTCGCCGCCCTGGCCGTCGATTCCGGCACCGATGCCGAGCGACTGAGACAATCGCTGCGCCTATCGAACGAGGAGCACGCCTGTCTTCAGGCGTATGCGGCGGCGAGGGGGGCGATAGAGCGTCTGCCCGTCATTGCGGCGGCAGATGTACGGCGCCTCGTCGCGACACAGGATCTGGGCGGCTTGGCCCTCGTCGTCGCCGCGAAGGGCGACCAGCGAATGAGTGAGATGAGCGTGGAGGCTCGCTTGGCCTTCGAGCGGTTCCTCGACGGCACCCAACCCGTACCCGTCTTTCCCCTGAGCGGGGGCGACCTCATCGCGGCGGGCGTCCCACCGGGCCGTTCGATCGGGAAGGGACTCGCAGCCAGCCATGCTTTCTGGCTCGAACGGGGATGTCCCTCCGGGAAGGAGGAGCGCACCCTCCTCCTCGATCATGCCGTCGCCACCGCCCGCTCGAAAGCCTGAGCGCGGCGAAGAAATCAGAAGTTGAGAGCGACCTTGGCATCCTGAAGCTGGACGATCTGACCACTGATCTCGTCCTTCCTGGCGAAATCTTCGGTGGCATCGCGCTGCAACTCGAGGGCGGCGATATCCTTGTCGAGGGAATCGGGCGTGATTTCCTCGAACGGGTTGGCTCGCTCGGCGATCACGGTGACCATCGTCGGTCCGATATCGGCGAAGCCACCGCGCACCAGCACGCGCTTGCCGGCATGCCCCGCCTCGTTGATGACGATGACGCCGACCTTGAGTGCGGTGAGAACCGGAGCATGACCCGGCAGCACGGTCATCTCGCCCTCGACGCCGGGAAGCTGCACGGCCTCGATCTGACCGGAATAGACCGTCCGCTCGGGGCCGACGAAATCGAACTGGAAAGTGGCCATGACGTCGCGAGTCCCGATTCGGGTTGTCATTTAGAACCGATGGCGCAGCGGCCTGAGCCCTGCGCCATAATGTGTTTCAGGCGCGTGCCCGACCAGCGACGAAGCCAACCCCGAGGCCGAGGGCCGCACCGATCACGGCGAAGATGCCGATGTGCTGCATCTGGCCGGTGGTCAATGAGCCGCCGTTGGTACCTGCCGGCTTGTCGCCCTGAACCTCGAGGCTGAAGTCGCCGATCCTGATCTCGGCAGCCTGAGGCCGGGTAAGATACCCGGCCAGGGCGCCGACCACGAGTCCGACGAGGAGAAGGCCAATCTTGGCGTTCATGCGCTCAGGCCGCGGCGGCGATCTTCTTCGCCTTTTCCTTGGCGTCCTCGATCGTGCCGACCATGTAGAAGGCCGCCTCCGGCAGGTCGTCGTAATCGCCGTTCACCAGGCCCTTGAAGCCCTTGATCGTGTCGGCCAGGGGGACCTGGATGCCGGGCGAGCCGGTGAAGATCTCGGCCACCGAGAAGGGCTGCGAGAAGAAGCGCTCGATCTTGCGGGCGCGGGCGACGGTGAGCTTGTCCTCTTCCGAGAGCTCATCCATGCCCAGGATCGCGATGATGTCCTGCAGGGCCTTGTAGCGCTGCAGGGTCTGCTGGACGCGGCGGGCGACGTCGTAATGCTCCTCACCGAGAACGGCGGGGTTGAGCATGCGCGAGGTCGAGTCCAGCGGATCCACGGCCGGGTAGATGCCCTTCTCGGCGATGGACCGCGAGAGCACGGTGGTGGCGTCCAAGTGGGCGAACGAAGCGGCGGGCGCCGGATCGGTCAGATCGTCGGCCGGCACGTAGATGGCCTGCACGGAGGTGATCGAGCCCTTGGTGGTGGTGGTGATGCGCTCTTGGAGGGCGCCCATATCGGTGGCCAGCGTCGGCTGGTAACCCACGGCGGAGGGGATGCGGCCGAGGAGAGCCGACACTTCCGAGCCGGCCTGGGTGAAGCGGAAGATGTTGTCCACGAAGAACAGCACGTCCTGGCCCTGGTCGCGGAAATCCTCGGCGATGGTGAGGCCGGTCAGCGCGACACGCGAGCGGGCGCCGGGGGACTCGTTCATCTGGCCGTAGACGAGCGCACACTTGGAGCCTTCGGCCGAGCCGTTGTTCTCCTTCGGGTCCATGTTGACCTTGGACTCGATCATCTCGTGGTAGAGATCGTTACCCTCGCGGGTGCGCTCACCGACGCCGGCGAACACCGAGTAGCCCGAGTGCACCTTGGCGATGTTGTTGATGAGCTCCATGATCAGCACGGTCTTGCCGACGCCGGCGCCGCCGAACAGGCCGATCTTGCCGCCCTTGGCGTAAGGGGCGAGGAGATCGACCACCTTGATGCCGGTGACGAGGATCTGCGACTCGGTGGACTGCTCGGCGTAGGACGGCGCGGGCTGGTGGATGGCGCGCAGGGTGTCCGACTGGATCGGGCCGGCCTCGTCGATTGGCTCGCCGATGACGTTCATGATGCGGCCGAGGGTGTTGAAGCCGACCGGTACCTTGATGGCTTCGCCGGTGTCGGTGACTTCCTGGCCACGAACGAGGCCTTCCGACGTGTCCATGGCAACGCAGCGCACGGTGCTCTCACCGAGCTGCATGGCCACTTCGAGAACGAGGCGGTTGCCGTTGTTCTTGGTCTCGAGGGCGTTGAGGATCTCCGGCAGGTGGCCGTCGAAGTGAACGTCGACCACGGGGCCGATGACCTGGGTGATCTTGCCGACCTTGTTGGAGCCGGCGCCGGGGAGAGCGGTGTTCGCCATGTTACGGGTCCTTCGAATATGTTGCGGTCAGGGCGACGGGGAGCGCTTAGAGCGCTTCGGCACCCGAGATGATTTCGATGAGTTCCTTGGTGATCATGGCCTGACGCGTACGGTTGTAGATCTGCGTCTGCTTCTTGATCATCTCGCCCGCGTTGCGCGTGGCGGAATCCATGGCACCCGTGCGTGCGCCCTGCTCGGAGGCCGCGTTCTCCAGGAGAGCGCGGAACACCTGGACGGTGAGGTTGCGCGGCAGGAGCGTGTCGAGGATCGCTTCCTCGCTCGGCTCGAACTCCAGAGAGGCATCCGGAGCGGTACCGCCGGCTGCGGGCAGCTCGGCCGGGATGAGCTTCTGGGCGGTCGGCACCTGGGCGATGACGGAGCGGAAGCGCGAATAGAACAGCGTCGCTACGTCGAACTCGCCGTCGTCGAAACGCGAGATGATGCTCTGCGCGATCTCGGCGGCGAACTCGTAATCCACCGGCTTGTTGCCGCGCAGGTCACGGCTCTCGATGATCTGGTCGCGGTACTGGCGACGCAGGAGGTCGTAGCCCTTCTTGCCGACCGTGACGATCTTCACCGTCTTGCCCTCGGCCGTCAGCGTGCGGATGTGCTCGCGGGCCAAACGCACGATTGACGAGTTGAAGCCGCCGCAGAGGCCGCGGTCAGCCGTGCAGACGACCAGCAGGTGAACCTTGTCGGCTCCCGTGCCGGACAGAAGCTTCGGACCCTGGACACCACCGACGAGGTTCGCGGCGAGGTTGCCGAGCACCTGGGACATCTTCTCGGCATAGGGGCGTGCGTTCTCGGCGGCATTCTGCGCCCGCCGCAGCTTTGCGGCGGCGACCATCTGCATCGCCTTGGTAATCTTCTGCGTGCCCTTCACCGAAGCGATGCGGTTACGCAGATCCTTCAAACTCGCCATGGGGTGACTTCCAGATCCGTTCGGTGCGGTTCGACGCCATCTCTCTTCCCCTCGAGTGAGGAAGAGCCGGAGTTGGGGGTGGTGTCGAAGAGGTCTCGGCCGGTCCGGCACACCTCCACCCCAGTCCCCTCCCCGCTAAGGGAGGGGATCATCGACTGGCTTTAGGCCAGCGACTTGGCGACGCTCTCGACGACGCCCTTCAGCGTCTTCGCGCTGTCGTCGGACAGATCCTTCGAGTCACGGATCTTGGTGAGCAGATCGGCGTGCTTGGTGCGCAGGGTCGAGAGCAGCGCGTCCTCGAAGGGACGGACCTTCGACACGGGCAGAGCGTCGAGATAGCCGTTCACGCCGGCATAGATCACCGCGACCTGCTCTTCCATCTTCAGCGGCGAGAATTGCGGCTGCTTCAGGAGCTCTGTGAGGCGCGAGCCGCGGTTCAGGAGCTTCTGGGTCGAGGCGTCGAGATCCGAGCCGAACTGCGCGAAGGCAGCCATCTCGCGGTACTGGGCGAGCTCGCCCTTGATCTTGCCGGCGACCTTCTTCATCGCCTTCGTCTGTGCCGACGAGCCCACCCGGGACACCGAGAGGCCCACGTTCACCGCCGGACGGATGCCCTGGTAGAACAGGTCGGTCTCGAGGAAGATCTGGCCGTCGGTGATCGAGATCACGTTGGTGGGGATGTAGGCCGAGACGTCGTTGGCCTGGGTCTCGATAACCGGAAGCGCGGTCAGCGAGCCGTTGCCGGCGGCGTCACCCATCTTGGCGGCGCGCTCGAGCAGGCGCGAGTGCAGGTAGAACACGTCGCCGGGATAGGCTTCGCGGCCCGGCGGGCGGCGCAGCAGCAGCGACATCTGGCGGTAGGCCACGGCCTGCTTGGAGAGATCGTCGTACACGATCACGGCGTGCATGCCGTTATCGCGGAAATACTCACCCATGGCGCAGCCGGCGAAGGGGGCGATGAACTGCATCGGTGCCGCGTCGGAGGCGGTGGCGGCGATGACGATGGAGTATTCCAGCGCGCCGTTGTCCTCGAGGGACTTCACGAACTGCGCGACGGTGGAGCGCTTCTGGCCGATGGCGACGTAGACGCAGTAGAGCTTGGCGTTCTCGTCGGTGCCCGCATGGGCCGGCTTCTGGTTGAGGATCGTATCGAGGGCGATGGCGGTCTTGCCGGTCTGGCGATCGCCGATGATGAGCTCGCGCTGGCCGCGGCCGACGGGGATCAGGGCGTCGATGGCCTTGAGGCCGGTGGCCATCGGCTCATGCACCGACTTGCGCGGGATGATGCCGGGCGCCTTCACGTCGACGCGGCGACGCTCGGTGGTGGCGATGGGGCCCTTGCCGTCGATGGGGTTGCCCAGCGCGTCGACGACGCGGCCGAGGAGTGCCTTGCCGACCGGAACGTCCACGATGGCGCCGGTGCGCTTGACGGTCTGACCTTCCTTGATGTCGCGATCGGACCCGAAGATCACGATGCCGACGTTGTCCTGCTCGAGGTTGAGAGCCATGCCGCGCACGCCCGACTCGAACTCGACCATCTCGCCGGCCTGGACGCTGTCGAGGCCGTAGGCGCGGGCGATGCCGTCACCTACGGAGAGCACTTGGCCTACCTCGGTGACTTCGGCGTCCTGGCCGAAATTCTTGATCTGCTCTTTCAGGATCGCGGAGATCTCGGCAGCGCGGATGTCCATCGTCTGGCCTCTTTAAATTCGGAACGAAGTTGCTGTGGAGAAAACGGGAGCGGTCGTGCGCCGGGGCGCCGACCTCAGGCTTCCCGCATCGCGAGTCGAATACCGTTGAGCTTGGTCCGCAGGGACGCATCCACCATCCTGCTGCCGATCTTGACGATGAGACCGCCGATCAGGGCCGGATCCACCCGCAGGTCGAGATCGATCTCGGACCGGGCGACATCGCGCAAAGAAGCCTTGATCTCTTCAAGGACGGCGTCGGAGGGGCGCTCGGCCACCGTGACTTCGGCCCGCACGATGCCCTTCGAAGCGGCCACGAGCCGATTGAAGCAGCGGATCATGTCCGGCAGCACGAACAGGCGCCGGTTTGCGGCGGCGAGACGGATGAAGTTGGCGCCGAGCCCAGTGATTCCGGCCTTGTCGAGGATGGCGCCGATGGCGGCTTCCTGCTGCTCGCCGGTGAAGACCGGGCTGCGCACGAGGCGCATCAGGTCGGCGCTCTCGTTCAAAAGGCCGTCGAATTGCTGAAGGCTCGCGGCCACCGCATCGATCTGGCGCTCGTCGCGGGCCAGCTCGAACAGCGCGGAGGCATAGCGACCTGCTACGCCTGCAACCGGGGAACCCGCCTCGGAACTGGTCTGCGCCACGCGCCACTCTCTCTTTTAATCCGGCCCGAGGTTCCGGCCCATGACACCGTTCTCGGCGTCGGCTCTGAAACCGTCAGGAATGGGAACCGCCTCGAAATACAGGTTTGAAACCCGTCCTCCCGGCGCGGCGAGGGCCTAGCATGCGTGTTGGGGAGGCGCAAGACGAAGACGGCTCTGCATAAGCTTGTGCGGCGCGCGGTCATGCGATCATCCCCAATCCGCGCAAACGATGGCGAAGGTGAGGCGCGGACCGGGTGGCATCGGTCGGGGCCTACGACGAGGACCGTCAACAGGCGATCTGGTCGCAACGGCGCATGGCGCCGATCATCCGGGCGAGGGATTTCGCTCCCGGATGCCCGAGCAGGCCGGTATTGCCGAGGACGTAGGAGGGAGTCGCCATGAGGCCGAGGTCGGCGGCCATCCGCATCTGCGCCCTCAGGGCGAGTCGCACCTCGTCGCTGTCGGCGATCGTCTCGATCTCGGAAGCGGAAACACCCAGGGTGGCGGCAACCTGAAGCGCGCCGCTGCCGTCGATCTTGCCCGGCTTGGCGAGGAGCCTCTGGTAGAGCGTCCAGGCTGCGGCCGAGCCCAGCTTACGCTGGATCGCCAAGGCGACCTTCGCCGCCTGGGCCGATTGCGGCGAGAGAATCGGATTGTTGACGAGCCCGATCCGCAAGGCGGCATCGCTTGCGGCGAGCGACACCATGTCGACCGCCGCCTTCCGGCAATACGGGCAATTGTAGTCGAAGAACTCGTAGAGCGTGATTTCCGCCTCGCGGGCGCCCACGTATGTGACACCCTTCAACGCTGGGATTTCTCCGACGATCTCGCCCGGGAGCCGCGTGTTCGCGATGGGTCGGCCGTCGTCGTTATCGACCTTGAAGGTCTGGCCGTATCCCTGGGCCACACTCGCGCCGGAGGAGGCGACGAGAGAGGCCAGGCTCACGGCCCCGGTTAGGAAAGTTCGACGGTCGATGGTCATGGGAACCAAGCCTCGAATGTGCGCGGTTTCCAATCATTCGGCACCGCAGGTCGCGCCTCATAATCCCGGTTCGTGACCGTATCCAGTCCGCCGGTGCCCGCAACGGGGATCGTTCCGGCACAGCCAGTCCGTCCGTCCGTCCGTCAATGAGATATCGTTCCATGTCCCAGAACCGGGCACCTAAAAGGGCCTCCGCTTCGTCTTACCAAATATCAAAATAATCAGATAAAAATTCGATATTGTATAATTCTAAAGGCAGAACTGACATGGATTTATACGGAAATATATAGTTCTATTTGAGAAATACTAAACTCAATGGCGAGTGCACTCACCTGATTTGAAATACAAATACATCTTGTTCACTTTTTATAACGTTATCGTGATGGGCGATTTCTGATTTTTGCGATCCAGTGAGGATCTCGTTAACTTGGCAGATAGAAACGCGAGCGTATCAAAGATTGCAGGGTCGAGCGCGGCGATCCACCCCCAACCCTTACGCGTCAAATAGGGTGATGAACTTCTTCACGAACAGCGATCTCCGGTCCAAGATCGACGCACTGGATCGCTCTCAGGCGGTCATCGAATTCGATACCGATGGCAAGGTACTGACGGCCAACGGGAATTTTCTTGCTGCAATCGGCTACGAACTGTCCGAGATCCAGGGCAAGCACCACAGCCTGTTCGTCGAACCGGCGTTCCGAGAGAGCCAGGATTACCGTGCCTTCTGGACCGCCTTGGCCGCCGGCACCTTCCAATCCGGCGAGTTCAAGCGCATCGGCAAGGGCGGGCGCGAGATCTGGCTGCAGGCCACCTACAATCCCATCCTCGGACGCGACGGCAAAACCACCAAGATCGTCAAGTTCTCGTCCGACATCACCGAACGGGTGATGCAGTCGATCAACAACGAGGGTCAGATCAAGGCCCTCAACCGCTCTCAGGCGGTGATCGAGTTCGCCCTCGACGGCACCATCCTCACCGCCAACCGGAACTTCCTCGACGTGATGGGCTACGACCTGTCCGAGATTCAGGGGAAGCATCACAGCCTGTTCGTCGATCCCGCTCTGCGCGCCGGCGCCGAATACAAGAGCTTCTGGGACGAGCTCGGCCGCGGCGAGTATCAGGCCGACGAGTACCGGCGGATCGCCAAGGGCGGCCGCGAGGTGTTCATTCAGGGCACCTACAACCCGATCCTCGACCGTGCAGGACGCCCGCTGAAGGTCGTCAAATTCTGCATCGACGTGACGCGGCAGGTGCTGGAGCGCAAGCGCCGCGCCGACATCCAGATCTCGATCGCCACCGACCTCAACGCCATCGCGGGATCCGCCTCCGGTGCGTCGCTGCAGGCCGGTCAGGCCGCGCTGGCTTCGACGCAGGTCTCCGCCGACATTCAGACCGTGGCGTCCGGCGCCGAAGAGCTTGCTGCGTCGGTGTCCGAGATCAGCATGCAGGTCACTCACGCGTCCGAAATTTCCGGTCAGGCGGTGAGGCAGGCTCAGGAAACCAGCACCATCATCGCCGGCCTGTCCGGTGCGGCGACCCGAATTGGCGAGGTCGTCGCCCTGATCCAGGGCATCGCGGCACAGACCAACCTTCTCGCTCTCAATGCCACGATCGAGGCGGCACGGGCCGGTGAGGCGGGGCGGGGCTTCGCCGTGGTCGCCACCGAGGTGAAGGCGCTGGCCGCCCAGACTTCCAAGGCCACCGAACAGATCACCGCTCAGATCGCGTCGACCCAGCAGGCGACGCAGGACGCGGTGGGGGCCATCACCTCGATCCAGGACACGATCATGACTCTGAACGAGGTCGCGAGCGCGATCTCGGCCGCGGTGGAGGAGCAGAGCGCCGTCACCCGTGAGATGTCGGCCAGCATGCAGACCGCCTCGAACGGCGTCACCCTCATCACCGGTAGCCTCAGCGAAATCGCCCGCTCCACCGAAGAGGTCGACGAGGCCACGCAGAAAGTGAGAACCGCCTCACAAGAGGCTGCCTGAGGCCTCACCGGCCTCGCTTCACGGATGGAAAGACACGGTCGCGGCCCGACCAAAGCGCGCGACCGACCTTTATCGTAGGGTAACCTCGTGGCCTCGGTTCAACTTGGCCGTCTCGGCCAGGAATCAGTGGCGCCTATCGCATCGCCCCCGGCCGGTCACCGGTCGCCCAGGCGAGAGCCTGCTCAAGCCGGTCGTTGCCCCAGAACAATTCGCCGTCGCCGGTCAAAAAGGTCGGGGCGCCGAAGATGCCGCGCGAGCGCGCCTCCTCTCCGTTGACGCGCAGACGCCCCTTGTTGCCCTCCAGAGCCGCGGCCTTGAGGATCACGGTGCCGTCGAGACCGAGCCGGTTGAGGATTCCGGCCACGGCCTGGGGTTCGGCGATGGAGTGCCCAACGGCGAACTGGGTCTCGTAGACGGCTTTCGAAAACGGAACGAGCCAGTCGTGATCCATGCCGTAGGTGGCTGCGCGCGTGGCGCTCAGGCTGTTCTGCGGGAACGGGTCGGGCCGTTTCAGCGGCGGCAGGCCTTGCCGCGCCGCCTCACGCTCTACGTCCCGCCACATATGCCGTCCCTTGGCGGGGAAGAGATTGAACGGAGAGGAATTCCAGCCCTGGCTGGCGAAGATGGGCCCCAGGAGAAACGGCCGCCATCGCAGGTCGACGCCGGCGGCCTGCGCCATCGCATCGATCCGCATGGCCGCCAGGTAGGAGTAGGTGGAGGAGAACTCGTACCAGAATTCGAGGGTCGGCCGTCTCGGCATTCGTCGAATCTCCGGCGTGGGATCAAGAGTGGGGTCGGATTACGCAGTTTCGGCTGTCGCGGCCAGGGCGGCAACAGGGTCCGCTGCCGCGGCCGTGGAAAGCGGGGCCGATACCTCTGCAACGTCTCCTGCGGCATGCCGGTTGCACGACGCGGCTCTCGGCTGATAAGTCGCCCCCACGTCACGAGAACCGAAGCGAGCCCCATGTCAGACGCGAATCCGAAGCCCGTCAACAAGGTCGTGCTCGCCTATTCCGGTGGCCTCGACACCTCGATCATCCTGAAATGGCTGCAGACCACCTATGGCTGCGAGGTCATTACGTTCACGGCCGATCTGGGCCAGGGCGAGGAACTCGAGCCCGCGCGAAAGAAGGCCGAACTGCTCGGCATCAAGCCGGAAAACATCTTCATCGAGGACCTGCGCGAGGAGTTCGTGCGCGACTACGTCTTCCCGATGTTCCGTGCCAACGCGGTCTACGAGGGCGTCTATCTCCTCGGCACCTCCATCGCCCGCCCGCTCATCGCCAAGAAGCAGATCGAGATCGCCGAACGTCTCGGCGCCGACGCGGTCTGTCACGGCGCCACCGGCAAGGGCAACGATCAGGTCCGGTTCGAGCTTGGCTATTATGCCTTGAAGCCCGATGTGACCGTCATCGCCCCGTGGCGCGAATGGGACCTCAAGAGCCGTGAGCAGCTGATCGCTTTCGCCGAGCAGCACCAGATCCCGATCTCCAAGGACAAGCGCGGCGAGAGCCCGTTCTCAGTGGACGCGAACCTTCTCCACGCCTCCTCCGAGGGTAAGGTCCTGGAAGATCCGGCCGATGAGGTGCCGGATTACGTCTACTCGCGGACCCTCTCGCCGGAAGAGGCCCCCGACACCCCGACCATCGTCACGATCGGCTTCGAGAAGGGCGACGCGGTTTCCATCGACGGCGAGGCACTGTCACCTGCCACGCTTTTGGCCAAGCTCAACCAGCTCGGCCACGACAACGGTATCGGCCGCCTCGATCTCGTGGAGAACCGCTTCGTCGGCATGAAGAGCCGGGGCATGTACGAAACGCCGGGCGGCACGATCCTGCTGCCGGCCCACCGCGCCATCGAATCGATCACGCTGGACCGGGGCGCGGCGCACCTCAAGGATCAGATCATGCCGCAATATGCGGAGCTGATCTATAACGGCTTCTGGTTCTCACCGGAGCGCGAGATGCTCCAGGCCCTCATCGACAAGAGCCAGGAGATGGTCACCGGCGAGGTCCGGCTGAAGCTCTACAAGGGCGGCATCCACGTCATCGGCCGCACCAGCCCGAACTCTCTCTACGATCAGGACCTCGTCACTTTCGAGGAGGGCGCCGTGGCCTACGATCACCGCGACGCGGCGGGCTTCATCAAGCTCAACGCCCTGCGCCTGCGCACCCTGGCGCAGCGGAAGAAACGACAGGCTTGAGAACCTCAACCTTGACGGACGGAGCGGTTCGGCCCGCACGGTTCGCTCGGATCATCGGCGCCTTCCTCGTTCTGACGATCGTCGCGAACGCCGCTCTCGGCGTCGCGTCGTCCGCTTTCGTAGACCTCCGTTCGACGGCGTTCCTGTGCCTCTGGCTGCACGCCTTCGTCTCCATCTACGACGGCGTCTCCGGTCGCCTGCGAACTCTGACCTGGCTCCTTCTGTGCGGTGTCTGGGTCGCGAGCGAAGCGGCCCTTTTCCTCGATACCTTCATTCCATGGGGGCAGATCGCCTTTTGGGTCATCGCCTCGCTGGCGACCCTGCCCGTCGTAGGTTCGGTGATCGCCAATCTTCTGACGGAAGCGCACGCGGCGACCGCCTCGACCTCGCGGGGCGGCGGAACTATCGGTCCGACCCCGCTTCTCCTGGCCGTGGCCGTGGCCGCCGATTTTTTCGTTCTCCATCTCGCGTCGCGGCAATGGACCCGAAGCGCAACCCTGAAAGCTGCGGTCTTCGCTGCCGCCGCATTGCTCGCGGGCGGTGCAGTGGGTAATCTCACGGGTCTTGCGCCTCCCGAACGTGTGCCCTCGAGCGACACCTTCGCGATCCTTCCTCCGTGGTACGCGCTGCCCTACTACGCGATCCTTCGCGCCGTGCCGGATAAGACCGGCGGCCTACTCTTGATGGCCTGCATCCTCGCCGCTCCCGCGGCCTGGCCATGGGTCGGCGCGTCGCGGGCGCGCAACGGACGGCTGCGCTTACTCTATGGTGCCGCCTGCGCAACCTTCGCGATGGCGTGGATCGGGCTGTGCATCCTGGGCGCGGGGGCTGCGGCCGAGTCGACCCTGGTCCATTCGCGGATTGCCGCAGCCTATGTGCTCGCCTTCTTCGTTGTGATCGTGCCCTTGATCGTACGGTTTTCGGACGACGGTCACACGGCCGCCCAGACGGTTGCCCCATCTGGTCGCCGGTAAAGGCCGGGGGCGAGATCGCCGTACCGCAGGAAGATCTGCAAGACCGGCTGCATCTCGTGATGCACGGAGGGAAGTTCTGTTCCCACCCCATAGGGCTCTGCCGTGTCGAAGGCGGGGACGTCGCGGGCCTCGTCCCAGAGCAGGTTGAGCTTCGGAATCAGAGCCAGATGTTCGGCCGTGACGTCGAAGGTGACGTGCTCGGGCGTCTCGCCCGTCGCCTCGTCGCGGAACACGTCGCCGACATCCTCCGAAGACAACTTTGCCAGGGTGTTGTGATAGGCGTAGCGCCCCGGCTTCAGCACGGCATTGTGGAGGAACACCGCGAGCGCCTTGCCCAATGCCCGGTGCTCCTCATCTGCTCCGTCATCGTCCCCGGTGACGTTGAAGATGTCCCCGTCGCGGTCGGTGCTGCCATAGGGTGCGTCGGGATGCACGATGGGGGCTCCTTGCCCGGCCGGGTTCCAGGCCACCACCATCCGGCGGATCAGGGCGATCCGCTCGAGGGTGAGGTCGAAGGTTGTGCTGTCGGCCATGTCGCGTCCGCTACCGATGTGGTGTTCGTCTTGCCTCGTATCCGCCCCATCACGGGCCGGCCCCGGCCGCCTGCCGGGCAATGGAGGGCTCTATGGCACGAGTCGCGGTGAGCCTCCACGTGTTGGGACTCAGCGAAGGCAGCCCATCAATCCGCCGACGCCGTTCATTCTTGCCTGGATGCGGGCGGCGACTGCGCGCACGCCCCGCGACGGCAGGGCCGGGTTGCGCTGGATCGGATTCGGCAGAACGGCGGCGAGGAGGCTCGCCTCGCTGCGATTGAGGTTCCGCGCGCCTTTTCCGAACCAGCGCTGCGAAGCGGCTTCGGCGCCGTAGACGCCCTCCCCCCATTCGGCGATGTTGAGATAGACCTCCATCATCCGCCGCTTGCCCCACAGGGCGTCGGCCATGACCGCGAGGGGAATTTCGAGGCCTTTCCGGATGAAGGAACGGCCCGGCCAGAGAAACACGTTCTTCACGGCCTGCATGGAGATGGTCGAAGCCCCGCGGCTCGGCCCCTCGTCATCATCCACCACGTCGCGCAGGGCGCCCCAATCGACGCCGTTGTGAAGGCAGAAGCGCTGGTCCTCGGACGCGATGACGGCCTGGACGAGAAACGGCGAGATCGCATCGAGGGGGACGGCCTCCCGGCTGACGGGCTTACCGCTCACCCATCGCGCCAGCATCAGGGTTGAGGGCGGCGTCAGCGCACTATAGACGAGCCCCAGAACAAGAATCAGGGCCAGCAACATGACGGGGAGCAGCATGACGAGGCCGACGAACCGCCTCACCCAATGCTTCCTTCGTCCTTGGCGGATGGAATCGAGATCGCGCGCATGGCGTGATCGCGAATCGCTGTCTTCCGCCGCGCCGTCGCGCCGTTCCTGAATCCGTACCTCCCGCACAACGACGCGCCCATTCTTGACCAAGGCCCTTCTTACGATGACCTCACCAAAAGCATCCCACGCTTCGGTCAAGGCGGACGCTTCCCAGGCGTTTTCCCACAAGCTTTCGAGCGTGGCCGACGCCGTCGAGGCGTTTCTGGCCGAACGACTCGGTCCCGAGACGCAGGCGGGCGAGATCACGCGGCCCGTTCGCCTGATGGAGGCCATGCGCCACGCCGTTCTCGGCGGCGGCAAGCGTCTGCGCCCGTTCCTGGCGGTGGAGACCGCCCGGATGCTGGGCGGCTCCGAGGCCGGGGCGCTGGCCGCCGGTTCGGCCATCGAGCTCGTCCATTGCTACTCCCTCGTCCACGACGACATGCCGGCCATGGACGACGACGACATGCGGCGCGGCAAGCCCACCGTCCATAAGGCCTATGACGAAGCCACCGCCATCCTCGTCGGCGATGCCCTCCAGACCCTCGCCTTCGAAATCCTGGCCGATTCCGCATGGCAGCCGGACCCGTCGATCCGCGCGGACCTCGTACTGGGCCTCGCCAAGGCCTCGGGCCTCGGCGGCATGGTCGGTGGGCAGATCCTCGATCTGGGCGCGGAAGGACGCTTCGGCGCCGTCTCCCTGGACGTCGAGGACACGCTCCAACTCCAGGCGATGAAGACCGGCGCCATTCTCGCCTTTTCGGTGGATGCGGGAGCCCTCGTGGGCGGAGCGACACCCGACCAGCGCGCCGCCCTGTGGCGCTACGGGCTCGCCCTCGGCCAGGCCTTCCAGATCGCCGACGACATCCTCGACCGCGAGGCCTCGCCGGAAGCCATGGGTAAGGCCACCGGCAAGGACAAGGATGCCGGCAAGGCGACCCTCGTCGACCGGCTCGGCATCGACGGAGCCCGCGCCGAATGCGACCGCCTCGTCGGCATCTGCGAGGAGGCTGTCTCCGGCTGGGGCGACAAGGCCCAGACTCTGCGGGAAGCGGCGCGGTTCACGGTGGCGCGTAAGGTCTAAAAATAATTTCGCCACGCCCGCGGGCCTCGAAACTCCGGGTCGCGGGATCTCCTTGGTGTGAGGGGTTGGGCCGGCTCCAAGACATCCCTCGTCATTCGGGGTCTGCGTAGCCGCGCTCGGAATGACGGCGTGATACCCTGGGCGTCGTGCGGGACCGGCAGCGGCGCGAATGTAAGCCGTGCCCTGACCCGCCGCGATGTTGCATCGCGGCGGGTCCATGCTATCAGGCGTCCATGCATCTCAAGCGGTTCATCGATTTTCTTGGCCTGACTCCGCCGTAGGCGGAGGCTGAGCATATCGTGTTCCGTCCATGCCCGGTGAGCGCTGAAGCGCCCGGGCCTCCAGATGCCTGTCCCTGCCGACGCTTCGCGCACGGGGACCCTCGAAAGCTTTATCCATGAACCGTCAGCACCTCCGGAGCGAGTGGGCTCCCGACGTCACGCGTGAACTCCTGGCCGGAACGGTGGTCGCCCTCGCGCTGATCCCCGAGGCCATCGCCTTCTCGATCATCGCGGGCGTGGACCCCAAGGTCGGTCTCTACGCATCGTTCTGCATCGCGGTGATCTCGGCTTTCGCCGGCGGACGCCCGGCCATGATCTCGGCGGCCACCGGCGCCATGTCCCTGGTCATGGTGACCCTCGTGAAGGAACACGGGCTCGGCTACCTGTTCGCCGCGACCATCCTCACCGGCCTCCTGCAGCTCGCGGCGAGCCTGATGCGCCTCGGCAATCTGATGCGATTCGTCTCGCGCTCGGTGGTCACCGGCTTCGTCAACGCCCTGGCGATCCTGATCTTCCTCGCGCAGATGCCGGAGCTCATCGGGCGAGGGCCGGTCGTCTACGCGATGACCGCCATCGGCCTCGCGATGATCTACGGCCTGCCCTACCTGACGAAGGCGGTCCCCTCCCCGCTGATCACGATCCTCGTCCTCACCGGAATCTCGGTCTGGTTCGGGTTCGACATCCGGACCGTGGGCGATATGGGCGCCCTGCCGAGCGAATTGCCCGTCTTCGCCCTGCCCCAGGTCCCGTTCACCCTGGAAACCCTGCGGATCATCCTGCCCTATGCGCTCACCCTGGCAATGGTCGGCCTGCTGGAGAGCATGATGACGGCGGCCATCCTCGACGAGATGACCGACACGACCTCCGACAAGAATCGCGAATGCGCCGGCCAGGGCCTCGCCAACGTCACCTCCGGCCTGTTCGGCGGCATGGCCGGCTGCGCCATGATCGGGCAATCGGTCATCAACGTCTCGTCCGGTGGGCGGGGCCGCCTCTCGACGCTGTGGGCCGGCGCGTTCCTGTTGTTCCTCATCGTCGTGCTCGGTCCCTACGTGGCACGAATTCCCATGGCGGCCCTGGTGGCAGTGATGATCATGGTGTCGATCAATACCTTCCAGTGGAACTCCGTCCGCACGCTGCTGACCCATCCGAAGAGTTCGAGCGCTGTCATGCTGGGCACGGTGGCCGTCGTCGTCACCACCCACGACCTCGCCAAGGGCGTCCTGTTCGGCGTCATCCTCTCGGGCCTGTTCTTCGCCCACAAGGTGACCCGGTTCTTCCGCGTGTCTTCGGTGCGGGACGAGGGGAGCCGGGTGCGGACCTACCGGGTGAGCGGGCAGATCTTTTTCGCCACGGCCGAGGCCTTTCACTCCGCCTTCGATTTCCGCGAGGACGACCTGGATTCCGTCATCATCGATCTTGCTGCATCGCATTTCTGGGACATCACCAGCATCAACGCATTGGACCGAGTGGTGCTGAAATTTCGCCATCACGGCGTTCCGGTCGAGATCTCCGGAATGAACGAAGCGACGGCAATGCTCGTGGACCAGGTCGGCACGCATCAGAAGCCGGGTGCCGCGCTCGCCGGCTCGGGACATTGAGCGTCACGATCCGGTCGAACCGGAGAACCACCGACTGATTTGCAGGACCGCACTGAGCCGTCCCCGGTGCCGCAGCCCCGGGAACGCGGCCGGGAGCCTCAGCTCCGACATGCCGTGAACGCCTCGGTCCGGTATGGGGCAGGTCCGTTCGACTCCCCGATGTTCCGTCCATGTCCCACCTGTGGTGGACAATCGCTGTAACGCCGCGCCGCTTCACGCTCTATATTAAAAAAACAGAAATTTAATTATCGGATGATAAGTACGAAGTCGGGCACATCGGAAGAGCATCGGCCATGTTGGCGAACTTAAAAATATTTAATAAGCTTATGCTTGTGATTTCATTGATGGCGACAATCATCGGAGGTTGCATCTGGTACGCAACATCACAGATGACGGCCATCGACGATTCTTATACTGTCTATCTCGACAAAAATGCAAAGGGAGCGACTGCGGGCGCCCGGCTCAATCGTACCGTTTTTCAGATGAGCTATATTGCATTTCGCATCCTCGCGGAGCCCAACCTTGGCGACAGAAAGCGTGTCAGCGCCACCTTTGAGGGGCTTCCCTCCAATGCGGCACAGTTGATCGAAAACATTCGGGAAACGGCACCAACGTTCAAAGCTCAGACCGACATAGTAGCGGCGCTCCTCGGTGAGTTCATCCGGAGCATCGAGGAAATGCGCGGACTCGCCGACAAGGACATGGGCGAGGCGGCGCTGGCTGTGGCCCATACGAAAGTCGATCCGGTGCAGCAGAAGCTGTTCACCGCGTGTCGGCAGTTGGTGGAGGACATCGACGCGATGATCCAGAAGGGCTCCAACGATCTGACCGTTCAGACCACGACGACCCGCCGTTTCACCATGATCCTGTCCACCGCGGGCGTGGCCACGGGCGTGCTCGCCGCGCTCTTCGTCGTCATCTTCGGCATCACACGACCGCTCCGCAGACTGACCGATGTGCTGCAGCGCATGGCCCGGGGAGAGGTCGACGCCGAAATCGCCGAAACCCGCCGCCGCGACGAGATCGGCATGATCGGCAAGGCCGTGGAAGGCATCAAGGCCATGGTTGCGCAGAAGGCGGCCGAGCAGGCCGAGATCCGACGCGTCGCGGACGAGGCCGCGGCGACCGAGCGCCGCCGGACGATGGTCGAACTCGCCGATACCTTCGAAGGCGCGGTGGGCGGCATCATCGGCATGCTGTCATCGTCGTCCACGGAGCTTCAGACCACCGCCCAGACCATGACCGCCACTGCCGCGGAGACCGCGAGCCAGTCCACCACCGTGGCAGCCGCCGCGGAGGAAGCAGCGACGAATGTCGGAACGGTGGCAGCCGCCGCCGAAGAACTGGGCGTTTCCGTCCAGGAGATCGGCCGTCAAGTCACCGGGTCGGCCACGCTGGCCCAGAGAGCGGTCGCCGAAGCGGACCAGACCGCCGCCTTCGTTCATACTTTGTCACAAGCGGCGACCCATGTCGGCCAGGTCGTCGGTTTGATCGCCAACATCGCCGGGCAGACCAACTTGCTGGCCCTCAACGCGACCATCGAGGCCGCCCGTGCGGGCGAGGCGGGACGCGGCTTCGCGGTGGTCGCCACCGAGGTCAAGGAACTGGCGAGCCAGACAGCGCGAGCCACCGAGGAGATTTCCAGCCAGATCGCACAGATTCAAGAGGCGACAGGTCAAGCGGTAGCGGCGATCGCCGGCATCACGAACCGTATCCGCGAGATCGATGTCGTGGCCACCGCCATTGCCGCCGCTGTGGAGGAACAGGGAGCGGCGACGCAGGAGATCGTGCGCAACGTCTCCCAGGCGGCGACGGGCACCGGCGAGGTGACCCGCAACATCGCCGGTGTGGCCGGCGCGGCCGAGGATACGGGTGCGGCGGCGACCCAGGTGCTGTCCTCGGCCTCCGAACTATCTCGCCAATCCGAGCATCTCAACGCCGAAGTGGCACGCTTCCTCACCACCGTGAGAGCAGCCTGATCCACCCGCACGGGTGAGAGGCCGCATCGATGTCTTTCGGCCGGCCACCCGGTCGAGGATGCAAGCAGGTGCCGGGGCGGTGATCGTCGTCCCGGCTGGCCCACCGGCTTCGGTTGGATCTCGCGATCCCGTCGCCCGTCGTCTGGCGCGAACAGCCGATTCTGGCCGCGACCGAGCAAATCGCAGTGTCGTGCGAGCCGTGCCCATTCTGATGATCCCGGCAGCCCACAGCTCCATCCCCTCGAGAGATGGAGCCCCAAAAGACCTGAAGCGATTGCCTCGTCGGGCGTGAGACCGAGCAAGGTGCTCACGCCGCGGACGACCTCGCGGGCATTGCCGGTCCCTACCGCGAACACTTGCCAAGCGCCCGAGCCCCTCGCTACAGCCGCCCGACGCATCACCCCTGGCCGCGAGTGCTCCCATGACCGCCTACAAGCTCCTCCTCCTCCCTGGCGACGGCATCGGCCCGGAAGTCATGGCCCAGGTGACGACTGTGATCGGGGCGCTGGCGGAGACCGGCCTCGCAAGTTTCGAGACCGAGACCGACCTCGTCGGCGGGTCGTCCATCGACGCCCACGGCGTTCCGCTCACAGATGCGGCCCTGGCACGGGCGGACGCGGCCGATGCGATCCTGCTCGGGGCAGTGGGCGGCCCGAAATGGTCCGGTGTCGCCTACGACATCCGCCCCGAGGCGGGGCTCCTGCGTCTGCGCAAGGATCTCGGCCTGTTCGCCAACCTGCGCCCGGCGATCTGCTACCCCGCACTCGCCGACGCCTCGGCCCTCAAGCGCGAGCTGGTGGAGGGCCTCGACATCATGATCGTGCGCGAGCTCACGGGCGGCGTCTATTTCGGCGAGCCGAAGGAGATCACCACCCTGCCCGACGGCACCAAGCGCGCCGTGGATACCCAGGTCTACACCACAGGCGAGATCGAGCGGATCGCCCATGTGGCCTTCGATCTGGCGCGCAAGCGCTCGGGACGCGTGGCCTCAGCCGAGAAGCACAACGTGATGAAGTCCGGCGTCCTGTGGAAGGAGGTCGTCACCAAGGTCCATGCCGAGCATTACAGCGATGTCGAGCTGGAGCACGTCCTCGCCGACAATTGCGCCATGCAGCTGGTGCGCCGCCCCAAGCAGTTCGACGTCCTCGTCACCGACAACCTGTTCGGCGACGTGCTGTCGGACGTGGCGGCCATGCTCACGGGATCCCTCGGCATGCTACCCTCCGCTTCGCTTGGAGCAGTGGATTCGAAGGGAAGCCGCAAGGCGCTCTACGAGCCGGTCCATGGCTCGGCGCCCGATATTGCGGGCCAGGATCTTGCCAACCCGCTGGCCATGATCGGCTCGCTCGCCATGGCGCTCCGCTACTCGTTCGGCCTCGGGGAGGCGGCGGACCTTCTCGACGGCGCAATCACCGATGCCCTCGCGGCGGGTGCCCGCACCAAAGACATCGCCGGAGAGGGTGCCACGCCGCTGGGGACCGCTGGGATGGGAGAGGCAGTCGTGGCGGCTCTCAAGTCGCGGGTGCGCTGAAGCGCGAACCGCGGTCTCGTCTGGACATGAAAAAGGCGCCGACCCAACCTGGTCGGCGCCATTTTCGGTCCATCGTCCGACAACTGCCCTTAGTAGGGGCTGCCGTTGCGCGAGACGTAGGATGTCGGGTCGATCGCATCGACGCCGGAGAAGTCGATATTGTGGATCGCGCTCGACCGGGCGCCGACGAACGGGCCGTTGGTGATCGGATCGGGCAGGATCGCACCGCCGAAGCGATCGTTGCGGCCGTAGGGCGGCGAGTTCAGGTAGCTCGCCGTGATGAAGTGCGGGTTGGTCGCCGGGTTGCTGATCGAACCGTTATTCGCCTCGACGACGTTTCCGGCATCGAGCCAGCTGCGCGGACGGATGCGGATCGGCAGCGGCTGGCTGACGCGGATACCGGGGGCGTAGCGACCCTGCGCCTCGGCGGCGGTGTTCGCGGCGACGGCGGTGAGGGTGAGCGCGCCCATCAGGGCAATCGTGGCAGTGCGCATGACGGACCTTCGTTGAACCTGTGTGAGGATAGACCTGATTTCCTTAAGAAACTCGGCCATTCATGGTGAGTAGACGTGCCAGCGGCGCCGTTGTTCCCGGCTTAAGGCCGCGCTTGTTCGGTACGCCGCAGTTTCGCCTCATTATGTCGAATTCGGAGCTTCGAGATCGAACCGGTTTCCCCGGCGGCCTCTCGATTGGGTGCGGCTGCGACCGGCGGTGCGCACCCGTCCACCCGCCTCGCCTCGAACACGCGATACGCCGCTTCGAGGTCCGGGAAAGCTTGGCCATTCAGAACGATCTTGTCCAGGGCGCAGACGATTGCGCGCGGCTCGGGAGGCTGGCTCAAGGGCGCACAGAGCCAACCGTCGATGCGCGGAGCGACCGGCACGGGCCCGTTTTGCCCCGCATTGGAGAAGCCGGTGCAGACCCGCGTCACCGGACCGCTCAACGTGGCTTCCAGGGTCTCGAACGGACCGAACTTGGTCACGATCGAGCCGCGCTCGCCGGTTCGCACCACGGCGAGGCCCTGCCCCTCGGCGGCACGCCGGGCGATGGTGACGAACAGGCTGACCGGAGGATTCGGGCCCTCGCCGATGGTCAGTCTGAGATAGGGCGCCTCGCTGGCGTCGAAGCGCCCCTGAGAGAGACTGTCCTCCCGCTGTCCCGTGACCGGGTTGATGCGCGCGGGCTCGATCTTCGCCGGGTCGAGGGCATCGGGGTCGTCGAGCCGGTATCGCGGCGCCGACGCGGCCATGGGAAGGGCCTGACGTACGTTCGCGGCGGTGGACGCACCATATGCCGGATGGTTCGCGTCCACCGCCCCGGCCAAGCCCGCTTTCGGATCGCGGGGCGTCGGCTCACCGCCGACGAATCGTCCGACGGCGGCAAAGCAGATCAGGACCGTAAGACAGGGCACGGCGAACCGCACCAGCGGGCGGCGGGCGCGCCTAGCCGGCAATTCCTGGATCTCGTCCTGAACAGCGATGCGATGCATGTAACCCTGAAACCGGCGGCATTTCTCGCGGCTCGCGCCGCTCGGGTGGCGACCATGCCGTCGAGGGTGCGCAGATCGGGTTTCCCGCCGTGTGTCCGGTTCGAGGTTTCGGAATTCGCGGTGAATCAATCCTTGCCGAAGGCTCGGCGCGCCTGCCGTCGTGATCCGTTTGTGACGCCGCGAAAGTCTCGCGTGCAGCGCAACCCTTGACAGCCACGAAGACGAAGCGTCTTGCTCCGCCGCTTACGGGATATCCGGTTTCCTTGACGGGCCGGACGAGACGGGGCGTGCCGGCATGTCTGCGGTACGGCGCGTTTTCGCAGCCGGTCGGTCCGGTCGAGACCGGGAACCTCTGCGAGCCCCACTGGCAACGGTACACGGATACGTGCCCGGAAATCCTGTCGGCGGAGCCGAGGCGAAGAGCCAGGCCACGGCGGCGAGCCAGGGCATCACGAAGCGGAGTTGGAGAGATGGGTTACAAGGTCGCCGTCGTCGGTGCCACGGGCAATGTCGGACGCGAGATGCTGGACATTCTGTCGGAGCGGGCATTCCCCGCCGACGAGGTCGTGGCTATCGCCTCGCGCCGCAGCGCCGGGCAGGAAGTCTCCTTCGGTGACAAGATCCTGAAGGTGAAGGCGCTCGACACCTACGATTTCTCCGACACCGACATCTGCCTGATGTCCGCCGGCGGCGAGACGTCGAAGGAATGGTCGCCGCGTATCGGCCAGACCGGTTGCGTCGTCATCGATAACTCGTCGGCCTTCCGCTACCATCCCGACGTGCCGCTGATCGTGCCGGAAGTGAATCCGGAGGCGATCACCGGCTTCTCGAAGATGAACATCATCGCCAACCCGAACTGCTCCACGGCGCAGCTCGTCGTCGCGCTGAAGCCCCTGCACGACGTGGCCAAGATCACCCGCGTGGTGGTGGCGACCTATCAGTCGGTCTCCGGCGCCGGCAAGGAGGCCATGGACGAGCTGTTCCAGCAGACCCGTTCGGTCTTCACCGCCGGTCAGATGACCATGGAGAAGTTCCCCAAGCGCATCGCCTTCAACGTCATCCCGCAGATCGACGTGTTCCTCGACGACGGCTCCACCAAGGAAGAGTGGAAGATGGTAGCCGAGACCAAGAAGATGCTCGATCCCAAGATCAAGCTGACGGCGACCTGCGTGCGCGTGCCGGTGTTCATCGGCCATGCCGAAGCGGTGAACGTCGAGTTCGAGCACCCGATCTCGCCCGAGGAGGCCACCGCCCTCCTGCGCTCGGCGCCGGGCATCCTGGTCGTCGATAAGCGCGAGCCCGGCGGCTACATGACCCCGCACGAGGCGGCCGGCGAGGATGCGACCTATGTCTCGCGCATCCGCGCGGATTCCACAGTCGATAACGGCCTCTCGTTCTGGTGCGTCGCCGACAACCTGCGTAAGGGCGCGGCCCTGAACACGGTGCAGATCGCCGAGATGCTGATCAACCGGAAGCTGCTTAAGGAGCGGGCTGCGGCCTGATCACTCCACTTCCGGTCCTCGGACCGGAACCCATCGACCGGCCACGGTGCAGATCGCCGAGATGCTGATCAACCGGAAGCTGCTTAAGGAGCGGGCTGCGGCCTGATCACTCCACTTCCGGTCCTCGGACCGGAACCCATCGTCCGGCCATTTTCATTGACGCCGTCCCGTTCACGGGGCGGCGTTTTTTTAGCATAGGCCCTGCGCGGCGAGGAAACTCCACAGCGTGTCGAGATTCCGACCGTGGGATCATGCTCGTCCCGTAGACGGGCGCGCATCTCCCTCCGAGTGACATCGCTCTTCGCGTCGGTCGGGTCCCTCGACGTGGTGTAGCTCGCTGAAGCCACCACGATAACCGGCTTGGACCGGGAGGATCAGGCTGACAGGGGGATCATCGCCCGGCGGAGCGATGTCATCCCAAAGATCATCGGGGAGGAGTGGTTTGGCCATGCCAAACCAACGCTCGACATCCGGCGCGGCGCCATTCGGAGGGGCGCCCTTAGTGGCCTTCGGTGGTGGCGGCCCGCGGTCACATCGTAAATCGCGAAAAGGTAGGGGCAAGCCTCAAGCTCGCCCGCAGGATCTCGATAGCCCGGCTGGCGAGAAGGTTTTGGCCTGGGCCGGGTCGTCAGCGAGGTGGAAAGCTTACAAGGTTTCGCAGATCACCTTCGCGGAAATGTCGACCTCGCTCTCCTAGATGACCTTTGATTCACGCGGAAGCCTGCAGTGGGGCTCGCCGATCAGGCGGCTCGTAATGTGCTCAAGAAGCGGCGAATCTCCTCCGAGAGGTGTTCGGACTGGGAGGACAACTGATCCGAGACGAGGAGAACCTGTTGCGCGGCGGCCCCGGTATCCTTCGAGGCATGAGCGACTCCGGCAAGGTTGCCCGTCACTTCGGCGGTGCCGGCCGAGGCTTGCGCTACGTTGCGCACGATCTCCTGGGTTGCGGTTCCCTGTTGGTCGACGGCCGCAGCGATGCTGGTGGCCACGTCACTGATCTCGCGGATTCGGTCCGTAATGGAGTCGATGGCCGACACGGCCTGATCTGTCACGCTTTGAATTTCGCCGATCTGCGCAGCGATCTCCTTCGTCGCGTCCGCCGTCTGTCTCGCCAGTTCCTTCACTTCGGCGGCGACGACCGCGAAGCCGCGGCCTGCATCACCGGCACGCGCCGCCTCGATCGTGGCATTGAGGGCAAGCAGATTGGTCTGGCCGGCGATGCTGGAAATCATCCCGACCATGTCACCGATCCGGGACGAGGTCTGGCGCAACGCCCCGACGAAGGCCACGGTGCGGTTGGCTTCGCCCACGGCGGCTTGAGCCAGTCCCGCGGAGCCCTGAACCTGGCGGGCAATTTCATGGACGGAACTGCCGAGCTCTTCGGCTGCGACCGCAACCATGCTGACATTTGCAGCCGCATGCTCGGCCGCCGAAAGCATAACGGACGATAACTCAGCGGTTTCCATAGCTGTTCTGGTCATGATTTTCGCAGATTCTTGGAGGTCACCAGAAAAAGAGTTGACCGATCCAGAAACTTTTCCAACTGTTTGCTCAAAATCTTCCGTCAATCCATTCATATATATTCTCTTTTGATTTTGTATTTCAATATATTTTGCGTCCTCTACGAATGTGATTCCGTAGCTTTTTCCATCGACACTCACAGACTCACAATAAATGTCGACCATGAATTCCGTTTTGTCGTAACGTAAAAATCTCATTGTTGCTTTAGCGTGCCCATCCCGGTTGATACTTTCCACGAAAGGGCCGGCCACATCGTTTATCGTGAGTCCATTTCCCTGTTCAAATGTATGATATGCCATTACTGAAATGTTTGTAAGTTCTCCTATAGAATTGGCGCGCATGGTCGTCATGAATTTGTTGTTCGCGTAGACAACATTGAAAACCGGGGAATCTCGATCAACGACGTAAATTGCATGAGACATGCAGTCGAGAAATTTTGCACACAGATCGTGCGAAAGCACCCGCGAAGTAACTTTATTAGAACGTCTAGGGAAAATCTTCATCGTCAACCGCCCTGCAGCAAAGTATTTTATATAGATGAGTTTTATAAACTATAATAGTGAATATTCCATTATTTCTTGCTCTTTATGATACGCTACCTGGGCAGTGCTTGGGCGCTGACTCAGACGGATGCGTCAGGAAGTCGATCGATGGCTTCAACCGGCTTGGTCCAGACGATGGGCGGACGCGGCTCTTGTGCTCGGCGATGTAGCGTTTGATATTGTCCTGCAGGTCGACGATGCGCTTGACGGTGCGCCTCCCATATCCGTTGCGCGGGGCGCAGAAAGATCCCGACATGTCTGGCCAATTCGCTTCCGGTCCAGTGGGTCACCTCCTCCGATGACTCAGAACAAGGCAGCGCCAATACGTCGGCCACCCTTCATGTGAAATGCGCGAGTGTACCGGGCGGGCGGATCTTGTCGCGAAACCAAGCCCTCGACGCCATCCGAGGTGACCACGGATTCGGAGCCCCCTGCATGACGTGGCAGAGATAAACCCGCGTGCTGGTGGCAACCTATCATTCGGTCTCCCGCGCTGGCACGGAGGCCATGAACGAGCTGTTCCAGTAGACCCATTCGGTCTTTACCGCTTCGAGCAACCGATCTCGCCCGAGGAGGCCACCGCCCTCCTGCGCTCGGCGCCGGGCATCCTGGTCGTCGATAAGCGCGAGCCCGGCGGCTACATGACCCCGCACGAGNCCGATCTCGCCCGAGGAGGCCACCGCCCTCCTGCGCTCGGCGCCGGGCATCCTGGTCGTCGATAAGCGCGAGCCCGGCGGCTACATGACCCCGCACGAGGCGGCCGGCGAGGATGCGACCTATGTCTCGCGCATCCGCGCGGATTCCACGGTCGATAACGGCCTCTCGTTCTGGTGCGTCGCCGACAACCTGCGTAAGGGCGCGGCCCTGAACACGGTGCAGATCGCCGAGATGCTGATCAACCGGAAGCTGCTTAAGGAGCGGGCTGCGGCCTGATCACTCCACTTCCGGTCCTCGGACCGGAACCCATCGNCGGTGCAGATCGCCGAGATGCTGATCAACCGGAAGCTGCTTAAGGAGCGGGCTGCGGCCTGATCACTCCACTTCCGGTCCTCGGACCGGAACCCATCGACCGGCCATTTTCATCGACGCCGTCCCGTTCACGGGGCGGCGTTTTTTATGGCCAATCCCCTTGCGAAGCAGGAGGAGATGCATTTCAACTGAAAGTTTTCCTATTTTAGGATAGCCATAAATAGAACAAATCACGACCATGGGTGATCGCGATGCGGGGCACTTCCAAACGCGGGAATGAAACCGAAACCGGTCGTGTCCCAGGCAGTGGTGTAGCTTCAGGGTGGTCATCGGCGGTTGCCGGGTAGGGTCGGGTTGCGACTTCCAACCCCGAACCCGAGAGCCCCCCGATGACCGACGAGATCATGACCCTGCGCAGGCTGATGGAGAAGAGCGCCGACGCGGATTTGCTACGCGAGATGATCGGCTTTGCGGCCGAGCGCTTGATGGAACTGGAGGTGGGCGGCCTGACCGGGG